>JANQFY010000512.1 GCA_028277585.1 Sedimentisphaerales bacterium
GACTTACCGATTACGGCCAGGCGGCCCGGCGCGTTGTCGGTGCCGGGATTCAGTGTCTGCGAAACGAACTGTCTTCGGTTCAGGACGATCCATATGCCCTTGCTATCGCGGCTTTGGCGCTGGCGCGGGCGGGGGATGCGACGGTCGAGGTGGTTCTCGACCGGCTCCTGGAACTGGCGAGCAGCGACGGCGAAGGTCTGCACTGGGAACCCCACGCCGTCGAGACGACGGCCTACGCGGCGTTGGCGATGATCGAGACCGAGCGGCCGCAGGCCAACGAAGCGATCAAGTGGCTGGCGCTGCAGCGCAACAGCCTGGGTGGCTACGGCAGCACGCAGGACACGGTCATGGGGCTCAAGGCCCTGATGATGGCGGCCCGTAACCAGAGTCGTGGAGTCGATCTGACGGTGACGGCCCATGGTCCGGCCGGTTCGGTGCTGGCAGAGTTCGATGTCAACAGCGAGAACTTCGACGTTCTCCAGACTGCTGACCTGCCCCTTCAGCCGGGCCTGGAACTCAGCGCCGCCGGCGCCGGCGACGTGCGGTTCCAACTGGTGCGTCGGTTCAACGTCTTGCTCGGGGACGATTGCATCTCGAGCGACATGGCTTTGGAGGTGGACTACGACGCCGATCATGTCGAAGTGGACGATATCGTCAACGTCATTGCGACGGTGCGTTACCTGGGTCTCAAGGACGCGACCGGTATGATGATCGTGGATGTCGGCGTGCCCACGGGTTTTGAGACCGTCGGCGAATCGCTGGACGCGCTGCTCGAGGAGAAGGTCGTGACGCGGTTCGAATTGGCCGGTCGCAAAGTGATCTTCTACCTGGATGGTTTGACACCCGGCGAGGAGCGTACCTTCACCTTCCAGATCAAGGCGCGCTTCCCGGTCCGGGCGTTGATTCCGGACAGCCAGGCGTACTCGTACTATGAGCCGCAGGTGCGTGCCGAGGCGCAGGGCCACGAGATCACGGTTGAGGACGCTCATACGCCCTAGGACGTGATGCGTCAGCCGTTTAGAGTGGCCATCACGTCGGCCAGAGGCAGTTCGGCGTAGCAGATGACTGAATCAGCGGCGCCGTAATAGAGTCTGAGGATGTTGTTTTCGAGCAGCAGGCCGCAAGTGAACACGACGTGACCGAAGAACCCGGCTTGCTCGTATGGCATCTCAGGTTCGAAGATCGGGCTCGCGGATCGGGCGAGGATCTTCCAGGGTGATTGGGCGTCGAGTAGAACTGCGCCCAGACAATAGCGGCTCCGTCGGTCGGCGCCGTGATAGATTTCCAGCCACCCTTCATCAATGCGGAAGGGCACGGCGCCCGCTCCGATACGCGTCTCATCCCACAAGCCGTCGCGCAGACCCATCAGGTGACGGTGATTGCCCCAGTAGTTCAGATCGGGTGACTCGGCGATCCACATGTCGTTCTTGCCGAACAGAGGAGAGTGGGGCCGGTGCAGGGCGTAGTACTTCCCGTCGATGCGCTCCGGGAAGATCGCGACGTCCTTGTTCTCAGGATGAAAGATGACTCCCTGACGCTCGTACGACCGAAAATCGCGCGTCGAGACCAGGCACGTCGTGACGCCACGCGGCGCCACGGCGACGTACTGGATGTAGTAGGTTTCGTCGATCTTCGTGACGCGCGGATCTTCCACGCCGAACGTTTCGTATTCGTTGACCGCCGCCAAAGTGGGCTGATCGTCGATGTCGAAATGTACGCCGTCCCGGCTGCGCGCCAGACGCAGATGTGAGATGGACGTCAGATAGGTTTGCCCCGATCGGACAATCAGACGGGGATCAGAGAAGTCGTTCTCGGGATCGCGGTTCGCGAACGATTTCGTGACCACCTGCTGCTGCTCGGCGTCGAAGACGGCCGTCAGGACGTGCTGGGGATCATCGTTGATCGGCCGCTCGGCGACCCGCAACAGAAGGATCACCTCTCCGTCGTATCGCGCCACGCCGGCGTTGAAGACGCCAATCACCTCGAAGTCCTCGCGAGAGGGTTTCACATCAGCCGGGCCAAGGATCGGGTTCTCAGGGGCGCGAAAGGTTGTCACGGTACTGATTCCTGATAGATGCCATTCAACAGACCTGCGATACGAACCATCGATTGCAGGTCGAATGGTACCAACCTGGGAGCGGTTTCACAAGGGTTGGCCTTCTACCGCGAGTATCAGGCGCCAATGCTATTTGGGATAGGCGTAGTAGAAGGTCTCAGAACGAGGGTGGGCCTCGACATGTCCGTCAAGAAAGGCGCAGTTCCCTCGTCCACGGAGTTTGTCACCCGACGGGGCATGATGGAATCCGGCGATGACATCCCAGAACTGCCCCACGCCTTCGGGGCCGGGCTCGACGAGCCTGGGGTTGCCTCCGACCTGAGCCAGCCAACCGTCAACCATCGAATCACTGCCGCAAACCATGAAGGTGTCGTTGAGCCCTGAGGCGTTGTAGTCCGTGTCCACGCGGGCGCTTTCCTCGGTGAAGGAGAACGTAGTGGCCGGGTGCTTAACGTCTGTATCCTTGAGAACGCGGGTCTTCTCGACACTTGAGTTCAGGCTGCCCAGGTACGCGTTCATGGTGTAGTTGTACCAGGGCTCGTAGTTACTGATGCTCGAACCATTGGCCATGAAGAACTGATCGTCCGAATGCCTCACGGCCAGCGTTTTGAAGGTGGGGCAAATGCACGCCCGGGCGTCCGCGAGATAGGGGGCCATCATACCCCGGTACTGGGGGTTGCTCTTCAGCTCGATATCACCATTGCACCAGCGCAGATGGAGATGGTTTCCGGGCAGACCCGACTCAGCCGGATAGGCGGTGAGTTGCGAGAAGTAGCATCGCTCCGGTTGGCAGAACTGCCTGTCGTTGTCGTCGAGGTACATGGCCATCGCCAGGGTGTAGTTCTTCAAGTTGCCTTTGCAGGCGGCGCCTTGCGCCAATTCCCTGGCTTTGCCCAGGGCGGGCATCAGGATTCCCATGAGAACGGCGATAACGGCGATGACGACCAGCAGCTCGATCAGGGTGAACGCCTTGGTTCTGTGCATGACATGACCTCCACGATTGCGGGGCGCACCCGGTCCGATTCTCGATCGAACCACACATAGGCCCCATACTCCGTTCCAGTTGCCATGTGCGATACCGGCAGGATCCTCGGTTTGTCAATCCCACTGAGAAGCTATTCTATTGCAGTGATTGGGCTCTATGCAAGGGGCGTTTGAGCTTGTATTGCGCTGTCAACTGTCTGTTCCGCCGCGCGTTCTGGCGGCATATCGCTCAGAAGTAGCTGCGAATATCGTAGGCGTCTGCCTCGAGGACGGACTCAGACGCTCCTTGACCAGTCCTTCAAATGGACCCGGTTCGATGACAACCCTTTCGTACCCATCGACTATCGTTCGATCGATCGAAATCCACAGGCACCGGCCATGCGGGATGTCTTTGCGCGTCCTCTCCCAGAGGACAGTCCCGTTGTGGGAGAGGCAATTGGCCGGCCCGTGGAGCATATGCTGACGAGCACTTCCTTACCTTACTTACGGCCTCGCCAGACGGACCAGGGTGACGCCATGTCGCGAGACATTCGTGGTGAACTGGTCGTCGAACACTCCCAGGTCCTTCTGTCTCCAGAGGTCGCGCACCCTTCGCTTTCCGGAGAGACCGAGCAGCGAGAAGTCCAGGGTCATGGGGCGGGCCAGTTCAGTCAGATTGAACACGCCAACGGCCAGCGATCCGTCCTCGAGCGGCTTGGCCAGGATCAGCGTGTCGTCGTCGTTCACTATGGGCTTGGCTTGGATGCCCAGCGGGTCCTGATTGATATCGATTACCTCGGCGTTGCAGAGGATGTTGAGGGTGAATTCGTCCAGGTAGCGCATGTCGCCCGAGAAGAACAGCGGCGCCGCCATCAGCGACCACATGGACATGTAGCTGTACTGCTCGCTGGGCGTTAGTGTGGTCGGCTTGGGCGGTTCGTCGTGGTGATGGGCGTTGCCGATGCGGCCGATCATGAGGTAGTCGGGATCGTTCCACTGGCCCGGCTTGGCGTACTCGTAGTGTAGGGCGTTGCTCAGGCCGATGCGATA
>JANQFY010000117.1 GCA_028277585.1 Sedimentisphaerales bacterium
GAGCCAGATGCACGCCGCGTTTCTGGAAGCCCGCCAGCAGGAACGGGTCCGATGCTTCGTTCGCCTGGACCTTGTCCTTGAGCCAGACGGCGCCGCGACCGAGCGGGACGCCGAACCGATCCAGTTGCTCGGGCTTGATGAATCTCAGGTTGGATTGCGACTGCCCCGGTCCGGCCAGGTTGCCCTTGGCCTTGCGCTTGTTGAGGAATTCGCTCTTGGCGGTGACATCGCAGCCGAGCACGATGCGATCCTTCCAGCGACAGAAATCGCCCACGATCGCCAGGTAGGTCGACCGCGGCGCGATGCCCGTCGCGTGGGTCGCTGTGAAGGTCTTGGGGAAGCGCCAGAACATCCCGTGCATGGTCATCAGCAGGTCCTTCTCGCCGATCTCCCGGATGCGGGGCCATTCGGTGTTCCAGCCGTGGGCGCCGTCGTAGGCATGGCTCGCCTTGGGCAGTCGGAACGCGTGCCAGAGACCTTTGTCGAGCACCATCAGAATCAAGGAGCGATGGTCCCAGCCGATGCTCCAGATCGGGTCGGTCTCGGGGTTCTCACTTCCAGAGATTCCGCCGGGGCCGGTGACCTCGGTGAATTGGTTGCGTCGAACAACGGTCCAGTCCTTCCCGTCCCACTGAGCCAGGCAGCCGGAAGGAATGTCCGGCTTGCGTCGCGCTAGAGGGGAGTATTCTCCGTTGTTGGCGTAGACCAATCGACCCTGGCCGCTGTAGAGCCCCTTGCCGTGATAGCCGGGCAGCAGATCGTTCGCCATGTTCCCGGTTCGGTGTCCGTCAGGGTAGAGTTCCTTGACATTGAGTGTGTGGACATCGATCTCGTAGAAGCCCTCTTCCATGGTGGCGCAGTAGATCTTGTTCGCCGGGTCGCTCAGATGGCGGGCGTTGCCCGTCGGACGGCCCACCATGGTCTCGAACCCGATGGCGCGGACTGCGCCCTGGGAGTCGATGGCATAGGGCCCAATGAAGAGCTGCTGCGATTCCCGGTGGATCATCCGATTGGCGGGCGTGCCGCCCACGCTCTCGGGGCGGATTGTCAGGTTCAGAGCCCTGTCGATCTCGTAGAGCTTGTCGTCGGATCCGCTTGGCTCGTGCGGCGAGTACGTCACCACCCAGAGCCGGTCCGCCCAGGGGACAACCGCGCCGGTCCCGCACTCGCCCTGACTGTTGAAGAACGCCAGATGCGGATAGACCCCCGACCATTCACGCCGCGACTCTGCCGCGTGGGCACAAGGGATCGCCAGTACCAGGAGAAAGACCCACCACGCCGACGGTCGTATCTGCTGGCTTCGGATTGACTGCGGTTTCGCTCGACGGCCCAACGTGGTTCTCACGGGGTATCTCCTTTCCTCGCTTGTCCCTATATCGCATTCCGTTGGCCAGGGGTATGCCCGTTGGTATCTCTACCTCCAAGTGGGAGGCTGGCGTCGTACTAGTCCCAGGCGGAGCAGACTTTGGAGACGGTCCAGGTCTCGTCGATCCAGAGACCCAGAACGCGGACCCCGGGGCACTGGGCGGCGACGAACCGCACGGACAGGTCCAACTGCTCCAACTGCCTGTCTTTCGGGACCGGGTTGCCGGCACAGTCGTAGTGCGCTACGATCGCGACGGCCTTCGAGCCGTGCTTGTCTGTTGAGATATGGACGCGGGCCATGATCGATTCGGACAGGGCCGAGTCGGGCTCCTCGCCCAGGATGCGCACGGGGCCGGCCTCGGTGATGGTGTCGACATAGTCGACTTCGAGTTGCTCCCTCAGGTACGCGTTGGCGGGCAGTTGCGTCCGCCCATCCATACAGTTGATCACCGTGCCGAACGTTGCCATGCGTCTACCCTTTGCTTGCTGTTTCCGTTTATTGCCTGATGACGAGAGACAGGCTCAAGAACGCTCCCGGCCACTCGTAGTCATACGCGGAACTGGGTCCGTAGTGGGGCGCGTAGCGTTCTTCATCGGTTATATTATGGCCCGCGAACTGAATTTCAATGTTTTTGTTGAGACGGTAAGTGGCATAGGCGCCCAGGACGACGTAGTCGTCGTTGAGGCCGGGGTCTCGATGTTCGGCCGGAACGTCCGATTGGTAGTCGTCATCGACGTGGGGTCGGCCCACGTAGTTGGCGGTCAATCCCATCTTGAGAGCCTTGCCGGCGTAGTAGGTCAGGTGGGCGTGGGCCAGGACATTCGAAACGCCGTGCAGTTCGTCGCGCGTGTCCCGGTCCTGGGTGTCGATGAACGTGATCGAGGAGTTCAGACGCCACGTCTTGTCGGCGAACCAATGGGTGCCGCTCAGTTCGAGTCCGCGCGTGACCTGTTTGTCGAAATTGAAGAAGACCTCGTCGCCCAGGCTCGGCACGTACACGTCGGCGATGTAGTCCTTGTACTCATTGTAGAAACCGGTGACCAGCCAACTCGTCTGTTCGTCGACCCGCTGGCCCAGCGCCAGTTCGTACGTGTGCACATGTTCGGGTTCGAGGTTGGGATCGAACAGGACGACTCCTTCGTCTGTCTTGCGATACTCCCGGTAGCTGGGTGTGCGATAGGCCGTGCCGAACAGCGCTTTGGCGTAGAATCCTCTCGCAAGCGTATAGACCAGACCCGCCCGCGTGCTCCATTGCCCTTCGAAGTCGTCGGGCGAATCGTAGCGCAGGCCCAGCGTCAGGTCGAGATTCGGATCGAGCGCCCACTGGTCTTGGAGGTAAACCGAATGGTCCCAGTATCTGGCGTCCGGGTCGTCGAGTTTCGTGGCTTCGGCGTCGAACACCAGCGCGCCGTTGGGGTCGATATCCCACTTGGTCTCCAGGACGTCGTCCGCCGCTTCGTGGTAGAACAGCGAGGTCCCCAGCAGGAGGGTGTGGTCGCCGAGTGCTTTCGACAGATACAGATCCATCCCGCCGTATTGCGTGTTCATCTCGTCGAGTTCGTATTCCCTTGGCGTGACAGGTCCTGTTTCGGTGACTTTCTCTTCCTCGAACTCGAAGTCATAGTGAACGAAATAGCTGGTCAGGTCGATCTGGAGCGTCTCGAGGTCGCCGTGGATCAGGTTCATATGGGCGACCAGCGGGCTGCGGTTGACGCTCGTCGTTCGGTCGTACCTCGAGTAAAGGAAGGGGTACTCGTAGTCGGTCTTGCTCAGGCCGAGTGTGATGTTGTCCGTCAGGTCGTACTTGATGTCCACGACCGCCAGGTCCCGGTCAGGGTCCTGGTCGGTGCGGCGCGTCTCGCCGTCGCGGCCGAATTCGGGGGTGAAGCCGTCGTCGGCGCTCAGATACTTGGCAAAGATCGATAGCTTCTCGTGAGAGACATGGGCGGCGCCGGAGTAGGTCTCGTGTGACATCGCCGAGAGCGTCACTTCGTCGGTCTGCTTCTTCGTGGTGATGCTGATGATGCCCGCAAAGGCGTCGGCCCCGTAGAGCACGGAGCTGGGCCCCAGCAGCACCTCGACCGTCTGGATCAGTTCGATAGGGTGCATCTCGTCGATCAGGAAGTTGCTGTAGTACATGTCCCTGATGGGGACCGAGTCGATCAGCAAGAGGATCTTGCTGTTGTAGCGATCCCCAACCCCGCGAAACCAGGCGCTGGTGTGTCCCTGACGGTTGGGAGACAATTGCACGCCGGGGATCCGCTCCAGCAAGTCCTCCAGCGTCCGGACGCCCTCGCTTCGGAGTTGGTCCCCGGAGAAGGCGTAGACCGTCCCCGGAGCACGACGCGTGGTCACGGGGGTCTTGGAGGCCGACGTGGAGGCGATCTCCATCGCCATCAGTTCCTCCAACGACAGATCGAACAGTGCGGCCGGATCGGTCGCGGCCCCGCGTGCCGACGGGATCGCCCCGAGCAAACCCACCACTGCCAGAACCGCGATCGAGCCCGGAAGGGATGACCGATTGAGCCATGCTGACATCGCAACACTCCCCTGTATGATGACTTGTACCCGGAGGATCGACCGGTTTGGACAGGGGCTTGATGAGCAATTGGCAAAAGGAGGTTCTGGGGGGGTATAGTGCTCCGGGGTTTGGAGAACCGGGGAGGCAGTGGTTGATTGCGCTGTCTATCGGACCTTGATTCGGGCGGGGTCCGGCGCGGGGGGAATGGGAAATACGAAAGCCCCCCGCGGGGGCGGGGGGCTTAAGGCAAGAGTCTGTCTGGGACTAAACAGACCGAGGTTATTACGCTTGGACGTGAGCCGGGCGATGGTGCATGTGAATGTCCCACCGTCGCATAATCGCGGGCAGGGAGACCAAATCGTACAGGGCTGCGGCCGCTACCATGCAGTAGAGCAATCGACTGAACATGCTCATCGGCCCGAACAACATCGCCACGAAATCGATCTCAAACAAACCTACAAACCCCCAGTTCAACGCCCCGATCAACAACAACGAATAGGCGAAGACGTCGATTGTCTTGCAGATCGAACTTTTCATCGTATTTCCTTTCGATCTCTGTGTTTCATCCTTGGTTGATCGGATTCTGCGGCTTTGTACGCGTCGTGCGCAGAGGGGTTCGAGGGGGCGAGAGATTTATTGGACTAAAATTGTCTTGGTCGCGATGGACCCGTTTCCCGGCCTTCTCACATGGGCCCTAGCGGGGTCGGATCGGGGTCTGTTTCCACGTCTGGTGATTCAGTTCGGTGACCGCGTTGGGGTTGAAGTTCTCCTGGTTGGTGTAGATCATGTTCCCGTCGGCGGTCGTCCAGCGGCGCTTGTAGGCGCTGGTGTCCTGTTCGGTCCGGCCCGTGAACGGATTGACGTATTCCTCCTGGCCGGTCAGCATGAGGTAGTTCTCGTGCTGGATTTTCGCGTTGGTCCGCGTCCGGCTGGCGTAGATCTGCTGGTCGATGCTCTGGATCGCTTTCATGGTCTCCTCAACCGTCTTGCCCCGCTGGCCCGCCGCCCGGACCACCGCGGCCACCCAATCGGGACTGAACTGGACCGACTGTCGGATGATGTCGAGGATGGGCTTCCAGTCCTGCGCTTCGTCGGCCGGGGCCCGCATGTCGAGCGTGTAGAGGTTGCTCCACATCGCCGCCGCGGCCCGGGCGTCGACGAGGCAACTGACCAGCGCCTCACGGTAACGGCGCCCGCCCTCGGTGTAGTCGAGGACCAGACCGCTCGCGTCGAAACGCAAGGGGGGACCGCCCATCATGCGCATCTGATCGCTGACGGGCTGGTAGAGCTGCTCGAAGATCTGCGCCAGTTCGGGGATCGGCTCGGTCTGGACGATGTTGACGTCGGAGACTTCTCGGTGCATCTGGCTGAACAGGCCCTGCAGGAAGGTCGCACAATCCGGCATGGGCCGCACTTCCATGCCCTGGTAACGCGAGCCGACGGGGAACATGCTCGCCGCCATCGCCATCTGAGGATTCTTGCTTAGCTCGGCGTAGTTCCAGGTGGGCAGCCAGCGGAGCGAGACGGTGCCTGCCGCGTCTTTCTTCAGGAGCAGATCGCACTTGCCTTCGAGCGAGTTGCCCGGCCCACCCGCCTGGGTCGGGTCGACGTGGAACATGCCGCCCTCAAAACTCCAGCCAGCCGGCAGGAGAAAGGAAAACGCCCGCTCCTTCGGCTCCCATTTCCGCTCGAACCGCACTGTCGCCGGCACGCCTTCGCCCAGCGCCAGGCCGCTCAGCAGCGCAACCAACAACAAGCCCATTCGATCCGCACTTCGCATGGTGCTCGACCTCCTTAAAGCCATCGGTCCGATGCTTCGTCTCAGGTTCGCTGGCATTATGAACCAGATCGCGGCCTCAGGCAACCTCCTACCAGGCCTCAATTGCCTCCCCATAGCGACGAGCGTCCCCGCTCGTCCCTCCATCGAACCGAGCGAGTTGCTGTATCATGCAACCGAGAGGCGAGCGAGGACGCTCACCCTACCTTCCTGCCACGTCCAGATCGTCTCCCCGTGGGGCGAGCGTCTCGCTCGCCAATTCATCGAATGGAAATCGTACTGCGTTGCGTCACATAGCCGAAAGGCGAGCGAGGACGCTCACCCTACCTTTTTACCATGTCCAGATCGTCTCCCGGTAAGGCGCATTGTCCGGCGCTGGTTCGAAGACGAGATCCTCCCGCATCTGCTCGGCGGTCATCGTCCCCTTGAACTTGCACAGCATCATGGGCTTGTCGGGCAAGCCTGCCATGGGTTGTGTCTCATCGGTCCCAGTCCGGACAAGGAGTTCGTCTGTAATTCTGCGCGAGTTCATCTGGGCGGCATGTCGCAGCTTCAGACGGTCATTGCATGTCAACTTCGCGCCCGTCAGCGTGTAGAGCAGAATCTCCGTCTCGGTCCCAGCCGTGGCGGTCAGCGCCAGCGGATACACCGGTTCGTTTACGTCGAACGTCAAGACCAGCGGCGCCGCCAAGCCCTCGAAACTAACCGACGTCGTGTCTGTCTCGAGGCCGGGGCGGATCTTGGCCGTGACAAAACACCACCCCCGCGCGACATAGTCACGAAAAGCGGATACATCTTCTTCGCCGAAGGCGAATTCGTTCTCCTCCAGCCACGTCGTTACCGCTTCGGCGCTGTCTCCGCGAATCACTTTCACATCGTAAATGCCCACCTGCTCGGACTTGATGATCTCGACGGCGATCTCTGACTTCTTCTCCACCAGGGCGCCAAGTCCAGTCGCGAGCCCAAGCAAAAAGCCAAACAGTAACATGCCGTATCCCGCGAATCGCAAACGTCTCCGGGACTTGGCCGAAGATCGCCATACAGGGCATAGTAGCAATAGCACGAGCCCTGCAAGGACGATGACTCCAGCAAGAACAAGGAGGTGACTTGATAAATGTCGTTCGTGTGGTTGGATGTAGTACGAGATCCCCTCGAAGAACAGCGACGCGTCGTCTGCTTCTGCAGAGGCCAGTTCGGGAACGCCAGGGACCGGGACGACCCAGCCCAGTGTCTCGCCAGGACCTGACGTACTAACGCCGTACCGGCTCTGGACGAACAGAGTTTCAGTGCCGTCATCGAAGAGTAGAAACGCCCGCTGGTAGGGGATATCCGGCGGAACCTTCTCGCGCACGAAGAACTTCCCGTCGGCGCTCGCTTGTGTCCCTGCCAGTTCCACCAGGATCAACACGAAGATGCCCGTCTGTTTCATCCGCATCGCTGAGCCCGCCTTTCACGTCCGCCGCATACCCGTGTCGCCTTCATCAATTCTGGGCTCAGTATACCATCTGCTCCTCACGAAAACCAGCGGCCCGCCCCGTCTTCCGATTCGCCCTTCGTTACGGCGAGCCAATGTATCGCCGCCCACTGTCATCTCTGAAAGCGTGCCGGTTGTCAATGGTATGGCCGTGGTGTTCTCATGGCTGTTTCTCCTATCAAGAAGTGGCCGCGTCTACTCCGGCGGTTCATCCGAGTCATCTCTGCGCCGTCTCGGCGGCATGAGTTTGTCCAGGGGCGGTGTCGCATTCATTTCGCGA
>JANQFY010000194.1 GCA_028277585.1 Sedimentisphaerales bacterium
CTCCGGATGGACGGCGCTGGCGTCCAGTGGGTTGGCCGCGTCGCGGACGCGCAGAAAGCCCGCCGCCTGCTCGAACGCCTTGTCGCCCAGCCGGGGCACCTTCTTCAAGGCGCGGCGCGACGGGAAAGGCCCATTCTCGTTGCGGTAGGTCACGATATTCTGCGCCAGTTGAGGGCCCAGACCCGATACATACTGCAACAGTTGCTTGCTGGCAGTGTTGACCTCGACGCCCACGTTGTTGACGCAACTGACGACGACGTCGTCGAGTCCGTTCTTCAGCGCCGTCTGGTCGACGTCGTGCTGGTACTGCCCGACACCGATCGACTTCGGATCGATCTTGACCAGCTCGGCCAGCGGGTCCATTAGCCGGCGTCCGATCGAAACGGCGCCGCGCACCGTCACGTCCTCGTTCGGGAATTCCTCGCGGGCCGCCTCCGAGGCTGAGTAGATCGATGCGCCGCTCTCGTTGACCATGACGACGGCGATGTTCTTCTTGAATGGGACGCTGCGCACGTAGGCTTCGGTCTCGCGACTGGCCGTCCCGTTGCCGATCGCAATGACCTCGATATCGTATTTCTCGCAGAGCGTTTGGAGCTTCGTGACATCGGCGGCCGCGCGGGCCTGACCCGTGTGGGGATAGACGACGTCGTTGGCCTTCAACTGGCCCTGCCGATCGAGGCAGACGACCTTGCAACCGGTGCGGAAGCCCGGGTCGATCGCCAGGACGTTCTTCTGACCCAGGGGCGCGGCCAGCAGGAGTTGACGCAGGTTCTCGGCGAATACGCGGATCGCTTCCTGGTCGGCCTGGAGCTTGGCGCCGGCCAGGATCTCCGTCTCCATCGATGGCGCGAGCAGCCGCTTGTAGCAGTCAGCGATCGCCTCCTGCATCAGGACCGAGCAGGGCGAGTAGCCCGCGACGAACAGACGCTCCAGCGTCCCCTGCGCCTGCTCCTCCGCGATGGTGACCTGCAGTCTCAAGATGCCTTCGCGCCGGCCGCGCCGCATGGCGAGAATCCGGTGCGACGGCGCCTTGGCGATGGGCTCTTCCCACTCGAAGTAGTCTTCGTACTTGCGCCCCTCCTCCTCCTTGCCCGGCACGAGGCGGGAGCGAATCATTCCATTGCGCGTGAACATCGCGCGGATCTTCGTGCGCGCCTCCTGGTCCTCGTTGATCCACTCGGCGATGATGTCCTTTGCGCCGGCCAGGGCGTCTTCGACTGTTTCGACGCCTTTCTCCGGATCGACAAAGGCCTGTGCCTCGGCGGCGGGGTCCGTCCCCGGCTCCTGGGCGTCGATCAGTTCGGCCAGCGGTTCGAGCCCTTTCTCCCGGGCGATGGTCGCGCGGGTGCGCCGTTTGGGCTTGAAGGGCAGATAGATGTCTTCGAGGGTCGTCAGGGTCTCGGCCTGATCGATCTTCTTCTTGAGTTCCTCGTCCAGCAGGCCGCGTTCTTGAAGCGATTTGAGAATGGCGTCCCGCCGGGCGTCCAGGTCCTTGAGCTGCCCCAGCCGGTCGCGAATCGCCGTGATGGCGACCTCGTCCAGGCTGCCGGTCGCCTCTTTGCGGTAGCGCGAGATGAACGGGACGGTGGACCCCTCCTCCAGTAACGCGGCCGTCGCGCCCACCTGGCCCGGCCGCAACGACAGTTCCGACGCAATGCGTGCTACATAAGCTTCGTTCAACGATCGATCCTTCTATACGGTTTTGACATAGACCAGCGACGCCCAGACAGCGTCGACGCTTGGCAACTATAGCGACGCACGACGCTTCTTTCAAGCTGTCGGCGATAGCAAACCCAGGGGCGCATGAAAAAGGGGCTGCAAACCCGGCAGGTCGCAGCCCCTTCTTGCGAATCTCACTGGTGGTCAGGTGTTTCTTACTGACCTCGACGTCGCTTGATCCAACTGACCAGGCCGGCGCCGAAGCTGCCCAGCAGAATGGCCGACGGCGCGGGAATTGTAGGCGTCCCGCCCGTGGCGATCTGGAACTGCGCGGTTCTTCCGGTGAACCAGAAAGAATCACGTTCGCCGTAGCCGGGCACGCTCAGGATGTCATAGCTGATGTGGATGCTGTCGTCCGTGGAGGCCAACGTCGGCGTTACGACGGGGTTGGGAAGGTCGTTGGACAGCATCGAGATGCCCGTGATGGTCTCCCCCGCGCTGAATGTCACGCCCGTGATCCACGCATCGAAGGTCTGGAAGTTCCACGTATCCTGGGAATCCAGCGTCAGGATGTTCGTGGTCGGGTCCAGGTCCATGTGGACGACGCCGCCGCCCCAACCGCTGGGGTTCTCGACGTAGTGCGAATCGTTCAGCTCCACACCGGGGCCGATGGGGGCGCCCAGCGCCTCATAGACGAGCGGATAACGCGTGCTCCCATGAGGCAGATCCGATTCGGTCCGGAAATTGCCGGTCGTCAGCGCCGCTTGCGCTGTCCCCGCCCCGAGCACGAGCAACGCGGCCAGGATCATGACTGTGACATTGATTCTCTTCATGCTGTTCCTCCTCGAACTACCGATAAGACACCGGGCGTGCACACAAACACGGGGCCCGCCTCCATATACGGGCTTGCGTTGCAGAAGTGTCACCACCCCACGAAGCAAATATTATACCCATGTCGCACGTGCATGTCAACCGCAATCCGGTGTTCTTCGCGACGGAATATCCTATGGCGGGGCGCGTCAGGTGTCGTGTGACATTGTCTTCTAGTCAATGGCTGCAACCACCGAGCCAATGGCTAGGTTGCGACATCGCCCAGCACACCGGCCAGGACCTGAGCGGAGCGTTCCAGTTGCGTCTGTTCATCCGGTGCGAGTTGGACGTCGATGATGCGCTCGGCGCCCTCGGCCCCGACAACGCACGGGACGCTCAGGCAGATGTCGTTCAGGCCGTACTCGCCTTCGAGATAGGTCGAGACGGTCAGGACGCTCCGCTCGTTGCGCAGGATCGCCTCGGAGATGCGCAGCAGCGACAAGCCGATCCCGTAGAACGTCGAACCCTTGTAATCGATGATGTGGTAGGCCGAATCGCGCACCTGCCGGGCGATCTCCTGGTGGTGTTCCTGGTAGTCACACACGTGACAGATTTCGCAGTAGCGGCGGATCGGAATGCCCGCGATGTGGGTCATGCTCCAGGCGGGCACTTCGCTGTCCCCGTGCTCGCCCAGGATGTAGGCGTGGACGTTTCGCGCGTCGATGCCGCAGTGTTGGCTGAGCAGGTACTTGAAGCGCGCGCTGTCGAGCACGGTTCCCGATCCGATCACGCGCCCGCGCGGCAAAGACAGGTGCGCCTGGGCGATCTGGGTGAGCGTGTCGACGGGGTTGGTGACCATCAGAACCACGCCGGCCGGCTGATGACGCGCGATCTCGGTGCAGATCGATTTGATGATGTCGGCGTTCTTCTGGATCAGTTCGGTGCGGGACTGGCCCGGCGTCTGCTTGGCGCCGGCGGTGACGACGATCAGGTGCGCGTCGGCGCAGTCGGCATACTGCCCGGCCCGGACCGAGACGGGCGGGATGAAGGGCAACCCGTGCGAGAGGTCCATCACCTCGCCTTCGACGCGCTGGGCGTCCAGATCGAGCAGCACGATTTCCGTCGCCAGGCCCGTCTGGAGCAGGGCGTAGATATACGTGGTCCCGACCGAGCCGGCCCCCACGACAACGACTTTGCGATGACTGCGTGTCATAAGCGTCACTCCTACAGATCATGTCGCCTCAAGTGATACGCCGAAGGCGCAGCTTTGTGCAGGGAGAATCCCAGGATTCGAATCGAAAGCCCTGCTTCACGGGGCTCGTGGGGCCGACCGCAACTGGCCGCACAGCGCATTCCTCGGGATCGGGTGTTCCTCTCGATTTCGAGTGACGGTATACTGGTTCGCGACACGTCTACGCTTCTTGGGTCCGAGGGCCCCGTTGCCAAGAAGACGTTGATAGGGTCGTCCGCGTGTCGGCGGCCCCGGACCGGGGCGGGAGAGCGAACGTATGATCAAGACACTGAGACTTATCCTGGCTGTCGTGTTCCTCGGAGCCTGCGCCCGCGTCGGGGCGGACGATCTGAGGATCACGACGGACCCGCTGACCCGGTATCTCCACATCAGCTATCGCGTACCCGCCGATGCACCTAATGAGGTCTCGGTTGCGTGCGCCTGGGCGCCGGCGACCACCTACCGGTGGCGCCCGGCCCGGGTGAGACCCTTTGTCTCCGAGACTGCTTTGGCGCTGACGCCGGATTCGGATTGGGACCGGTGGACGCGACTGGGGCGTGTTACCGAGCGCCATGCCGCCGGCCTGGAGAGGACGGTCGTATTCGACCCCTACCCCGAAGCGCAACGCGACGGCCGGGTGGACATCGATCTCCGTGTCCGCGTGACAGCGCTGGATGGTGCGCTTCTCAGTGAACGTGTCCAGCGCGCCCAGGCCGACAACAGCGACGTCGTGTACCTGGCGGACTTCTCGGGCGTTTTCCAGCAACATGCCGTCACAACCACACCGACTCCCGAAGCGGCCCAATGGCATTGGCGCGCCGAGACCGGCGAACTGTACGGCAACGCCGGGAGGAACAGGGCGCTGCCGCAACTGTCTCATCCTCTGGACCTCAAGGGTAGATACGCGGCCTTCGTCAAGGCCGGCTCGGTCAACCTGCGGTTCACAGGAGACGAACGCTGCGATCGTCTTTCTTCACGGCACGGGTGGCCCACGCTCTGGCGCTGGGACGCCATGGACCGGCAGCATCTGGTGATCCAGCAACCCCACGCATACAACGGCTGGGCGCCCGCCTCGTTGGACTATGCGAAATTCGTCCCCCTCTCGGACGCGTTGGCCGACGAACTCGACAGCCGCTTCAGGGGGGAGCGCGACAAGTTCGTCGCCGGCTATTGGGAGCCGTATTCCTGGGCCTTTCACGAGAACATTCAGGAGCCGCTGGAACACCGGGCCGTCCTGACGGCTTTCCGCGACGCCCGGTTCTCCCTGGTGGACAGCCAGGTGAACCGCTTCGGCTCCAAGGCGGTCTTCGAGACCCGCGTGGCCGATCAGTTGCTGCACAACACCCAGGGCGACCGCAGGCGGGATGAGAGCATTCCCGTTACCGACGGCGTGGGGAAGATGCAGCAGTTCACCAATGCGCTGGACGCGACCGTTCGCTACACGCATGAACTCGGTCTGCAATGTCACGCCAATTTCGGCGCCAGCGCGTCCTATGTGGGCACGCCGCTTCAGGGCGCGTTCTCCAAGTCGCATCCCCAGTGGCTGCATGGGTCGCAACTGAGGTTCGAAGTGCCCGAGGTCCGGGCCCACGCGCTGGCGTTGGTGCGCGAGGCGTTGGACATCGGCGCCCCCGGCATCTCCATCGACTTCATGCGGTACAGCTTCACGATCCCCGACGTCGAGACCTGCAACACCTTTCTCCGCGAGCTTCGCGCCCTGGCTGATGCGTACGCCCGCAAGCGGGGCAAGCACGTCCCCATACTGGTCCAGTTCCCCGGCCAAGGGGTTCTGCCGCCGCGCCAGTTCAAGAGGGGCTCGTGGAACCTGTTCGACTACGCGACCTGGGCGAAGGAGGGGTGGGTGGACTACCTGTGCCCAAGCAACGATGACGAGCGTCATCTCCATCTCGATGTGGCGCCCTACCTGGAAGCGGCCCGTGGGACGCAGGCGAAGGTCCTGCCGAATGTGACCGCGGCGGGCCTGAAGCGACCCGGGTTGTACCTCTGGCGCATCAGACAACTCTACGAGGCCGGCGTGGACGGTATCTATATCTACCAATCGGACCAGTGCGTGCTGGGTCGCCCGACGGATAGGCGCTGCGCCCGCCTGCTGGCCAGCAGCGAGGACGTGCAGCGCTGGTGGCGGGAGGACGCCCGGCTCAGGCCCCGTCGCAGTAAGGGCATCTACATCACGAGACCCTCGCGCCCCCCGCGCGGCTGGCGGCCGCGAGAACGGGTGCGCGTTTGGCTCGAAGGCTTGGAGATGGGCCGGGTGGAGATGTACCTGGACGGGAAGCTGGTGAATCGCTATGCGGGCCCGCCGTATCTTCTGGGGACCGAGGAACGCGCGTCCGACCGGGTGATTCCCGCCAACCGTGAGGTCGAGCTGAAGGTGCGGGCACGCGACGGCGACGGCTGGCTCGAACAACGATTCGCACTTCATGGCGAGAGACCGAGGCGGACGAAATGAACCCGAACAGACGTTGCAAGCGTGTACGTGTCATAGCAATCGCCGGGCTGTTGCGCCTGGGGGCCTGCCTGGCGTGCCTGACCTGGGCCCAGGCCGTCGGCGCCGCCGAGCAGAGCGAACAGCCGGTCGCGCTGGTCGGGTCGCATAGCGCAGTGATCACCGAGGCTATACTCCAAGCGCAGCCCTCCTGGCGCGGACGTGTGCTGGTCGACGACGTCCGGGTAACGGCGCTGTACGCGCAATGCGCGGACCAGGCCGTCTGCCTGCTGGCTTATGATATCTGCGAGATCATGCGTCGCGAGCTGCCGCCCCTGAAGAATGCCGTCGCCTCGGCGCTGGGCATACGGCCCGAATGCGTGCACGTCTTCTGCAGCCACACCCATTCGAGTAGTTCGGACGATACGGAGCACGATGCCGAAATGCTGACGGCGATTTCCGTCACCGCCGAGCGCGGCGCGCGGGATCATGCAGCGCGGGTCGAGACGGTCAAGTTTCTGCGCGTCGATACGGGCAAACGGTTCAACATCAATCGGCGAACGACGCACGGCGAACTGGGGACATGGTGCCTGATGCAATCGAGAGGTTGCGTTGACCACGGCGATAGGGTGGACGGGGCCCAGTGGGTCCGCGACAAACTCCGCGCCTACGGCGCGACGCCTCAAGAGGTCGCTACGGTTGACGGTCCCTTCGCCGCGACGCGCGAGAACGACCCTTACCTGGATCTGATCCTGTTCCCAACCGCTGACGGCAAGTACGCCGGGGGCGTGGTTCGCTTCACCGCCCATCCGGTCGTCTGCAGCGCGGGGTACTGGAAGCCGAACCTGGGGCGCGACTATCCGGGCCCGCTGTGCGACCGACTCAGTGCGGAATTTGGATGTCCCATTCTCTTTCTGCAGGGTCCCTGCGGGGATCATCGTTCACGTCATCGAGACGTGGGCATCGCCGAGCGGGATCGCATCGGCGCGGGGCTGGCGAACACGCTGATCGCACGGATCGAGCAGATGTCTACCTTTCCGTTCGACCGTCTCAGCCATCAATGGCGGACCATACAATGCCCTCTGCGCGAAGCCGTGCCGGTCTCTCGGGAGCAAGCGGCCCGAGCGGCTCGCGAGACCGCCAGGCGTCTCGAACAGACGCCGCGTGGGACCCAGTGGCTAAGGCGACGCAAGGAACTCGCCGAGCTGAGCCGATTCTATCGCAACGCCGAGCGCGTGCTTGCCGGTTCGTCCTATCTGACTCGGGAGGAGGTGACGGCCCGCCGAGCCGACCTTGTCCTCTCGCACATCGCGTTTGGCCGCGTGCATCTGCTCAACTTCCCGGGCGAGCTGTTCAGCACGGTGACCCGGGGGCTTGAAGACGCCGCGGACGGTCCGGCCGTCGTGGTGTCCTTTGCGGACGGCATCGCCGGGTACCTGGTGCCCCAGGACGATCTCGTCCAGGGCGGGTACGAATCGACCTGGGCCTTGTTTACGCCGGAGTCAATCTCCCGGCTCAGAACCGCGGCCCTGGAGTTCATCCAGCCACCCAACTGAGCGATCGGGAACGTCTGATACGACGGCGACGCCTACGGCCCGATCGGCGCTTCGATCCGAACGGTTCGAGTCCGTCAATGCTTGCGCCTGTCAGAGGCGAGGGGGAAAAGCCAACGGTCGGATTCGAACCGACAACCCCTGGTTTACAAAACCAGAGCTCTACCGTTGAGCTACGTTGGCGCTACCAAGAAGATCAAAGTGCAAAGAGCGAAGTGCAAAATCAAGGAGGTTATCGCCCCTTTGGGGTGATTCCGCAATTCTCACTTTTGATCTTTCATTTTTTCATTTCAAGGCTGATCCGGCCGACTAGTATAGTCTGGGTTGGCCCGGTCATCAAGGCCAATTCTCGGTGGTGGATCGGCCCGGTTGCGGCTGATTGGGGCGATGCGGCCGGCCGAATACGCGGGGATTGCGATTCCGCGAATTCCTTGACCGGTGTGCCGATCCGTGAAATAATGCCGTTTTGACCTTCCTATTGGCGGGTACAAAGCCTATCACTTGTAGAAACCAACGAATCGCTTATCTGGAGATGTCTATGAAGACTGTTATGAAACGGTGGAAGCCCGGCTTGTTCGTCCTGGTCTCCTGTCTGTGTATCGGCCTGATCGTTTGTACGACCGGTTGTCAGAAGAAGGAGGCCGCGCCGGTCGCCGATGGCAACGACCCGGCCCCGGCCCAGCTCGAGACGCCCGCCCAACCGGCCCAGCCGGCCGAGACCGCCGTCGCAAGTCCGGACGCTACGCCCGAGACCGCGCCGACGCCCGAGCCTGAGCCCGAACCCACTGTCGATCCCAATCAGCCGGTCGTGACCATCAACGGCGATGTCGTTACCGAAGGGCAACTCGGCGCCGTCGTCGACGCCCAACTGCGTCGCGCCGGGCCCCAGATGGCGAACATCCCGCCGATGTATCTGGAGCAGATGAAGAAGCAGATGCGCCAGAGGGTGCTCGATATGATGGTCTCCGAGCGCCTGCTGGATCAGCAGATCGCCAAGGCCAATATCGTGGTCACCGACGACGACGTGATTTCCTCGATCACGGAAATGGGCGCCCAACGGACCCCGCCCATGACAATTGAGCAGTTCAAAGAGGCGATCGAGGCCCAGGGTGGCAACTTCGACGAGGCCAAGGAGCAGTATCGCAAGGGCTTGGCGCGTCAGAAGTTCATGGAGACCCAGTGGGTTGGCAAGATCGACGTCAACGACGCGGACGCGCAGGCCTACTATGACGCGAAGCCCGCAGAGTTCACGCAAGAAGAGAAGGTCAAGGCGAGCCATATCCTGGTCAAGTTCCCCGAGTCCGAGGCGGGCGCCGATCCCAACCTGGGCAAAGTCGCGGCCCGCGCCAAGATTACGAAGCTGCTGGGCGAGGTCAAGGACGGCGGCGATTTCGCCGAGATCGCCAAGGCCAATTCCGATTGCCCGTCGTCGCAGAAGGGCGGCGATCTGGGCTTCTTTGCCAAGGGCCAGATGGTTCCGCCGTTCGCCGATGCGGCCTTCGCGATGCAGCCGGGCGACACGAGCGACATCGTCGAGACGCGATTCGGCTACCACATCATCAGGGTCACGGACCGCCAGGAAGCCAGCGTCACGCCGTTTGACGAGGCCAAGGCCGGTATCGTCGACAGGCTGACGCGGGATAAGAAGACCGAGGTCGCCCAGGCGTTCCTGGACAAGATCAAGTCGGAAGCGACGATCGAGTATGCGGAAGGCCAGGCCCCGCCGGCCCCGCCCGCTCCGCCGACGGCGGTCAGGCCGGCCGTGCGTCCCGCCCCTGAACCGGCGGACGCCAACGACCAATAGGACCGGCCGTTCAATCAGCCCGGAGAAACACAACGGGGGACTCACAGTTGTTGAGTCCCCTTTTCTTATGCGCCGCCTAGGTCTGTTCCTGACGGCGGAGGCGTTCGGTGCGGCGGATGAGGTCTTTGGCCAGTTCGGTCTTGGCGGCGATGTGTTTCTCGATCTCGGCGGCGAAATCGTCGGCCTGGAACGAGCCGCGGACGGCCTCGAAATCGCGCTGCTTCGTCTCGTTGTCGCCGTCGAGTCCGAAACCGATCTGCGCGGTCGCGGCGAATTCCTTCTCCGCGTCGGAATAGAGCGTATGGTCAAGTTCCAGGACCGCGTCCTTCCAGCGCGTCGTCAGCACGAGGACGTCTTCGGCCGTGATCTTCTCGATCGATTTGCCCAACTGTTTCTCGATCACGTCGGCCGCCCATGCCCATTCGTAGGCCGGGTAGGCTTCATAGATCGATCGAAAGCGAGCGTTCAGATCCGCCAGCGAGCCGATCGCACCGCTCTCGATGTCATCGAGCAGTTCGTTGACCAGTCTCTCGGGAGCGAACATGCCGGCCAGGTCGATCCACTTGCCCGGCCCGATTTCGGTCTCGGGCTCCAGCACGCGGCGCAGCGTCTGCACGTCGCTGAATTCCTTGCCTTCGAGCCGTTTGAGCAGGCAGTTGCCCAGGAACTTGTTGATCCCTGTCTGGTACAGAACGATGCCGCGCTCCAGCGACGTCTTGGGGATGCGGACGCTGTGGTACGCGAAGTAGTCGCTGGTGGGGCCCGAGGTTTCTTTGAGCTGGCGCAGCAGGTTCTGCCCGTTGATCATCTTCTGGATCGTGAACGGGCTGAGCAGCTTGAAGTGGATCATGTCGAGCTTTTTCGAGTCCTTGCGGCGGTCGCGCTGGGGCCATTTCCGCGCGTCACGCACCGTCCCGACGCTCCGCAGGTTCACCGCCGGTGCCAGCACGCTCTCGTCCTGGTGCTCGATCAGATACGAGAAGGGCAGGTCGGACGTGTCGGCATTGCGGTAGTGCCTACCCATCACGACGGTGAACGCGCCGACCTTGGCGGGCCAGAGCATGTAGGAATCGCTGCCCGTCTTGGAGCCGCGCTCGACAACGCCCTGGTGGACGGGCCCGAGTTTGTACATGTGATTGCTCTGGTTGGTCCCGCTGCCCGCGTTGAGGAACGAGAACAGTCCGGCGATCAGGAGCGTGGACTTATGGTGCGTCACTGTATAGGGGCCGGCGAAGATGGCGCAGGCCTCGCCGTGGAAGCCGCCGCAATTGGCGAAGAAGACCGAGTTCTCGGCTGAGTACTCCTTGGCCAGCACGGTGCCCTGCCCGATGAAGCAATCGGAAATGATGGTCCCGTCGGTGATCCGCGAGCCGCTGCAGACGATGAAATTCTCGGCGTAGACGCCGGGTCCGATATAAACGGGGTCCTCGTCGCTACTGTTGACCGATCCGTTCTCCAGGCGATTGACGCCCTCGATCACGCCGGCCGGGCCCACCTTGATGTTCTTGAGCAGTCGGGCGTTGAGGATTCGCGCCCCGTGTCCGATGCGCCCGGTCGCCGAGGTGACCGACGCGGTATAGTCGCCGATCATCCGCTTGAGCTTGGCGACGACCTGGGGGCGGTGGCGATAGAACGCGATGACATAGGCCGTATGGGCCGAGAGTTCGTCGTAGATCGGGATTTCTCGCCCGCCGGCTTCGTTGACCGCGTCGACCTCCACGCCGTTGCCGAACGCGCTTTCGCCCTCGACCGCGAGCAGATCGATGTTGTCGATTACGACGTTGTCTTCAATTACGTAGTTGGCGATGTAGTTGCGCACCTGGCTGATGTACACGTCATCGCCGATCGTGCAGTTGTGGATCGTCGCGTGGTACAACCCCGCCGGCTTGGTCAGTCCTCCGAAGAACGACACGTCCTTGCGAAAGGTCCCCAGCTTGACATCGCCGGAGAAATGGACCGCGCGGATGCGTTGGGCGTCGAACCCTTCGACGGCCTGAACCCTCGACCAATCGGAACAGGTGCAGCCTTGTCGGGTCAGTTGCTCGATTTGCTCGGCCGATAAATCGCGCCATTGTGACACTGTCGTTCTCCTTTGTCGGGTGGCCCCGTCTGGTGAGGGCAACAAGGCGCCGACGGGACGCGGGCGAGGCCGCCGTTTCAAGAGAAGGAAGTCTCTCTATCAGATGACGGCGCAGTATAGTCAGCCGGCCGGGCGTCGTCAAGTTGTTCACTCATAATGATTTGTCCCTTGGACGTCGATCGATGATTGTGATACTATGACCGGCGATGTCACGACCTCTTTGTCGCGGCGGCAAAGGGCGATGTCGAACTGGGTAAAATTGCGCAAAATTTGAAGTAACATCCTGGTAAGGGTCGATGTAGTGGTATATAAGATGCGTGCCCTGTCCGGGAAACTGTTGAATCTGTAAGAAGTGGGGTGCAGTTTCGCAGGGCGCCGCGTTGGGAATGGTCGGAAACTTATGTCGAATCAACCAAGGGTAGTCAAAGTCCTCGCCGCACTGTTGCTCTCGATGACGACAGGCGCGGTGGTCCTGATGGCTCTTGGCAACAATCCTCCCTCGGCCGGTCCCTTCTGTTTGTCTACTTATTACCGTCTCGAATCGGTCAACCGGGCGCTGCGTTCGCGCGTCAGCCAGTCGGCGCACCGTTGGGACAGTATTGAGATCGCGTTCAGCGGAACCAAAGGGGGCAACATCGAGCGTCTGGCCGATGCCTATGGGTTGCCCAGCGGCGATCAGGTCAACTGCCACTTCGTTCTCTGCAACGGCATCAGCGCCGGGGACGGCGAGATTCAGACGACCGAGAGTTGGCAGCAGCAGGCGGCGCTGCGGCAGGTCGCCAACAGCCGGGCCGACCAGCAGACGATTCGTGTCTGCCTGATCGGTGAAGGCGGCTCCACCCCTCCGACCGATTACCAGCTCAAGCGGCTGGAAATGGTCCTTGAGGAGCTGTGCCGGCGGTTCGAAATCTCACCGGACGCTGTATTCCTGCCCCGCGACGTCCGGTAAACACCCTTTCTTTACCCCTCCCGTCAGTTTACAGCAAGGGTTGCAGTCTGCGCCCACGACGCCGGGTGGCAGCGTCAAGGCCAAAGGCCTTGGCGATGGTTCTCAGCACTCTGAATTGCCTCTATCAGGTGCGCCGCGCTCGCAGAGCCGACCAGAGATAGTAGACCGGGATGCCCAGCAGGATGCTGCCAATACTGATAAGCGAGGGGCCGCGCCATTGCCTGAAGGCGAAGACCGCCATGAAGAGCGTCACGGCCAGGAACAGCGCCGGGGGCACCGGGTAACCCGGCACGCGGAAAGGCCTTGCCATCTCGGGGCGGCGCCGGCGCAGCACGTACACGGCGCTGACAAATAGCATGGCGAACAGCGACAATCCCACTGACGCGTACTTGTAGAGATTCTCGAAGTCGGTGAGGAACAGGATCACGATCGCGCAGAAGCTCTGGGCCGCCATGGCGTGGACGGGAACGCCGCCTTTAGCGCTGACGCGCCCGGCCAGGGCGGGGAAGAGTCCGTCCTTCGCCATCGCATAGTAGATCCGGGGGCCCGTGATGATGAACGCGCTGACCGTCGCGAGGAACGTCAGACCCAGCAAGACCGAGAAGAGGTTGGATGCGCCGGCGCCGAAGAGGTTCTGAACCGCCAGCGCTGGAACCTGCAT
>JANQFY010000145.1 GCA_028277585.1 Sedimentisphaerales bacterium
CTGGCCGACGAGAAGGTCGAGAAGATCGGGCAGAACATCAAGTACGATCTGCTCATCCTGCGCAATGCGGGCTTGCCCGTGCGGGGCGTGTATTTCGATACGATGGTCGCGTCGTATTGCCTGGACCCGGCGCGGAACAGCCACTCGATGGACAATATGGCGCGGGACTACCTGAACTACGAGTGCGTCCCGATCGTGAACCTGATCGGCAAGGGCAAGAACGCGTTGACGTTCGATATGGTCGATACGGAGGTCGCGGCCGAGTACGCGGCTGAGGACGCCGATGTGACCTGGCGGCTTTATGAGTATCTGCAGGCCCGCCTGGAGGGGAAGCCTGAGATCGCCAAGCTGTTCGCCGACGTGGAGATGCCCCTGGTCAGCGTGCTGGCCCAGATGGAGTACAACGGCGTCTCGCTCGATACGGGCCTGCTCAAGCAGATGGCCGGCGAGCTGAGCGACGCGTTGGAGTTTCTCGACGAGCGGATCTACGCCGAAGCCGACGCGGTCTTCAATATCGACTCGCCCAAGCAACTGGCGGAGGTCCTGTTCGACAAGCTGGGCTTGAAGTCCGGCCGGGTCGGCAAGGCGGGGCGCAGCACGGATGCGGGCGTGCTGGAGAAGCTCTCCGACCAGCATCCGATTGCCGAGCTGGTGCTGGAGCATCGGACGCTGAGCAAGCTGAAGAATACGTACGCCGACAAGCTCGGGGCGATGGTAAACCCGCGCACGGGGCGGCTGCACGCGTCGTTCAACCAGACGGTGACCGCGACGGGGCGGCTCTCGTCGAGCGATCCGAACCTGCAGAACATTCCGATCCGCACGGAGCTGGGGCGTAAGATTCGGGCGGCGTTCGTGCCGGAGAAGGAGACCGATTGCATTCTGAGCCTCGACTATAGCCAGATCGAGTTGCGGCTGCTGGCCCATTTCTCCCAGGACGAGGCGCTGCGGGAGGCGTTCGCGGCCGATCAGGACATCCACCGGTTCGTTGCGTCGCAGATCTATGGCGTGCCGGCCGAGGAGGTGACCGGCGAGATGCGGTCCCGATGCAAGGCTGTCAATTTCGGCGTGATCTATGGGCAGGGGGCGTTCGGGCTCTCGCGGAGTATCGGGATCAGCCCGGCCGAGGCGAAGCAGTTCATCGAGGACTATTTTGCCCGGTACAGCTCGATCCTGGCATTTATCGATCAGTGTATCGAGCGGGCGAAAGAAAACGGGTACGCCGAGACGATTCTGGGCCGGCGGCGGCGGATCGCGGATCTGGACAGCCGCAACGGGGGCAGGCGGGCCCTGGCCGAGCGGCTGGCGGTCAATACCGTAATTCAGGGCAGTGCGGCGGATTTGATCAAGGTCGCGATGTTGGATATTCACCGGCGGATCGACGCCGAGGAACTGCCTTTGCGGATGCTGCTCCAGGTCCACGACGAGCTCGTTTTTGAGGCCCCTGCGGCCGAGGCGGATGGGCATGCCGAGTGGATCGCTGAGGCGATGACGACGGCGATCGAGCTGGATGTGCCCCTGAAGGCGGATGTGGCCTGCGGGCCGTCCTGGTTGGCGGAGAAGTAGGAGCGAGGCGGGGGAGTTTTTCCGAGATTTTTCGAGAATGGGCGTTGCGCCGGGACGCTCGGGTGGCACTTGATAACAAACCGACCGGCGACGGGGGGACGCCGGTCCTTGATCGTCCGCGCCGCCCCGTGGGGGGGAGGGCGGCGATCACAGGGAGGTGACAGAGAGTGAGCAATCCGCAGCGGCGTCTGACGTTGAACAAGGGGGACGAGCGATTCATCTTTCGGTGGGAGCAGGGCCAGGAGGCCGGTCTGCTCCGGGCGTTGTGGGATCATGTCGGCGACGAGCGGACGAGTTTCGACGCGTTCGACGCGGCGGTCCTGCGTGCCCGCCTGATGCGAATCCTGGTTGTCACGTGAAAGCTTTAGCAACCATTCCTGTTCCCAAAACGCCACTTTTTCACGATCCTCGAGTTTGGTCAAAAGGCCCTGTCGCGACGCTATACAGTGCCGACAGGCCCGATCGCCGTCTCCAAGGGGGCTGGGCATATCCTGGGCTATGCAAAACTTTTGCGTGCGAGGCCCAGAGTTTTCTTGTCATTGGCGCGCCCAATCGCTAGTCTAAGCGCCATGTTTCCGACTCGTGTACATCACGCGTTATTGATCGTCACCGACGTGGCTCTCCACGAGGGCCCGGTCCGTCTGAGCGAGATTGCCGAACGGCAGGGGCTGCATCCCAAGAGCATCGAGATGTTCGCCCAGGCGCTGCGCCAGGGCGGGCTGCTCTCCAGCGTCCGCGGCTGTCGCGGCGGCTATGTCCTGGCCAAGCCGGCCAAGGACATTACCATCGGCGAAATCGCCCGGTGCTTAGACGTTCCGTACCAAGCGTTTGACGATCCGCAGGACCAGCCGCTGGAAGCCGCCATGGAGCAGGTGCAGGCCGCTGTCTGGAAGAAACTGGACAAGATGACCCTGGCGAAGATCATCAAGGGCTAGAGCCAGTTTAGTCGGAGCGGGACCTCATTCCTCTATAGGCCGGGGCGATTCGCAGGAGTCGTTATGGTGCTGTTGCGTTGCGGGCTTTGCATGATCGTCTCGGTGATTGACGCCTGGCGTCTGAGACGTCTCCGCGCGCGAGCCGAGCGCGTCCTCGCGGCCCGGGAGCGGATCACGCCCGAGCAACTGGCCCGCACAGTCAAGACCCTCACCGCCCTGGTCGAAGGGGGCAACAGCAGCCGGCCCGAGCAGGACCGCCGCCTGATCGATACCCTCCGTCATCTCCAGCAGGCCTAGCGTTCGTTCTACTTCTTGGCCGCCTGGAGGATCAGGTCGACCAGCTTGCCGAAGTCGCCTTTGGCGACCGAGTTGCCCTTGATATCCGTATTGACGCGGTGGACGATCACCATGTTGTGCGCCGGCAGGATCAACAGATAGTGCCCACCGGCCCCGCGGGCCGAATAGGTCCCCTCGGCCAATGTGACGTTCGGCAGGTGCGGATACTTATTGTGATCGCGGGCGACCCACCACATATACCCATACCCATCGGATCCGTACAGCGCCGCGTCCGAATGGTAGCGCGTGCTCTGCCGAACCCAGTCGCGCGGCACGACCTCGACGCCGTTCCACTGACCCTCGTTGAGCATGAGCAAGCCAAACCGCGCCAGATCCCGCGCCGTGACGCGAAACGGATACGCCGGATGGATCGAATCGTCGCCCGTGATATACGTCCCGTCGGCCGCACTGAAATCCTGCATCCCGATCGGCCGGGCGATGTCCTCTTCGATCGCCTCGAAGACCTTCTTACCCGTCGTCTTCTCGAAGATCGTCGCCAGCACATTGAAGTCCCAGTTGTTGTAGTACCAGTGCGTGCCGGCCTTCATCGTGTGCCGCTCGGGCCGCCGCCGCTTCATGCCGGCCGACTCATATAGTGCCGGATGGTACACCGCCGAACGGGCCTTGAGACAGTCCCGGACCGTCGCCTTCTTCTCTTCGCCCGTCAGAGGCGGATTGTCGTCGATCTCCAACTGAGCCATCGTCTGGTCCAGGTCGATCACCCCGTCGCGCACGTACCGGCCGCACAGCGCGCTAAGAAAGCTCTTGCGGATCGAGTGCGTGTTGAACTTCCTGTCCACGTCCCCCCATTGGCACAGGACCTGACCATCGACAACGACCATCACCGCCGCGGTGTTGATGGTCTCCGAATACGCCCGCGCCTCAGCCAACTGACCCGAATCGTACCCCAGCCGTTCCGGCCGCGAAACCACAGCCCAGCGATCGTCACGCGGAAACGTCCCCGACCCGCCGCACGAGCACAACAGAAACGGGCCCGCCAACAGGCACCCCAGCAAGAACAGGTTCCCAGTCCTCATACCATGTCTCCCAACCAGCGTCACGACTCCAATGTCCCAGAAAGCCTACCCGAAACCAATCCGCCCGGCAAGAGACGATCCGTTGCCGGTGACCCGTGCCCCGGGACCGCAATGTAGGGTGGGTTCTCAACCCACGCGTCAAGCCGATCGACAAAGAACGCGTGGGTCAAGGACCCACCCTACGAGATCTGTCTTCCCGGGGGGCACAAAGTCGTGCGGGGACGCACGACCTACGGAACCGTCGCCCAGCTCCTCAATCGACCCTCGCCTCATGTCATCTCGACCGGAGCGAAGCGGAGGGGATCTGTTCTGCCAACAGAAACCGGCATTTGCTAGGACGGACTCGAGGCCCATGCGACCCCGCAGAGAGGGACGCCAGGCTGAGCGTCATTGCCGAGGCAAAAAAGAAAGGCCCAAAGAGTGCTGAACTCTCTGGGCCTTGATAAGACTTACAACGAAAGTTACGCGCGACGTTTCCTTCTCAGCATCTGACCGGCTGTGCCCAGCCCAAGCACTCCGAGCAGAACGGCGCCGGGGACAGGAACGACGCCGACCGCGAGGTTGTCCAACTCGAACGCGTATGGCGAGACGCCACCGAATCCGCCGAAGCTGGTGAGCTTGACCGAATCGAAATCAACCGTGCTGAAGAAGTTCACATACTGATTGGTTCCCGGGTCCTCCTGCGCTCCAGAGGGCGGGCTGATCCATACCTGGTCCCCGGTGACCTGCCCGACGACGGAGCCACCGGCGAGGAACTGAATCTGATTGTAGTCGTCCATGGATCCCCAGTGGAGCCCGAGGTAGTCGTAGGCGCCGCCACCGAAATCGACCACGACGGAGAACGGGGGAGGGGAACTGCCATCATCCGGCGTCGAGTTGTCACCCGGCACGGCCAGATAGGGCGTATTGTCTTTCACGCCGTCCAAAGGACTCCACGGCGCCGAGGCCTTCCCCGGCACGTCACCCGTGTAGATGATGGAATTGCCGACGTAGCCCCAGCCGGGCCGCGTACCGTCGAATGTGTCCACCGTGGCCCAACTGTAAGGACTTGTCAGTGATGTGCCATCACCATCCGCATGGTCGTAGTTCCAAGACAGATCGGCCCAGGCGGGAACGGCACAGAACACCGTCAATACCAGAATAACGCCTGCTCTTTTCATCGCGTTCTCCTCTTTGTTATGGGCAATACGAGTACCGAAACTTGTCTATCTTAAGAATCCTATTATACCTAAATTTACATCCATAATCCACAGTTAGCCCCCCTGGATCCTCCGTTTTTCTGGGTTTTTCCCCTATTAATTCGCCGAAATCTCCTCTGTGACGCCCTCCTACAAGCCCACCACCCCATGTCATCTCGACCAGAGCGAAACGCCGTGGAGAGATCTGCACCGCGAACGGAAGCCAGTCTTCGGTTGGATGGGCTTCAGCCCATGCGGCGTTTTCCGCTGGGGGCCAACCTTCATGAATGCCGCGCTGTCACCGGACCACGACATAACAGGACGGACAGGCGGAAGACGGAGGAAACTGAAGAATTTCGAGAAACCTGATACCTTCGCCTCCTACCCGCGACTACATGGTTGACGACAGATCACAATAGCACGAGGCGGCCAATAGTGTCTATCGAGGCTCATCTTATGGATACCGCGGCGAGCGGAAGGGCACGGGAAACGAAGGCGGCAGGATTGGTCGCGCGAGGTTGCGCTGGGGTGTTGGACCTGTTGCTTGTAGGCTTGTGTGTGGTGGCAATCGCTGAGATTCTGGCTCGTGCGGGACGGTATCTGCCGATCGAGATCAGCGTGATTGTCGCTTACGCCCTCTACACGGCCATCCTCGCGGCCCTATCGGTCAAGACCGTGGGGGGCTGGATTTGTGGGGCGCGGGTCGCCGGCCTCCAGGGCCAGAAACTGGGTCCACTTCGCGCGCTAGTTCGAGCGGTTGCCGTTGCCCTGGCCCAACTGATGCTGTTCCTTCCATTTCTCATTCTGCTGACCCGACGGGACAAACGCGGCTGGCACGACCGACTGGCCGGTTCGCGAGTGACGATCGATCCCGCATCGCGCCGGGAGAGGCGGATCAGGGCAGGGGTATTGCTCGCTCTTTGTGTGCTCATCTCCGTTTGGATTGTTCAGACCCTGGTGCGATATCATGTCTATCGGCAGTGGAACCACGATGCCGATGCGGCCGGCCTCACGCTACTGGGAGATACGGATAAGGCGATCACCGTTGGGTCTCTAACGACCCAGCAGCGAGATGACATCACTCAGTGGCTGGGCGAGAACACCGTCGAACCGTCCGAATACCTCATCAACACCGCCCGTAGCCACCGGGTCACTCTGGTCGGCGAAATGCACGGCGTCAGGCAGAACCTGGAATTCTTAAACCGGATCATTGGCGATCTGTACCACCAGGCCGATGTCAGAGTCATTGCCCTGGAATGTCTCAGCGACGTTCAGGACAGTGACGTGAGAAGATTGGTCACAGGCCGTGAGTTTGACCGCGAGCTGTTTGGCAAGATCGCGCGCGAACACGCCTGGCCCACGTGGGGATACCGGAACCACTGGCGCGTTCTGGAGACCGTCTGGCAACTCAATCAGACCGTGCCGCCCGATGATCGCATGCGTGTCGTCGGGATCATGCCGGCGCTTGATCTGGTCACATTTCACATGGTCAAGTACGGCCCCTGGTGGGAGAAGCTGCGCCTGGTCCGACTGGTCCCCAACCTGCCCGCCCTCGCCATGCACGACGCCCACTATGCCCGCTGTGTCGAGCGCGCCGCCTTTGGCGAGCCTTCCGGCCGCACACTGGTTTGGGTGGGTGGCGCTCATACGCCCCTGACGTTCACTGGCCGGGTCAGACGCGAGGGGAAGACCGTCACCCATACCTATCGCATGGGCGCCATGCTGGCAGGGCGATACCCCCGCCAGATCGCCCAGGTCGTGTTGCACAACGATTTCGACCACCCCCAAATCGCTCCGCTCATTGAATCCGCCCTTGCGGACCGGGGCAAACCGCAGGCCGGCTTCGACGTCGCTCGCTCGCCCCTGATTGCCGTTTTCGACGAGGCCGCACCGATCTGGCGGCGTCGCGACAGCTATCGACCCTGTTTCGGTGACCTAGCCCAGGGCTACATTCTTCTGGCGCCTGCGGATCAACTGGAGCAGGACACCTGGTGGCAAGGCTACATCACGCCCCGAGTGTTCGGCCGCCATCGTCCGTTCCTTGAGCAGGTCACCCAACGCCCTCTGGCCGACCACCGCGACGCCGAAGAACACATCCACCGCGCCTTCAACAACTTCTGACACGTGGCCCTCCCGTAGGCCGAGTGTCACCGCTCGGCTATTCCTTTGAAGGGCAGACCGTGTCGGCGTTCTTCAATTCGGCCAGGTCAGAAGGTCGTGCGGGGACGCACGACCTACGGAACCACCACCCATCTCCTCAGTGGGTAGGATGTGCTTGAAACCCATGCGGATCCTAGCGTCTCCTTCTGAGTGACTGAAGCGGCGAAGCAGGACGGTCCTTCTCATCGACTAGCGACAGAACGCGACGAATATTGACGCCGGTGGCTGCGATCTGCTGATGCTCGTCGGTGAGTATGGTCCAGGGAAGAGACCTCAGGCCCCACTGCTGTCTCAGGGGGGACATAGCGTCAGAGGACCGTTGCAGCGAGGGGATCGGCGTTTGGCCTCCGGGGCCCGGCAAGACAGCGATGGGAACGGAAATCTTGTTCTGTTTCTTCCACTGCTTCAGCTCATCCTCGTCTATTGGAGTCACCTGAATGCAGACCACCGCTACGTTCTGATGTCGGAAATCCCAGGCATATCTCTGCAACTGACTGATGGCGATCTGTGACGCGCGTTTGGTGTAGTCGACAAAGACCACCAGCACCTTCTTGTTCTTCACGCGCCTGGCGTCGAAGCCTATTTCCAGGTTCGTGAGATCCGGCAGAGGCCGGCCCACGAGAGAGTCATGGGGGACAAAAGTTGGTGAAGTGTTGCCCAAGCCTGACGATCACATGGTCGCCGCTGTGGGCGTATACGAAGGCGGCGTCATCTCCCCGGCCGAAATCAACCTGCACGGTGACTTGGCCGGCCGGCAGGCGATCGACCTTGAACCGTCCCTGCTCATCCGTGGAGGTCGCCCTGTTGTCAGGGGATCCCCCGGCGTCACTGCCGACAAACACAGGTTTGCCCGGCACAGGATTGTTGTTCTGGTCCAGAACCACGCCGGAGAGGTGGGCGTCCAAGGGCATGAGTTGAACATCCGCGAGCTCCACCGCTTGGCCGGGTTTCATGCGGTCTTCCAGTACATGGCTGGACGAGCTGAATTCAGCGGATCGATAGCTCAGACGGTAGTGATCGGCTGCCCCTTCCAGGGGCACGACCGTTTTGAGTTCGTAATACCCCTGGGCATCGGTGCGCGTACCAGGGAGCTGCACGGTCCCATGGATATCGCGCCTTCCGCCCCGACGTTTGCGATTCAATTGTAGATCCACCTGGGCCCCGGCAACGCCCCACCCCGCATCGTTCGTCACTCGACCCCGAATGGAACTGGTCGGCTGCAGCACGATGCGCATTTCGCGGGCCGCATCGTAGAAGAATTTCGCTCCCGCCAGGTCCCTCTCTGTATCCTGCGCCACGACCAGATGGGAGGGATACGTGTGATTTTGTCGAGCCACGAAGCGTCCTTGTTGGTCGGTCAATACCGTCTGCCCCAGGCCCACCTTCACACGTACATTCTCCGCGGGTCGGCCCTGAGCGTCCACTACGACGCCGCGGACCAGGGGAATCAGGGGCGCCACTGTGATTTCCACGGGCGTGGCTCGCGGCCCTGTCACCGTCAGGGGAATGCCTTGCTCCTTGAAACCGTCGTCATAGTTGCCGCCCCAGGCATGTATCTTGTACTTTCCTTTGGTCACATACAGCGTGGCTAAGCCTTTGGCGTCGGTCTTGCCACTCTGCATCAAGATGTCGCGCTGTTGGTCGTGCTGGCGATCATGGACGTAAACTGTGATCTCAGGCAGGGCGTGACCTGTGGTCCGATCTCGAACCAGGACCTCAATGGGTATCCCTTTTTCGGCCGGCATGGCGACTCGTACGGTCTTTTCCGACCTCTCGATCTCAAGGGGGACGCACCGGGCGACCCAGTCTGTTCCTTCGGAGACGAGTTGGAGAAGATGCGGCCCGGGCGGCAGGCCCCGCACCTCAAAGGCTCCTGCTGTGTCAGAGACGATCTCAGTGGGCCTGAAACGCCACTCACTCCCTGACGTCTGATCCGCAGAGAGCATCAGACGCAGCCCCCCGATCCCCTGATTGGTCGTCTTGTCCAGAACACGCCCCCGCAGCGTCGTGGCGGGAGGCAGCGTCAGTTCCACATCCTCCCAATCCACGCGATACCCTCCCGCGGCGGTGCCCTGGAATATCTTGGACGGAAACATGTAAACGGGGTCTCGACCCGAGGCCTTTACCAGGAACTTCACGGTCGCCTCAAGGGGCAATTGGTCGAAGGCAAAGCGTCCCTGGGCGTCGCTCCTTTGCGAGAGCCAGCCTTTCGGCGCATAGACAACCCGCCCTCTCTTTCGGATCTGCGGAACAACCTGAACGTCGGCGCCGGCAACGACGTGCCCTTGTGAATCAACCAGCCGCCCGGCAATGCCCTTGGCCGGACGCAGAACAATGTTGGCTGTGATACGGGTGTCCGGCTGGGCCATGAAGGCGTGCTTTCTGTGGATATACTCCCAGCCCATGGCCAGGCCGGTCTTTCTGGCGATGACCACGATATCGTGCTTGGGCTCAGGCGAGACATCAACAGTAAAGCGACCCTCCCGATCCGTGGTCTGGATTGCGACCAGTAGCTTGGCAGGCTTCTGAACGCCATAGTCACCCTCAGAGAGTTCCATCACCGCCACCTCCGCGCCAGCAACCGGGTCAAGCCGGGCATTTTGAACCTGGCCCGCGATGTGAAGCCCATCTCCCACTTGCCCAACGGCCAGGCCGGTCAATAGCACGACGAGTCCAAGCGTCATGGGCAAGCTCCTTCGGCTGGCGTTCTCCATTCGGGGTCCCTCGTTTCGCACCATGATCATTACTCCGGCACGCCACACAGTTCATACCACACCGAACGGGTCGCTGCGGAACCGCGTATTCCGCTCAAGCTATCCATATCGAACGACCCGCCCTCGAACTCCTCACTGATAAGTCGCAGCAGCGACACGAAGAATTCAAGAAGTTCGTGGGCAATGTCTCTTTGTTCGCCCGAAGACCATTGGCTCAGGCACTACGAAGAACACGCGGCGGTGTACAGGAGCTAGGTTGTAGGCCGAGCGTCCCCGCTCGGCTATCCTTACCGACGGGCAAACCGCCTGGGTGTTGCCTCATTTCCAACGTCAGAAAGTCGTGCGGGGACGCACGACCTACGGAACCGCTCCCAGGCTCTTCAGCAAACCCACCACGCATGTCATCTCGACCAGAGCGCAGCCGAACGGGGTTCGTGGAGAGATCTGCGCTTGAACGGAAGGCGCTTCTGGTCGATGCCAGATCCCTCGACTACGCTCGGGATGACAGGGGGGAGACGCCGCTGTGCTGCCCTTCGAGGCTGTCACCCGTCGCAATCGATGTCAGTCTGGGGCTTTTCTTCCCTCGCGCTGGGCTTCCAGAAACGCGTCGCTGTAGACGTAGAACTCGATCTCGCGTTCGGAGGTCTCTTTGCCTTTGAGAACAACCGTCACCGAATGATTGCCCAGGTGCTTCGGCTTGGGTTTCCACAGGATGTAATCGCGGCCGTCTCTACTCCTGACCTTCATCCCGGAAGGATACGGCTTCTTCAGACGAAGGCGGGTCTTACGCGGACAATCGATCTTGATCAGGTAGATGTTGTCCGTCACTTTGCGGTTGGAACGGTCGTTGATCTCCAGGGCGACATCGTTACTGTCATTGACGCCGACCTCCATGGCCGCCAGGGCCATCGCGCCATCTTTGGCGCGGAGCAGGCCGGGCAACGAGATGCTCAGCAGTACGGCGATGATGGAGATCACGACCAGCAGTTCGATGAGGGAGAAGCCGTGTCGTTTCATTTCGTGCCCTCTTTTTCGGAGAACGCGCCTTTCAGAATTCCGCCACTAATAGGATACCTCAAGAACCAGTGGTTTTCAAGCGAATAGTGGCAGCAGGCTGCCACCCGTCCTCAGCAGCCCCGGCAGGCGTGTCATCTCTGAAAGCGTGCCGGTTGTCAATGGTATGGCCGTGGTGTTCTCATGGCTGTTTCTCCTATCGAGAAGTGGCCGCGTCTACTCCGGCGGTTCATCCGAGTCATCTCTGCGCCGTCTCGGCGGCATGAGTTTGTCCAGGGGCGGTGTCGCATTCATTTCGCGA
>JANQFY010000302.1 GCA_028277585.1 Sedimentisphaerales bacterium
GCGTGAGGTCCGCTGCGTTGAATACGCCAAGTAGCCAGCGGATCGAATAGTCCCGATCCTGAAACCGGGGGACAGCGATGCGATTGAACATCCTATGCATAGGCGACATCGTCGGCCGGCCCGGTCGACGCGTCCTGGCCGACAAGCTGCGGCCGCTGATCCAGGAGCGGTCCATCGATTGCGTCATCGCGAACGCCGAGAACGCCGCGGGCGGATCGGGCCTGACCCCTCAGATTTACGACAAGCTGCTCCGCTATGGCGTCAATCTCGTCACGCTGGGCGATCATACATTCCGCAAGCGCGACATCATCGAGACGCTGGAACGGAACGACAACATCACCCGCCCGGTCAATTTCTCCGAGCGGGCCGCCGGCCGCGGGATCGCGTTCTACAAGACCGCCAAGGGCCCCGTGGTGGGCGTCCTGACCCTGATCGGACGGCTCTTCATGAAACCGGCCGACTGCCCCTACGCGGCCGCCGATCGCTGGATCCCCAAGCTGCAGAAGGAAGCCGACATCATCGTCGTCGATTTCCACGCTGAGGCGACCAGCGAGAAGATCGCGATGGGCTACCACCTTGATGGTCGCGCCAGTTGCTGTTTCGGCACCCACACCCACGTGGTCACCGCCGATGAGTGCATCCTGCCCAGAGGCACTGCGTATATCAGCGACGTCGGTATGACCGGCCCACACGATTCGGTGCTGGGCCGCAAGCACAGCAACGTCCTCAAGGCCTTCCGCACCCAGATGCCGATCCCCTTCGAGATCGCCACCGGCGACGTCCGCATCAACGGCGTCGTGGTCACCGTCGACAGCAACAGCAAGCAGGCCGAGCGAATCGAACGCATCCGCGTCAACGCCGACTGCGAGGAAACCACCCGCTACGACAGCGACGACGGCCGACCCGAGTACTACAACAACAACTTCTGAGCAGCCCGGCCGCTGGCAACACCGTTGCCAAATCACCCGGTGCCTCGCGGAGAATCTCTTGCAACGCCCCTACGCAAAGTGGTAGAATGATATCCCGTTGAGGACAGAAGCCGGGCGGAGCGGCCTTCGATACAATGCTGTCACCATGGGAAGTTCTCTTTCGTCCCAAACCCGCCTTCGAGCATTCTTGAACAAGGCCCCGCCGGTGCGGCGATGCCTTGGCAACATCAAGGCGGAAGTTCATTGTCATCACCTAGTGGAGAGAAGCGGAAGATGGAGAGGAACAAGCGACTCGGAATCGGTACGCTGCTGTGTATTCTGCTGGCGAGCACGATCAGCCATGCCGGTCGTACCCTGTACGTGGACGATGACGGACCGGGCGATCCGGGCCCCTACACGGCTGAAGTAAGTGACCCGTTCGAGGATGGCGCTGCTGGACATCCCTTCGACACCATCCAGGAGGCCCTGAATGCCGCCAATGAAGGCGATGAGATCGTCGTCGCCAGAGGCGTCTACACCGAGAATATCACGCTGCTGGGCAGGGACGTTAACCTGCACAGCGCCGATCCAAACAATCCCTACGTCGTGGCCGCAACGGTCATCGACGGCGGTGGCACCGGCTCAGTGGTGACGCTGTCTGGCACTGAAGGCGCTGCTTGCATCCTCCGCGGACTGACCCTGCGTCATGGCCTCGCAACTCGGGGAGCGGGCATCAATGGGAACGGCGCCATGGCCACGATCTGCGATAATGTGATTCGCGACAACACGACGACAGCCAGCTCAATTCCCGGGAAAGACGGCTACGGAGGCGGACTCTACGCCTGCGACGGGCTCATCGAGGACAACACCATCATCGGGAATTACGCGATGACCGGCGGCGGCCTTGCCTCCTGCCACGGGACCATCCGAAACAACCGAGTTGACCGCAACACGGCGGAGTACCTGGGCGGCGGACTGGAAGACTGCAGTGGTCTCATTGAGCGGAACACGATATCGAAGAACGCCACCACCGGTCACGGCGCGGGGTTGGTCCATTGCGACGGCACCATCCGGAACAACGTGATCGTCGCCAACTCCGTTTTCTTCGGCACGGGCGGCGGGCTGCACGACTGCGACGCAGTGATCGAGAACAACACCATCTGCGACAATCGGGCTTGGGCCGGCGGCGGTGGCCTGAGTCACTGCACCGGGACAGTGGTCAACTGCATCGTCTGGCAGAATTGGCCGGACCAGATACATGAGGCGCCCACAGTTCGATACAGCAGCATCCAGGGTGGTCTTCCGGGAGAGGGCAATATCCAGACAACGCCCGACTTCGTCGCCCCGAGCCATTGGGACCCGAATGAGACGCCCGACGATCGCTTCGACGATTTCTGGATCGAGGGCGATTACCACCTGGCGTCCGAAGCCTGGCGACAAGATCCCGAGACGCAGGCCTGGGTCCAGAATCACGGGACCAGCCCTTGCATTGACGCCGGCGACCCGAACAGCCCCGTGGGTGATGAACCGTTTCCCCATGGCAGTCGCATCAACTTGGGCGCTTACGGCGGCACGGATCAGGCGAGCCCGTCACACTTTGGCGCCGCCGGCTATGGAGGCGGCAACGGCAGCTTGAGTCGCCCCTTCGTGATCTACGCCCCGGGTCACCTGGCCACACTAACGGTCTCCCCCAATCAATGGGGCAAACACTTCATCCTGTACGACCACCTGGATGTCGCCGCCTGCCCCAATGATATCGGCCCCTTGGGGGCAGAGGGCCGACCCTTCACCGGAAGCCTCGACGGGAACGGCAAGACCATCGCCGGCCTGACGATCGTCTCAGGTCAGACGAAAAATGTCGGCCTTTTCGGCTACCTCGGACCACACGGGCGCGTCAAGGATTTGCGGCTCGTTGCGCCGTACATCGACGCGCGGCACGCCCATTACGTGGGCTCGCTGGTGGGTTTTCTGACCGGCGAACTGCACAATTGTCACGCCGAGGAGGCAACGGTCATCGCCTCCTGGTCGGCGGGTGGGTTGGTCGGCGAGAATGGGGTTACTTTTCATGGAGGCTCCATCCATGAAGGTTCTCTCGTGCAATGTTCCACCGCCGGCGCCGTCTCGGCCATGCACATAGTCGGAGGGCTGGCCGGTAACAACAACGGAATCATCGCAGACTGTCTCTCCGACGCTGAGGTTTCCGCCTCAACACGCTACCCCGCATACAGCTTCGCCGGAGGGCTCGTCGGGAGAAATGGCCGTACGATTCGCGACTCCTATGCCGCGGGGACCGTCACGGCCGTCAGGGGACCCGGCGGGCTGGTGGGAACCAATCTCGCCTATATCGAGAGATGCTACGCCGCCACCACCATCCTCGGAACGGCAAGTCCCGGCGGCCTGGTGGGAAACGACAGCGGAATGGGCTACGTCTACACATCCTACTGGGACATGGAGGCCAGCGGATGCCCAAGCAGCCTCGGGGGAATCGGCAAGACCACCGCCGAAATGCAGCGTGCCGCGTCGTTTGTCGGTTGGCAGGCCCCCACCGCCTGGACACTGGCCGAGGGGGCTGCCTACCCGAGGCTCGCCTGGGAGAACACCCCGGGTGCGGAACTGATCGGCCCGGCGCCGCTGACGTCGCTGGCCGGCACGGGCGCCGCTGATGATCCGTATATCATCAGTTCAGCCGAAGACTTGAATCGCCTCGGCGCTTTTCCCTGCCAATGGGACAGACACTATAGATTGGCCGCCGACCTCGACCTGAGCCCCCTTTCGGGGACCACATTCAACTGTATCGGGAATCCGCGGACGCCCTTCACCGGCACCTTCGACGGCGCCGGACACGTCATCAGAAACTTCCACTATGCATCGGAGCACCGCGACAACGTCGGCCTTTTCAGCCTGGTCGACGCCGCGACGGCGGTCATCCAGAACCTTACGATGCTCAATCCCTCGGTGGAAGGCAATCGATTCGTCGGGGCGCTGGTCGGCGACCTGCGCCAGGGCCACCTTACCAACTGCACCG
>JANQFY010000435.1 GCA_028277585.1 Sedimentisphaerales bacterium
GCAGGCAAGTATCACGACGACGGCAACTAGGATGGCTCCGACAGATCGCTGCATCTACCAGTCCTTTTCGACCTTCTGGGTCCGTCCCCTTTGAAGAATCCGCTGCTGCTCCTTGCGGCGCTGCTCTTTGTCCAGGATCTCCCGGGCCGTCGCGTCGGGCGGCTGGATCTTCTCGCGATCCTCAGCCTCCTGCTGTGCTTGCGACGCCCGCTGATCCTCCGGCTGATTCGGGTCCTGCTTCTGCTCGCCGTTCTGCGCCTCATTCGGATCTTGCGGCTGATTGGGATCCTGCTGCTTCGACTGATCCTGGGACTGCTGGTCCTGTTTCTGATCCTGGTCCTGCTTCTGTTGCTCGTCCTTCTGGTCTTGCTGATTCTGTTGCTGCTGCTGTTCCTGCTGCTTCTTCATCTGATCTAGGATGTCCTTGATCGTCAGTCGCGCAACCTCGATGTTCCGCGCCGCCTTGGGGTTCTCCGGATCGATCTCCAGGACCGCGCGCCAGGAGGTAATGCTCGTCTTCATGTCATCCAGCGCCTTCTGCAGATCGCTGTCGCGCTGCTTGGCGCCGCGCTGGAAGAAGCAGTTGCCCAGATTGTACTTCGCCTTGCTGACCAGCGTCATGTCCTTGCTCTCGGCGGCGACCTCCCGGTACAAATCGATCGCCTCGCCCAGGTCGTCGAGTCGGTAGTAGCTGTTGGCCTTGTTGAACTTCGGCTCGATCACACCGGGTTGCTCGACCAGCGCCTCGTTGTATTCGTTGATCGCCTCAGTGAATTGACCCTGGGCGTATTGCTCGTTGCCCCGCCGAATCATCGTGCGGACCGAATCGGCCGAGGCCGGCGCGCTGACCACCAACATCAAGACCAAGACCGAGATAGGTCCTATACGACCTACTGGACCTATGGGGCGGGGCAAGCCCCACCCTGCCAGGCTCAGGAGGTCGGGCCGGTGTCTATGTCGCCTTCTTGCGCTCACTGATCAGAGCCTCGCAAATCAGCAGAATGATTCCAAACGCTACGAAGATCTGGAACTTCTCATCATACTTCATCATCGTCATCGACTCGAGCTCGCGCTTGGCGGCCGAGGCGACTAGATTTTCATAGATCATCCCCAAGTCCATCGTCGTGCCCGGCTCGACCGAGAGGTACTTGCCCCCTTCGGTCGCGTACGCCACTTCGCGGAGCGTGTCGCTGTCGAGCTTGGACCAGACCTCCTGGCCCTGGTACTTCAGGAACGTCGTTTCGCCGTTGGGTCCGACGATCGGAATGCGGGCGCCCGTCGTGTCGTTACCCAGGCCGATCGCAATGATGCGCACGCCCTCTTCGGCCGCCTTCTGCGCCGCCTCGACGGGGAAGCTGTCGTGGTCCTCACCATCGGTGATGATAATCAGGTCCTTATACTCGCGACTCTGCTTGTCGAACACTTCCTCGCTGGCTCGACGAATCGCGTCACCCAGCATCGTGCCGCCGCGACTGGTGCTCTCGGTCGAGATGTCCGCCAGCGCCATCCGCACGAACGCATAGTCCTGGGTCAGGGGACACTTGACCGTCGCGTTGCCTGCGAAAGTAACGATCGCGATCCGATCGCCTTTGAGCACTTCCAGCAAGTCCAGGATGGCGATCTTCGAACGTTCCAATCGGTTTGGCTTGATATCCGCCGCGAGCATGGACCGACTGGTGTCGAGCAGGATCGCTACGTCCCGGCCCTGCCGCTTGATCTGCTGAGGACGGGGATTCCACTGAGGTTCCGTCAGCGCCAAGACGATGCAGACAAAGCCCAGCACCAACAGGGACGCCTTGAAGACCTGTTTCTTCAAGCTGACGCTGCTGTTGATCTTCCGGAGCATCTCATGGCTGGCCAGCACCTTCAGCGCCCGCCCCTTGCGCCAGAAGCACCAGGCATAGACGGGCAGCAGCACCGCCGGCACGATGAAGAGCAGCCACAACGCGTTGTCATTTCCGAGATTCATCTGTCTTCAATATCTTTGTATAGGTCCTATAGGCCCCATAGGACCTATTCTCTTTTCTATGGAATCTTCCTGAAGACCGTGCAACCCGCCAGCATCTCCAGGCCGAGCAGAACCAGCGCCGGAAGCGTCCAGCGCCCGAAATGCTCGGCGTACTGTGTGTATTGCACCGACTTGACCTCGGTCTTCTCCAGCGCATCGATGCGCTTGACCACATCGCGCAAAGACGCGGCGTCACCGGCCCGACTGTAGAAACCTCCGGTCGTCTCCGCGATCTCGGTGAGCAGGTCCTCGTCCAGATCATCCTGCGTCGGCACCCGGTACGTCCCGAGCGGCGTCTGCACCGTCCGAAACGCCTCAGCCGATCCGATACCTATCGTATAGACCTTGATCCCCCACTTCTTAGCCAGTTCCGCCGCTTCGAGGGGAGCATACTCGCCCTGGTTGTTCCGACCGTCGGTGAGCAGGATGATCGCCTTGCTCTTGATCTGGAAACTGTCGGCCCCCGGCCCTTCGGATTCGTCGGCACCACGGAATCCCAGCTCCGCGTTGCGGCGCTGAATCTCCTCTTCGGCCTTCTTCAAGCGAGCGGCCGCCAGAGCCAGCGCGTCCCCGATCGCGGTGCCGTCCTCGTTTCGCAAGGTCACGATTTCGGTCTTCTTGAGAAACTCGGTCAGCACATTGTGGCTGAGGATCAGGGGACACACCGTATCGGCGTACCGCGCGAACGTCACCAGGCCGATCAGGTCGCCCGTACGGCCCCGCAGCCCTTTCTTGTCACCTGATATGAAATCAGCCAGGACGAGCTTGACAACTTCCAGGCGATTGAGCTTCTGTCCCTCGTAGTCCATCTCCGCCCGCATGCTGCCCGAACGGTCGACGACCGCCTCGATCGCGACACCTTCGGTCGAGATCTCCGAGAGAACCGTCCCCTTGCGGGGTCGGGCCAGCGCCAGGATCAGCAAAGTCAGACAGGCCAGCCGCGCCACCACCAGCAGAGGACGCAGCCGCAGGCGCCAGGAGACGGGACAACTCTTCATATCGATCAGGCTGGGGAACTTCACGGCCGCGCTGCGCCGCGTGCGCAGCATGACGAAGCCCAGCAAGGGCAACACAAACAACAACAGAAAGGCCCAGGGCGTATACCACTGCATCTAGGCCACCTCCGGCTGCGCGGGCGGCTCGGATTCCACACGATCAGTCACATCGACCATCCTCTCGTCCGACCGCGTCCGCTCCACGAAGCCCTTGACCAGATCGAACGTCCGCTGGATCTGTTCGGTCGTCGGCGCATGCTTGGCAAATTTCACCAGGTCGCAATGCGTCAGGAACTCCTCGAGCATCTTCTTGTCCGCCGGCGCCAGCACGTTCGTTCCGCGCAACTCGAAGAGAAACTCCTCCGTCGTTCGCTCGGGCGCGTGCAGATTGAAACGGTCCTCAATGTAATGTCGGAGGATGCCGCTGATCCGCTCGTAGAACTCCTTGACCCGGCCGGCCTCGACGAGTTCCTCTGCGACCAGAGCACGCAGTCGAGCGTAGGCAATCTCATGGGCCGGTTTGAAAATCCGCACCAGTTGTTTGATACGATTGCGGCGCAGGAGCCACCACGCGAACGGCGGCGCCGCGACACCCAATGCAATCAGGGCCCAGAGCCACCAGCGAGAGGCCTTGCGAGGCATCGCAACGACGCCGTCGATGTCCTCAATCACCAGTTCCGCCCGCTCCTCGCCCAGCAGCGACGTCACTTCCACCGCGATCGGCTCGCTGCTCAGTTCGTGTTTCGTCTCAGGCTCGTTGACATCGTGGAACGTAAACGCAAAGGCCGGGATATCGTACTGGCCCGAAAGGAAGGGCTCCAACTGATACTGAGTCGTCGTCACGACGTTCTTCTCCGCGTCCAGTCGGCGCCCCAGATTGTCCCAGTTGACGAGGCCAAACTCCTGCAAGACCTCGTCGACCTTGGGCATCTCGATCTCGTAATTGGGCTTGACGGTCGCTTCGAACTGGAGCCAGACGGTCTCGGCGATCGTCATCTTCGTCTTTTCCAGTCGGACGTGAATCGTGACGGGGCCCCGCTCATAGACCTTGTCGACTTCAAACTCTTTGTGCGCTCGCGAAGCGTCCGTATCCCGGCCGCATCCGGCGCAGCCTAGTAGAAGGACCGCCAACAAGGTCACAACCACTCGTCTTGTGCAGCGCGCATAACTCATGACTACGACGACGGGACCTCCGAACCGGCCTGCGGCGGCGCGAAGACCGACGAATGAACAATGACACCGTGCTTGTCCATCATCTCCTTCAGATAGTCGCTCTGAACCTCCTGGCGTTTGCGGCTGAGCAATTCCTGCATCACCTGCTCACGCACTTCGTCGAATCCCTTCTGCCGGGCGGCATGCTTCTGTTCGACCTTGATGATCTCCCAGCCGCTATCGGTCTGGAACGGCTTATCCAAGACCGCTGGAGGCTCGGCCGTGAAAACCGCGGCGTTGATCTCGTTCGCGTCTCCGACCCCGGCAACATACGCACCCTCGACTACGTCGGCCGCGATCAAGCCTCCTTCGTTCTTCGTGGCTTCATCCAGAGAGAACTCCCCAGCCAGTTCGGCGAAGTCGTCTCCATCCTTGATCCGCTTGAGCAAGTCGACCGCCTGTTGCTCTTCGCTGACCCGGATATGGCGGATCTTCGCCCGCGTCAGGTCCATGTACTTGCCCTTGTTCGCCTCGTAGAACGTCCGGACATCCGTCTCGGTGAGATTGATGCGGGCCGCGAGTTTCTCGTTCATCAATTGCTGACTCAGGACCCCGCGCGTTACGTCCTCGAGCATCTGCTTGGTCGCCGGCTTCTGGGCCAGTCCCTCGTCCAGAGCCTGGCGGTACAGAATCTCCTGAGCCAGCCAGGTCTGGAGGAATTCTTGACGGGCCTGGACATCCCGATAGCGTTCGAGCAGGCGCTTCTTCTGCTCGTTAACCTGTTCCGGCGCCATGAACGCTTCCATCGGGGCCAACTGGTTCTCAATCTGCCGCTCAATCGCCGCGTCGAGGGCCGCCTCGGTGACCTTCTCAGGTCCGATCTCCGCGACGACTTTGCCGCCGGCCGGTTCGGACCCATCCAGACTGGTCCGATCCATCCGCTCGTAGCGCAGGGCGGCGAAGTTGCCCAGCCGTTCAAAACAGTCGCTGACATGTGTCTTGATCTGCGCCGCCAGATCGGCGTCCTGGGCGGTCAGTTCGCTGCGATAGTAGCTGTCGATCGCCTCGCCGTAGCGACCGGCCTTTTCCAGCGCCATACCGATCTGGAACAGGGCGCGGGCCCGCTCGGCGTCCGTCAACTCGGCGCCCGCGAGGTAGTCCCGCCAGGCGTCGGCGGCCTGGACGTGCAAGTTCCGCTGGGCCAACTTGTTGGCCAGCGCCTTGACCTGCTCGGCCGAGAGACCAGCCACCCTCGGCTCGGACACGACCGTTCCAGGTGACAGCGCAACGAACAGATTGACCGCCGTCAACGCCGCGACCACCAGCAGCAACAGAACCATCAACACGCCGGCGGCCGAGCCACGCGGCTTCTTCTCAGGAAGCGAAAAGTCCAGCTTCTCTCCCATCGTCTTCTATGTCCTCACCTGGTCTGTCATGTCACAAAACGCTACAGGCGGCGGTGCCGCATGTGAAAGAACTGAATCAAATCGTTGATATAGGGCTTGTCCGTCGCGATCGGGATCAGATCGACGTTGACCGAGCGCAACAGACCCTTCAGCTCGGCGAAGCGCTGGGCGCTGCGCCCTCCATACTGGCTGCGAAAACGCTGGCTCGACGTATCCACGACCATCACCTGCCCCGTCTCGGCGTCCTGGATCTCGATCAGGCCCACCGAGGGCATCGCGATCTCGACCCGATCGCGGACGGGCACCGCAATCACATCGTGACGTTTGTTCAGCAACCCCAGGGGCTTCTTGAAATCCGTCCCGATGAAGTCGGAGACGACGAAGATCGTCGCCCGCTTGCGGATGACCTTCGCCACGTAGTCGAGGGCGAGCGGAATGTTGGTTTGTCGCTTGGGCATGCGGAAGCTGAGCAGTTCGCGAATCAGACGCAGGATGTGCCTGCTGCCCTTCTTGGGCGGGATGTACAGCTCGATCCGGTCGGTGAAGATCAGCAATCCGACCTTGTCGTTGTTCTTGGCGGCGGCGAAGGCCAGCACAGCACAGAACTCCGCGGCCAGTTCGTTCTTGAGCTTGCTGACGGTCCCGAACTCACCCGAAGCGCTCAGATCGACCGCGAAGAGCACGGTCATCTCGCGCTCTTCGACGAAGCGCTTGATGTACGGCTTGCCCGTCCGGGCGGTGACGTTCCAGTCGATCGTCCGGATGTCGTCGCCCGGCATGTACTCGCGGACCTCATCAAACTGCATCCCGCGACCCTTGAACACACTCTCATACTGGCCCGCGAAGCTCGCGTTGACCGCCCGAGAGCTGTAGATCTGGATCTGCTTGATGCGCTTTATGAGTTCTTCGGGTATCATGTTGCTTCAGTCAGAAACTTGTCACCCACCGCACGCCATGACTCGCGCGTGCGAAATGCAAAGATCAAATATCAAGAATCAAGATGGCGGAATCGCCGCGCGGCGGCGATGACTTCCTCAATTTTGCGCTTTGCTGTTTGCATTTTGATTTCTCTACGGCACTTCGATGTTGTCGAAGATCGTCTGGATGACGTCCTCGCTGGTCTTGTCCTCGGCTTCGGCCTCGTAGCTGACGATCACGCGGTGCCGCAGCACGTCGGGCCCGATACTCTTGATGTCCTGGGGCGTGACGTAGCCCCGCTGCTGGACGAAGGCGTGGGCCTTGGCGGCGACGGCCAGGAAAATCGTCGCGCGGGGCGAGGCGCCGTAGCTGATCAGATTCGTCAGGTCCAGGCCGTACTTCTTCGGATCGCGCGTCGCGCAGACGATGTCGACAATGTAGTCCTTGACCTTCTCATCGATATAGATCTCGTCGACGACGGAGCGAACCTCGGCGATCTCGGCCGGCTTGATGACGGAATTGATATCGAGCTTTTTATCGGTCACGGCCATGCGGTCGAGAATCTCGCGCTCCTGGCTCTTCTCCGGATAGTCGATCTTCAGTTTGAGCATGAATCGGTCGAGCTGCGCTTCGGGCAACGGATAGGTTCCCTCCTGCTCGATCGGATTCTGGGTTGCCAGTACCAGGAACGGGCTGGGCAACTGGAATGTCTCCTCACCGATCGAGACCTGTCGCTCCTGCATGGCTTCGAGCAAAGCGCTCTGGACCTTGGCCGGGGCGCGGTTGATCTCGTCGGCCAGGATGATGTTGGCAAAGACCGGCCCTTTCCGCGTGTAGAACTGTCCGTCCGACTGGCGGTAGATCTGGGTTCCAATGAGATCAGCCGGCAGGAGGTCGGGAGTGAACTGAATACGTCGAAATTCGGCGTCGATCGCCTTGGACAATGCCGTAACCGTCAGCGTCTTGGCCAGCCCCGGAACGCCCTCCAGCAGAACGTGCCCGTTGGCCAGCAAGCCGATGAGAATCCGCTCGAGCATGTACCGCTGCCCCACGATAACCTTGTCCAGTTCGGACAGCAGCGTCCGAACGAATTCGCTCTTCTGCTCGACCAACGCGCCGATCTGCTTCACATCCGTCGCCATAAAGACCTTCCCCTATGCACAATCAACTACCGGTGAGCCCCCCACGAGCCGAGCCAGTCGGCTGAACTGACGTTCCTGCACCCGAATAAACTCAGCTATTACGATAGAGGCCCGCAAGATGTTCTCTCATACGCGAAAAACGAGGATTCTTCAACCCCCAACCTATCCGAAGCCCCCAAGACCGATCGCTGCTCTGTCGCAAAACGAGCGCATAAAGAAAGCCAACTCCCCCGCCGGCCCGCAGGCCCAGGCGGAGGAGTCGGCTAACCAGAAACTTGACCAATGTGTTTTGACCAAGCCTTGCACCGCGGTGCGAGGCCGGTCACGAAGTAAGTTTTATCATCAACCTCCCCAAACTCACTTGCCGCCGCATCCGCCGCCGGAGCAGCCGGCCTGAGCGGACGAGCAGGTTTTCTCGGCTGCCGCTTTGGGGCAAGACCCACAAGCGGAAGCTTCCTTCGAGCACGTCTTCTCAGTAGACGAACAGGTCTTCTCGGCAGCGCACTCGGCTTTGCTCGGGCAGTCGCCATCGGAGCAGGTCGAGCCGTCGCCGCCGGTGGCCTTGGCCTCGGCACAGACGCCGGTGACTTTGCAGCATTCGGCCGTGCCCTCGCGAGGGCAGCTGGCGCACTTATCGGCGGCGGTCGCCACCTCGCTATCGGTTCCGGGCCTGTCGACATAGCCCGCAATCAAGGCGGTAGCGGCGATCAAACCGACGATTACGACTGTTGCCCAAAGCGGGCTCTTAGACAGATTCAAGCTCATAACCAGTCTCCATCACTTGCTATCTCGTTGTCAATCAGCGGGCGGTTCCGATAACCGCCAAAGGTTCATCTACCCCATCTTACCTTACTGATCGATCGTACGCCAGGTTCGCATGAATACGCCCTTTTTGCTCACCCGCCTGGCACTCGAAAAAGGCCTGCAGGGCAGGCGGTTTTCCGATCTCGGAGCGCAAGCGGCGCCCCGGCCAGATTCCCTTTGACGACGTCCACGGCTGGAACTATACTGCCGGGTTTAATGGTGGGCGAGCGGAAGCATCTATCGGAGCAGCCTATGAGCACGCAAAAGATTGTGGCTGAAGGTATTACATTCGACGATGTGCTGTTGATCCCGGCTCAGAGCGACTTTCTCCCGAGCCAGTCGAATACCAGCACGCATCTGACGAGGAACGTCCAGATCAATATTCCCATCGTCTCGGCCGCCATGGATACGGTTACTGAGTCGGCCCTGGCGATCGCACTGGCCCAAGAGGGCGGCGTTGGGATCATTCATAAAAATCTCTCCCTGGAGGCCCAGCAGCGCGAGGTCGCCAAGGTCAAGCGGTCCGAACACGGCGTCATCGGCGATCCGGTCACCCTCACGCCCTCCGAGCCGGTCCGGCGGGCCCAGGAACTGATGCGCGAGCAGAACGTCTCGGGCATTCCCATCGTGCAGGGCAAGAAGCTCGTCGGCATTCTGACACGTCGTGACCTGAAGTTCCTCAAGGACTACGAAGCCGAGATCCGCACGGTCATGACCAAGAGCAACCTGGTGACCGGGCCGGCCGATACGAAGCTGGAGCAGGCCAAGGAGATCCTGCAGAAGCACAAGGTCGAGAAGCTCCTGCTCGTCACCGAGAAGGGTGAACTGGCCGGCCTGATTACGATGCGCGATATCGATCGCGTCCAGCAGTACCCGATAGCCGCGAGGGATCAACGGGGTCGCCTGCGGGTTGGAGCGGCCGTGAGCGTCCATGACTACGAGCGGGTCGACGCCCTGATCGAAGCGGATGCTGACATCATCTGCCTCGACAGCGCCCATGGGCACTCCCAGAACGTCATCGATACGGTCAGTAAGATCAAGGCCAAGCACGATATCGACGTCATCGCGGGCAATATTGCTACGGCCGACGCGGCCCGGGCGTTGATCGACGCCGGCGCCGACGCTGTGAAGGTGGGCATCGGACCCGGAGCCATCTGTACGACCCGAGTGATCTCCGGCGTGGGCGTCCCGCAGATCTCGGCGATTCTCGAGTGTGCCGAGGTCGCCAACAAGCAAGGTATCCCGGTGATCGCTGACGGGGGCATCAAGCAATCAGGTGACATCACCAAGTCCATCGCGGCGGGCGCTTCGAGCGTCATGCTTGGCTCGCTGTTCGCGGGCCTGAAGGAAAGCCCGGGCCAGCTGGTCATCTATAAGGGCAGACAATTCAAAGAGTACCGAGGCATGGGCTCGCTTGGCGCGATGGTCAAGGGCTCGGCCGAGCGGTACGGCCAAGACAGCAAGACCGAGGCGACCAAGCTCGTGCCCGAGGGCGTCGAGGGCCGCGTGCCTTACCGTGGAACGCTCAGCGACTTCGTCTACCAACTGGTCGGCGGTCTCCGCGCGGGCATGGGCTATTGCGGCACGCCCACGATTGCCGAATTGATGGCGAAAGGCCGCTTCGTGCGGATAAGCGCCGCCTCGATCGGCGAATCACACCCCCACGACATCCAGATCACTAAGGAAGCTCCGAACTACTCGGGGCATATGCCGAGCGACGACTGAACAACAGCATAGGTCCTATAGGACCCATAGGACCTATTAACCACACGAGGTTCTCATGATACGTGAAATGGTCGCCATCCTCGATTTTGGCAGTCAATACGGCCAACTGATCGCCCGCCGCGTCCGCGAGCAGAATGTCTACTCCCGCATTTGCCGGGCCGATACGCCGGCCGAAGAACTGGCGCAGATGCCCTTGAAGGGGATTATTCTCTCGGGCGGTCCGGCCAGCGTCTATCAGCCTGGCGCCCCGCGCTGCGACGAGAAGATCTTCGATCTGGACGTTCCGATCCTGGGTATCTGTTACGGCATGCAACTCGGCTGCCAGGTCCTCGGCGCTGAGATCGCCCGGGCCGAGAGTCACGAGTACGGGCGCGCCACGCTGAAGATGCTCGATAAGAGCGATCTGTTCGCCAATCTGCCGGACGAGGCCCTGGTCTGGGCCAGCCATGGCGATCAGGTGGGCGCCCTGAGCGCCGGGTTCGACAAGATGGGTGAAACCAAGACCTGCCCCTACGCGGCGGTGCGGCACCGAGACAAACAGTTCTACGGCGTCCAGTTTCACCCGGAAGTCAGCCATACGCCCAAGGGCGAGGTGATCCTCAAGAACTTCCTCTACGATATCTGTGACTGCGCCGGCGACTGGAAGATGAGCGATTTCGTCGCCGAGACGATCAAGGCCGTCCAGGATCAGGTGGGCGACGCCACCGTCATCTGTGGGCTCAGCGGCGGGGTCGATTCCTCCGTCGTCGCTTCGCTGATCCACAAGGCGATCGGCGACCAGCTCGTCTGCATCCTGGTCGACAACGGCCTGCTCCGCAAGAACGAGCGGGAGGGGATTGTCTCGACGTTCCGCGATCATTTCCACATCGATCTGCGCGTCGTCGACTGGTCGCAGCAGTTCCTGACCGCCCTGGACGGCGTGACCGACCCGCAGAAGAAGCGCAAGATCATCGGCGCCGAGTTCATCGAAGCCTTCAAGTCCGAAGCCGACAAGATCCCGAACGCCAAGTTCCTTGCCCAGGGCACGCTCTATCCCGACGTTATCGAGTCGGGCTCCAAGGACGGCAACCCGGCCGCCAATATCAAGCTGCACCACAACGTCGGGGGCCTGCCCGAAGAACTGGGCTTCGAACTGGTCGAGCCGCTGCGCGACCTGTTCAAGGATGAGGTCCGGCAGGTGGGCGAGCACCTGGGATTGCCCGAAGACATGGTCTGGCGCCACCCGTTCCCCGGCCCCGGCCTGGCGGTACGGATCATTGGCGAAATCACGCCGGAGCGTCTCGAAGTGCTGCGCGCCGCCGACGAGATCCTGATCGACGAGATCAAGGCGGCCGGGCTCTATCGACAGATCTCCCAAGCGCTGGCTGTTCTGGTCCCAGTTTCGACGGTCGGCGTGATGGGCGACGAGCGCAGCTACGAAAGCGTCATCGCCCTGCGGGCGGTCGAAACCACCGACTTCATGACCGCCGACTTCTCGCACATCCCGTACGAGGTCCTCGGAATCATCTCGAGCCGGATCATCAACGAGGTTCGCGGCGTCAATCGCGTCGTCTACGACGTCTCCAGCAAGCCGCCGGCCACCATCGAGTGGGAATGACGAAGAACAACGTCCTACACATAGTCATCCTGATGGGCCTACTCGCAGCATGTCGAGCCGTATGGGATGGAACGGGCAGGAAGCCGATGCAAGGCATCCTTGTCAACGCCGCTGCAGCTAATGCGTCTAGTCCAGCTCCGTCTGAAACGACCGATCGTGTCATAGACGTCGCTCATCTGCTCGGGCAATTCAATCCGGCCACCGACGCCAACTTCTGTGAAGTGGAAGCCCGGTACGCCAATCGGAAGGGACTGTATCTTCGAGACGAGGTCTACGACGCGTTCAAGCAGATGCACAAGGCCGCGAAAGAAGACGGTGTCTCGCTGGGAATCGTCTCGGCCACGCGGACGTTCAACGCGCAGAAGAGGATCTGGGAGCGCAAGTGGACCGGCGCCCGCCGGGTGGACGGCCGCAACCTCGCCAAGACCATTTCCGATCCGATCGCCCGAGCGAGGATCATCCTGAGATACTCCGCCATGCCGGGCACGTCGCGTCACCACTGGGGGACCGACATCGACCTCAACAGCGTCGAGCATGCCTACTTCGAGTCACCGGCCGGTCGAAAGGTCTTCGAATGGTTGGCCGCGAACGCGCGCAGTTTCGGTTTCTACCAGACCTATACCCCCAAGGGAAACGATCGCCCACAGGGCCATGAAGAGGAGCCCTGGCACTGGTCCTATTGCCCCCTGGCGAAGGAGTACCTCAAGCAATACGTCCAGAAGGTCACCTCTGACAACCTCCGCGGCTTCAAAGGGTCTGAGACCGCAGCCCAACTCGATGTGATAGCGAACTACGTCCTGATGATCAATCCCAAGTGCCTGAGCCAGGAAGACCGGTAGCCACCCCAATTGCGTAGCACGTGGCAATGCCAGTGAAGGTCTTCGCTAACGGATCAGCCGGATGGCTCCAGGCAAAGGGCGCATAGCACGACCCTAAGCACTGTCATGAAGGGGGTTTAGGGAAATGGGCAGGGGCGGACTTGAACCGCCGACACCCGCATTTTCAGTGCGGTGCTCTACCAACTGAGCTACCTGCCCGTGTCGGCCATATTGCCAAGCCTCCAATCTATCAAATCAAACCGTCATTGCAAGCACTTTCGCCAATCTGGCCGCACTTTTGTTGCCCGTGACCCGGATCACCCCAGTTGAACAACCGGGCGCGAAGGGAGTCGCCAACCGGACTCCAATGAACCGTCACGGTCGCCGGCCGTATGCTCGTGGGGATCGCGCTGCAGATCCAGGGGCCAACAGCTCCTGAACGGCGGGGCTCCCGACACGTGAGAGAGAGTTCTCTGGGACAAGAGCGACACAGACACGATTAGGAAAGGGCAGACCATGAAGGGACGGATCAGAACCGGCATGTTGGCGGGATTGGCGGCACTCGTGCTCCTGGCGAGTGTGACACCCGTGGTATTCTCCCATTGCGAGATCCCCTGCGGCATTTACGGGGACCCAGCGCGGCTCGATCTGCTGGCCGAACACATCAAGACCATCGAGAAATCGATGAAGCAGATCAGCATGCTCTCCGAGGACGGCGCTGAGAACGCCAATCAACTCGTCCGCTGGATCAACAACAAGGAGCAGCACGCCAACGCGTTCACCGAGATCGTGACCCAGTACTTCATGACCCAGCGGATCAAACCGGCCGCCAAGGGTAGCGGAGCGGCCTACGAGGCCTACGTCAACAAGCTGACGCTGTTGCACCGAATGATGGTTGCCTCGATGAAATGCAAGCAAACCACCGACCTGGAGCATGTCGCGACGCTTCGGTCACTGCTGGCCGAATTCCGAACGGCGTACCTGGGCCCCAAAGCGGCACACGCGCATCATACACACTGAACCGAGATGGCACGCCGAGGGTGAAGAAGACCACCCTCACCAAGCCTTCCGTCTGACATCCGGGAGCAGAGGTCAGGCGGAGGGCTTGGTCTTGGGCGTGAAGAAGACCAGCGAGATCAGCACGAGTCCCGCCCCGGCAACAAACAGACCGAGCTTGCGCTGGGGCGCGCTGCACCGTTCGAGCCAAGGGGGAACCGCAGCCGGTGGAGCCTCCTCACCCGCCTGGGCGATCAACGCCTTGCGGGCCAGGGACAGTTCGTTGGCCTTGACGGTCGGATAGATCGCGTTCGGATCTTCCGGTTCAGTGCCCAGGGTCGCCGGCGCGATCCGTCTGAGCAGATTGGGGTCCTTGTCCAGTTGAGCGAGCAGCGCATCGTACTCGCTGTTCAGTGACGTGAGCCGCTCGACCAGTTGATTGGCGTCCTGGACGATTTTCTGATTGCGGCAGTAGACGATTAAGTCATCGCAGAGCACGGCGATTCCCAACGCGGCGGCGCCCACGCTGAAGAACACCACGAAGAGAAGGAAGTGAAAGACGCCTTGCCTCTGCATAGCCCGTGACCCAAAAAACGCGGCAGGGGTGATCCGACTCCGTGTCACAGAGAGGAACACACCTGCCGATTTGGCAATGGATATCCACCGTTCGGCCAGCCCCTCACGCCGAGGAGCAATACCTACCGAGTTCATCGGCAACTGCCGCTACCTTACTCGAATGTTTCCGCCAAGCGGCTCCTGGCGGGGTTTGCGACTGGATTGTAGTAGATCGGGCGATGCGTTTCCAGCGTCAGTCCCACTCCGGATCGGCCCAAGAGCTCACTGCGAGGCCGTTTTCGTATACCCCACCACTCTGGTCGGAGACCGCCCAGATCAAAAAAGATGGAAAAAGTGTAACATTTGCCGTCAGGTCGCGTCCTTGAGAGTGAGAAGACCCAGTGATCCGCTCACCCAAGCGGCTACCTGAAGACCCTGATTCTCACTTGCCTCTCTGGGGGGAAAGGGCCGATCGGCGGAGGTCGGCCTTTTTCATTGCTTTGCCCACCCGGTGCTCCTATGATAGCGCTTCTATGAGGATCCCTCTGACCCGATACCTTCTGAGGCATGGAAGATGACACGATTTAGATCAAAAGCAAGCAAGGCGCGGCTGCTCAGGGGCGTCCGTCGCCGGCGCGTGAAGTATATCACCGTCTTGCCCTCGTTGATTACTCTGCTCAACGGCGTCTTCGGCTTTGTAGCGATGGTCTTCGCCAGCCGGGGGGCCGAACAGGGGATCGCCGGGTTCTCCTATTTCGCCATGGCCGGCTATATGATCCTGCTGGCGATGTTCGCCGACATGCTCGACGGGCGACTCGCTCGGATGAGCCAGTCCACCTCCAGTTTCGGGGGCCAACTGGATAGCTTGTGCGATCTGGTCAGTTTCGGCGTCGCGCCCGCGTTCCTCATGCTCAAAGCCATTGAGGTCCGCTCGGATCTGGCGACCCCACTGAGCGGGGATCTGTTCCACCGTTTCATCTGGTTGGCCGCTTTGGCCTACGTCTGCTGCGCGATCATTCGTCTGGCGCGATTCAATGTAGAGAATGAGGAGAGCGAAACCGCCCATATGAGCTTCGCCGGCCTGCCCACGCCGGGTGCCGCGGGCGCTATTGCAAGCCTCGTTATCTTCCACCAGGAGGTGGTGCCTAATGTGAATCTGGTGATGATCATCCTGCCGTTCGTAACTCTGGGCACGGCCGTCCTGATGGTCACCCAGATCCCCTATCCGCACGTGCTGAACCTCTATCTGCGCGGCAAGCGACCGTTCAGCTACCTGATGCGCATGCTGCTGTTCCTCGGACTGGTGCTCTGGAGCATGCAGACGGCGCTCGTGCTGATCGGCGCGACGTTCGTCGGTAGTGGCTTGGTCCGGTGGCTCTACGCCAAGGCTTCCAAAGAGGTGAAGCGATTCCTATCCGGCGACGAGGATCTTGTGGCGCAGCCTTCATCGGAATCAGACGGCTAGGATAGACGAACAGCGCGGCGGTTGACCGCAGCGGTTTCTACTGCAGCGCCCCGGCCGGCATGTGCGTCGGAGCCCCCTGCGGAGCAGCAGGGCCGCCCGGATTGTGTTCGCCGGCATGCGACTGATTCATCTGATAGTAGCGATCCACCACGGACGCCAGACGCGAGAGAACCTCCCGGCCCTCTTCGCTGGCTTCCAACCCCACAATCTGCAGACCGAGACACAATCCGTCGCGACCGGCGGTGGGCAGTACGTTGCGGATCTGAGCGGTGAACATCAGGGGCGTCTCGTAGGGCATCGGCGTGAACCGCACCCCCACAAATTGCCCCTTATGAAACTCCGATTCAGCCACCGCCGCGGCGTCATCGGCCGCAGCCCCCTTGAGCGGCATGGTGATCTGGGCGCCGCCGGCCGAGATGTCCATCAGATGGCCCTCATGGTAGGTGGGAGCCTTCTCTTTGGAACGGCGCTGGCTGGTGCGATGCCAGATTACGACGTTGACTTTCATCGACGACGGTACGTTGACGCGGAAGTAGCTTCGTCGCTGCACCACCCCGATCCGGTCAGGCACCGTCAGAACGATAGTCCCGCCGGCCTCGGGGTCCGTCGATGGCTCCAGAGCAACCACACTGGTATCGAAGACGAATTTGCCGTAGGCGTGCTTGAAATTGACCCCGACCGGCTGATCGATACGAATGTTGACCGGATGCGGCCGCTTCGACGGACGACACCCCTCGACGTACAAACGATTGCCCGAGAGCTCTCGCATGAGGACCTTCGCCACGTGCCACTTGCCTTTGGACAGGTACGACATGATCGCCGGCGCCCGCGCTTCGGTAACCGTCTCCAGCACGGTATGCGACTCCTGCCCCTCAAGCATGACGATCTCACTCATGTCGGCCTCCCATGTGTACGTCGTTGTATTCGCGCTCGGGTGGGGTAGGCAGTCCCGATCATCGATCCGGCGCCAGGCCGCTATCGCACTCGGATACCGCCCCTCACCGGACAAACCGTCTGGTGAGGCCCCCTTAATAATATAGGTTATAATCGGCCATCCACAAACCGAGCGTTAGCCGAAATTCAGGACGCGTCCACAACGACTTGCCACCAGGCTCGCCCCATAATATCCCGCTTCTCGCCCCAAGGAGAATTGTCTCGTGCTAGATAGGCATTGATCGCTTCATCCGTCCGGACGGCCTCCTCATCTAATCCTTGTCGCCTCGTCCCGACAGCGGTTGGGGTTGCCGCATGCGCGAGAATCGGTTACTCTGGCAACTGGTGTCGGTCTTATTCCTCTCCCGAATTCTCAGGATCGAAAGATGCCCCAGGAGCTTGGCGTCGGAATACTCTGGTACGTGGTCTTCATCGTCTCGACGACCTGTCACGAGGCCGCCCACAGTCTGGCCGCGCTGAAGCTGGGCGACCCGACCGCCCACCGCGCTGGCCTGGTCACCCTCGACCCGGTCACCCACATCCGCCGGTCCCCCGTCGGCATGGTGATCGTCCCGATCGCTATCTTCGTGATGAGTGGCTTTGGCTGGATGATGGGCTGGGCCAGCGCCCCGTACGATCCCTATTGGGCCGCGGAGAATCGCAACAAGGCGGTGCTGATGGCACTGGCGGGTCCGGCCGCCAATCTTGGTCTGGTCGTGATCGCCGGGATCCTGATCCGGGCGGGCATGCTCGCCGGCTGGTTCGCCCTGCCCGACTCGGTTCGGGGCCTCGACGACATCGCCCGCGCTGCCGCGTCGGGTCCGGCCCATGGCGCCGCCGTGCTGCTAAGCATCCTGTTCTCGCTGAACCTGGTTCTACTGGTCTTCAACCTTCTGCCCTTGCCCCCACTCGATGGCAGTGAGATTGTCATGCTGGTCCTCAACGACAGCACCGCCGAGCGCTACCGGGCGGTCATGACGCAGCCGGCCTTCCAGATGATGGGTCTGATCGTTGCCTGGCGCCTGATGGACTTCATCATCAACCCGGTCAAGCTTCTCGCGCTGAATCTGCTCTACCCCGGCGCCGGGTACCACTAGCGCTCTGCCGCAATTGATCTGATGCATGGCGCCCACGGGTGGCATCGTCAAGGCCGTGGGCCTTGGCGATGGTTCATGGGAACTCGCAACTCTGCCAGGACGACGCGCCGTAGGACGAGCGTCCCCGCTCGTCTCTTCTTCGAGTAGCCAACGACTCAGGACGATCGCGCCATCGCCCGAAATCAGAGAGTCGTGCGGGGACGCACGACCTACAAAATGCCCCCATCACCGCGCGATGCAACTGGACAAATCGCCGCGAATCTGCTATGCTGATTCGGGTAGACGATGGTCATGTGGAGTTGGCTTGAGGGAGCACAGCGATGCGGAGGACGATTTTCCATTTCTGGTTGATCACGGCAGCATTCCTACTCGCGCCCGGCCCGATGTCCCATGGCAAGGTGATTTACGTCGATGACGACGCACCTCTCGGCGGTGACGGGGCATCATGGACCACGGCCTATCGCTTTCTTCAGGACGCTCTCATTCAGGCTGAAGTCGGGGATGAGATTCGGCTGGCTCAGGGGCAGTATCGACCGGATCGGAGTTCGCAGGCGCCAGAGGGGAGTGGGGACCGTGAATCGTCATTTGTATTGCTGGAAGGGGTAACTGTGAAGGGTGGTTACGCCGGCCTGACCAGTGGCGAGCCCGATGCCCGCGACGTGGATTCGTACGAGGCTGTGCTTAGCGGCGACCTGAGCGGTGATGATGTGGCGATGGATGATCCCGCCCTGTTCCGCGATGAGCCGTCCCGCGAGGACAATAGCTTGAACGTGGTTACGGCCGGGCCTTCAACGGTTCTGGGCGGATTGGTCATCACGGCCGGGCACGCCCAGCCCTACAAATGTGCCGGCCCGAACTGTCCCGATGTTGTGCGTGCGCCGGGCTTCAATGGCGGGGGCGTCCTGATCGAGGCCGACAATGTCACCGTGAGCGAATGTCGGCTCCATCACAACTTCGCCGAGTACGGTGGGGGCGGGATGTCGGTCTATAGGAGCCAGGGCGTGTTGCTTGAGGATTGCGTGCTCGAAAGAAACGGTGTCCATGGGCCCACCGGAGGCGGCGGTCTTTCTATCGACAGAAGCGGGGTCGAGATCAAAGGATGTCAATTCTCGGTCAACTGGGCCAACGGTCCTGGTGGCGGATTGGAAAGTTCAGATTCTGACATCACGATTTCGTGCTGCGTCTTTGGACGCAACAAGACACGATACTACGGCGGCGGACTATCAGTTCGGGAAGGGACTGTATCGGTACGGGAAACTCTGCTGAGTGGGAACGCAAGCCAGGACCGGGGAGGAGGGTTTAGCTCCACTATTGCGGACGTCGTCTTGCGTGCATGTTCTGTTATCGGCAATTCTTCAAGTACTACCGGGGGCGGAGGAACCCTGGCGGGTGGGACCATGCTGTTGAGTCAATGCTTGTTCAGTGGGAACTCCACGCAGGGGTACGGAGGGGCTCTCTGTGCCTCTCAATGGATCTCGCTCGACATTGTGGATAGCACATTTGCCGGTAATAGGGCGACCTTTGGAGCGTTCCTATCCGGCAATCATAATCTGTCGCACCAAACGTCGAACCCGGCTTTCGTGGGTGGTTGCATTGTCTTCAATGGTGGTCAGGAAATCTACAACAATCAATCCAATATCATGACCGAGTATACGTTGATCGACCAGAGCGATGCTTCAATACTTGATGTGACAGACACCATTATCTGGGGCGAGGGCAACCTTGAGGGCGATCCCTATTTCGTTGCCACTGGGCATTGGGGTGAGAATGAAACACCTAACGATCCGAATGACGATGTCTTTGTGGTCGGTGACTACCACTTGAAATCGCAAGCCGGTCGTTGGGACGCCTTGGCGGAGAGTTGGGTTCAGGACGATGTCACCAGCCCCTGCATCGACGCGGGCGATCCGAACAGCCCTATTGGCTATGAACCCTTCCCGAACGGTGGTGTCCTCAACATGGGCGCCTACGGCGGCACGGAAGAGGCGAGCAAGTCGCATTTCGGCGAACCTCCCTGCGAGACGATCATTGCCGGTGACATCAATGGCGATTGCCGTGTGAACTTCGCGGACATCGCAATCCTGCTGGACCACTGGCTCCAAACGGGAGAAAGGGCGCCCGAATGATCCGTGTAGGACAAGCGTCTCGCTTGTCTTGAGGTGTCGTGCGAGGACGCACGACCTACGGGTTACCACCCACACACCTGAAGTGTCCCTATCGGACGGTCCCCGGACAAAGCAGTTGAAAATGGGGCTCGGTGCGGCTATGCTACAACGCCTTGATCGGAGGCGCTGCGGGCGTCTCGTGCTTTTTGGGGATGGAGCTTATGCAGAAACGCACGTTGGGCTCGACGGGCATGGCGCTGACGACCGTGGGCCTGGGGACCTGGGCGATGGGCGGGCCCTGGCAGTTCGGCTGGGGGCCGCAGGACGACGACGAGGCGATCGCCGCCGTCATCGAAGCGCTCGATCTGGGGATTAACTGGATCGATACGGCGCCGGTCTATGGGCTGGGCCATTCGGAGGAACTGGTCGGGCGGGCGCTCAAGCAAACCAAACACAAGCCCTACATCGCCACCAAGTGCAGCCTGCTCTGGAACGACAAGCGGGAGAAGATCTCGTGCCTGGAGCCGGCCAGTATCCGGCGCGAGTGCGAAGCCAGCCTCCAAAGGCTCGGGATCGATACCATCGATCTGTATCAGATGCACTGGCCCGAACCCGATGCTGAGATTGAACGAGCCTGGGAGGCGATGGCTGGGCTGGTCGATGAGGGCAGGGTGCGCCACCTCGGCGCATCGAACTACAATGTCAGTCAGCTCGAGCGGGTTGGTAAGATCCATCCGGTCGCGGCCTTGCAGCCCCCCTACAGCATGTTGCACCGGGCAGTCGAGGACGAACTGCTGGGCTACTGCGCCGAGCAGAACATCGGCGTCGTCGCGTACAGCCCCATGCAGCGGGGCCTGCTGACGGGCAAGTTCAACGCCGAGAGGTTGGCGGCACTGCCCGACGACGACCACCGCAAGAGCCATCGCGACTTCCAGGAGCCGCGATTCAGCGCGACGCTGGCAATGGTCGCGCAACTTCAAGCGATAGCGCAGCGTTCGGGACACACCTGCGCCCAACTGGCGATCAGTTGGGTCTTGCGGCGCCCCGAAGTCACGGCCGCGATCGTCGGGGCCCGCCGGGCCGGTCAGATCGGCGAGACCGCGCCGGCCAGCGACTGGGATCTGAGTGATAACGAGATTGCAGAGATCGAACGACTTTTGGCATAGGACCTATAGGTCGAATAGGACCTATGATTGGGAAAGGGGAAGGAAATGGCAAAGAACACCGAATTCTACGTCAGTCCACTGGTCGAAAGAAACGCCTCACCTGAAATGGCGGCTCTGTTCGGGGCGCAGAAGAAGTTCAGCACCTGGCGTCGGCTCTGGCTCGAACTGGCCCGCGCGGAAAAGAAGCTGGGCCTCGATATCAAGAAGAGCCAGATCGATCAGATGGCCCGCCACCTGGACGACATCGATTTCAAGAAAGCGGCCCGCTACGAGAAGCAGTTGCGGCACGACGTGATGGCCCATATCCGCACGTTCGGCGACGTTGCGCCGAAAGCGGCGCCGATCATCCACCTAGGCGCGACCAGTTGCTACGTCGGGGACAATACCGATCTGATCATCCTGCGCGACGCCATGGACCTGACAGCGGGCAAGCTCGCCTCGGTGATCGACCTGCTGGGCAATTTCGCGGATCAGTACCGTGAAATGCCCGCGCTCGGGTTCACGCACTATCAGCCCGCCCAGTTGACCACCGTCGGCAAGCGGGCGACCCTGTGGTGCCAGGAATTCGCCCTGGACCTGCAAGACCTGGAGCACCGCCTCGCGACACTGCCCTTCCGGGGCGTCAAAGGTACGACGGGGACCCAGGCGTCCTACCTGGCGCTGTTCGAGGGCCGTCACGCCAAGGTCAAGCAACTCGATAAGGAGGTCGCCGCGGCGTTCGGATTCAAGAAAGTCTGTGCCGTGACGGGCCAGACGTATCCGCGCAAGATCGACACACTCGTAATCAACACGCTGGCGGCGATCGCCCAGTCGGCCCACAAGGTCTGCAACGACATCCGCCTGCTGGCCAACCTCAAGGAGATGGAGGAGCCGTTCGAGAAATCGCAGGTCGGCTCGTCGGCGATGGCGTACAAGCGCAACCCGATGCGTTGCGAGCGCGTCACCGCTCTGAGTCGGTTCGTGCTCAGCCTGGCGAGCAGCCCAGCGATGACGGCTTCCGAACAGTGGCTTGAGCGAACCCTGGACGATTCGGCCAACCGCCGCGTGGTTCTGCCCGAAGCCTTCCTGGCGGTCGACGGGATCTTGCAGATCCTGATCAACGTCTTCGACGGCTTGGTGGTATATCCGAAGGTGATCGAGTCGCGCGTCGCAGCTGAACTGCCCTTCATGGCAACCGAGAACATCCTGATGGCGGCTGTCAAAGCCGGCGGCGATCGCCAGGAATTGCACGAGAAGATTCGCCTGCACTCGCACGCCGCGGCCGCTCAGGTCAAGAAGTTCGGCAAGCCCAACGACCTCATCGGTCGGCTCCGGGCCGACATCGCGTTCGCCAAGATCGATTTCGAGAAGGTCCTGGACCCCAGTGCCTACGTCGGGCGGGCTCCCCAGCAGGTGGGCGAGTTCATCCGCAGCATGGTGACGCCCGTCCGCAAGAAATACGAGAAGAAACTCAATCGCAAAGTCGAACTCAACGTCTAGGAAGGTGGCTTCAAGTGACCAGAGAAGAACTGATTCAGCGTATCAAGGAAACGGCGTATCTTGAAGGCGACTTCACGCTCCGCAGCGGCAAGAAGAGCAAGTACTACCTCGACAAGTACCTCTTCGAGACCTGCCCCGACATCCTGAAGGCCCTGGGCGCGGCGTTCGCCGAGCACCTGACCGACGACGTGACGCTGATCGCCGGCGCGGAACTGGGCGGCGTGGCGCTGGCGGCTGCGACCGCGATGGAGACGGGCAAGAACTGGGTGATCATCCGTAACAGCAAGAAGGGCTACGGCACCGGCAAGATGGTCGAGGGCGTGATCAAGGAAGGCGATGTCGTCCTGCTCGTCGAAGATATCGCGACCACCGGTGGTCAAGTCCTCGAAGCGGCCAAGATCATCACCGAGGCGGGCGCGACGGTCAAGAAGATCGTCTGCGTGATCGACCGCCGTCAGGGGGCCGAGGAGAATATCACCGGTGCGGGCCATGTCTTCGAGAGCATCCTGACCAAGAACGATCTGGGCATCACGGACTAGACCGCCCGGCGATTCGCCCGCAGAGATTGTAGCGATCGTGAACGGTTCCGAAGGGAGTTGCGATGATTGTCGGTGTGCCCAGAGAAATCAAGAAGGACGAGTACCGCGTTGCATTGCTGCCGGTCGGAGCCGATTTGCTCGTTCGCGACGGGCACACCGTGCTGATCGAAGCCGGGGCCGGCGTCAGTAGTGGGTTCGATGACGATCGGTACCGTTCGGTCGGCGCCAGGACCGTTGCCAGCGCCGAGGAGATTTACGCGCAGGCCGAGTTGGTCGTCAAGGTCAAGGAACCTCAGCCGAGTGAGATCGACGGGCTCCGGGACGGGCAAGTTCTCTTCTGCTATTTCCATTTCGCCGCCTCACGCGAACTGACGGTGGGCTGTCTGAACGCGGGCATCACCGCCGTCGCGTACGAGACGCTGGCCGATGCGCACGGGCGACTGCCCCTGCTAACGCCCATGAGCGAAATCGCCGGACGCATGTCGATCCAGGAAGGCGCCAAGTGCCTCGAACGTCCCATGATGGGTCAGGGCATCCTGCTGGGCGGCGTCCCGGGCGTCGCGCCGGCCAACGTGCTGGTCCTGGGCGGCGGCGTGGTCGGAACGAACGCGGCCCGTATGGCGGCCGGGCTGGCGGCCAATGTCACGATCATGGACATCGATATCGACCGGCTCCGCTACCTCGACGAGGTCATGCCCGCCAACGTCACGACCATCTATTCCGATCCACATACGGTGGAGGCCTAC
>JANQFY010000084.1 GCA_028277585.1 Sedimentisphaerales bacterium
AACGTCACCGGTTCGGCGTCATTGACCTCGTCGATCCTCCAGAAGTAGACGCTGCCGAATTCCAGGTTGTCCGGGGCGTAACGGCTTTCATCCACCGTCGCGGCCAGAGCGGCGCCATCGGTGACGGCGGTTTCGTCCACGCTCAACTGAACCTCGTGAACGGCCGCATCCCGGCCCGCACGCCAACTTAGAACGGCGTCAACACCGACGTTCACCGCGCCGTCGAGCGGGTCGGCTTCCCGCGCGTGGACGGGAATGTACATGAACCGAACTTCACTGAGTCCAAATTGGGGAAGCGCCCCCCAAGCGCTGTTGGCGGTCAGTCGCACGTATTTGGCCGCTGCGCCGCCGAAATCCACCGTCGTGTTGGAACTGTAACCAGACTGGGCCGTCCCCTGGGCAAACTCCGTCTCCCCAAGCACCGTCCAGTCGACACCGTCCGCCGAATACTCAACGGTCACGTCTTTGAATCCGAAGCCGAGAAGCAACTCGAACTCCACATTGTAGTTCCACACCAACATCTCATGCAGTTTGTAGACCCGATCGAACTCGTATTCGATCGAGACAGGATCGGCGCCGGTCGGTGACGCCATCCACATCGCGTCACTGGCGGTCGAATGCTGATCATCCAAATTCAGCCCAGACCCGTTGACCGTGTTCTCCGGACCTTCCCCCGGCTTCGAAGACCCGTTGCTGCTGGCAATGACACCCGCAATCGGATAAGACAGCGGTTCGGTTTCGAAACTCCAGACATCGCCCCGGATGACGGCGTTGTCGGGGGCGCCGTTGACTTCATCGATGCGCCAGTAGTAGGTCGTGCCGAACTCGAGCCGGCCCGCGTCGAAACCGACAGCGGCCTGCCCCTCACTGACGAGTACGCCTCTGGGATCGGCGCGTGTCGCGTCATTGACATCGTCAAACGCGGTCCCGAGATAGATGTCATGCGTCTGAGCGAATTCGCCCGGCGCCCAACTCAAATCCCCATCGCGCCCCACATCGATCGCCCCGTCCTCCGGGCTGGGCTCGGTCGCCAGATCGCGTCGAGGCAACGGCGGTTCGGCTCCGAAGTAGACCCGATCGAACCAAACCTTGGCGTCAATGTCGTCGCCTTCCATGGACCACCACTGGCCCTTCAGCATCAGATACAGTGTCACGGTCTCGGTCGCATCGTCTCCCAGTGTGTCACCGGTGTGGGTGTACTCAAGGACATGGGTTTCCGTCGTGGTGCTAAGACTAAGCGTCTGTGTCAACTGGCTCGGCCAACTCGCATTGTTGATGTTGGTCTGGATCAGGAGCACCATCTCCCTGTCTTGCTCCGCCCGGGCGGTGAAACCGATGGGATAGGTCACACCCGGCTCGAGGACAAGACCGCTCTGGGCAATCCCAATCGCGGTCCCCGCCGAAGCATCGGTCACGTCGATCACGGCGGCGTTCGCTCCTGAAAGACCGGCCCCTTTGACCACAGTCCAGTCAAAACCGGCTGAACCGTACGTTCCCCAGTTGTTGGTTCCATCATCGAACTCGCTGTTGATGATCTGGTTCTCCTGGGCCTGGCCTATCGCCGTCATCCCCAGGAGCAGCGTCAGAGAGACGAGGTAGATCAATGTGTTCCGCATGATAGTCCTCCGTTATACCGCCATATCAACCCATGTTATTTGGCTTCGTCCGGATGACGAAGCCTCTTGTCGCCACACTCCGAGCGCATGGCGAGACCGTCGACAGGAAAGAACGCCTCCGCCATAAAAAAGAAGGAATGTACAATCCCTGCACTCCGGTTTACGCCTTCCACGCCACATTGTATCGAGGCCTCCGACCCGGACCCAAATGTGCGAACCGCGTTGGCGGACCCTCTACGAAACTCCGCTATCACGGTGTGCAAGCCAAAAACCACTATACCACCTATTCCTTTTTATAGCAGTTCCGTACCACGCGTACAAGACTATTTTCGGACGATCGGACTACCTGGAGCCGCTATCTGCCTGGCCCAGGGAATCGGGGGCCGCGCCGCCCTGGCTCAGCCCACCAGCCAGTGCATTCGCGACCATCGGCTACACCTGGACGATTGGCGCAAGGGCCGGGCCGGCTCCCGCAGGAACCGGCCCGTTGAGGAAGTCGCTAACGAGGCGTGCATCTAATCGACGCTACATGGTCGGCTCGCCCTCTGTCTCGGAATCAAGGTGGTCATCCGCATCGTGGTTCTTGCGAGAATCGCGGTTCGTCTGGCGCAAGAGCTTCTCCACCGTATCACGGTGTTGCTCCTCCATAGCTTCCATACGCTGCTGCAGTTGCTCCATCTGCTTCTGAAGCTTCTCCATCACGCGGTCCTTCTTCTTCGACCACTCGTCCACGTTGACCGGGGGGATCGAGAGATCTTTGAAGTACTTGCGGTACAACTCCGGTCGGGGTGGTTGGGGGAGCGTGAAGTGGTGGCGCGAGATGCGAATCCGATCCCGAGAAGACCGACGCGCCCCGTCGATCGCCTCCTGCGCCGCTCTGCGATACTTCTCGGGCAAGACGTCCAGCTCGCCAATCATGGTGGAATACTCGGTCTTACCCGCCCGTACGATGACCCGTGTGTTCTCGTCTTTCGGATCGCCCTCAATGGTGATTGTGAAGTCTTCCCCATCAGTCGAATGCTGATGCGTGTAACGTTCTTCGAAGAACTTCTTCACATCGATGTCGATCTCTGGGATCTGATCGAACGGGATTTCCGTCCAGTTGTCTCCTTCCGGTCCCATGTGGAAGAACTTGCCGGGCCGCCAGGTCGTCACCGCTTCGGGTTCGGGAGGGAACTTCCACTGCGGCTGGCCCTCGTACGACTCCAAGGCGACCTTCATAGCGCGGCGTTTCCCCAGATGGACGATCTCCAACTCCACCTCGTCGCCTACGCTCGCCTGTTGGACGGCCTTGATGAACCGTTCGAGATCAAAGACATCTTCGCCCCGAAAGCGAACGACTATATCGTCTCGTTCGAGACCCGCCTTATCGGCCGGGCTTCCCACGTTGACGTTCTTGACACGAATCCCCTGCTCCGGCTTGAGCCCGAGATGCTTGGTCAACAAGTCAGGCAGACCGGCCGGGTCCAAACGGATGCCGACATACGGCTTTCCCTCCTGCGCCCATGCCGTCCCCCCCAACGTCACAAGAACAACAATACTCACGAAAGTAATGGTTTTCCTATTCATCGTCTTCCCTTTCCAAGACTGGTGTAATCTCTAGAGATCCCCATGATAGGCGGCTGGCTGAACCAACCCTTCCCGCACGCCCTCGACGAGCCACTGATTGCCGGTCTGGTCAGTGAACGTGTACCAATCCACGTTCCGCATGACCGGCTGCGTGCGAGAGCCCCCCGGGGCCCCACCCGAACCGCGCTCAGCATAGTCGCGGCCGGGGCTGTTGAAATCGACGGCAACCGGTGGTTCAGGCGCCGGCGCGGCCGCCGGGCCGCCCCAGGTCAGGGCGAAATGCAGGCTCAGCCCCATCAAGAATCCCGCCGCGATCCCGACAGCAAAACGCAGATGGCCATCTGCTCTAACAATGCGTCGCCATAGGGTCCCCTTGTGGCGCTGCCAGGTTCGCTCAAGAATCTCTTCCGGGCCACGGCCCTGCTCGATGACGCCGGACGTCACAGCTTCTCGGCTGCATTCACTGATGGTCTGCAACTGCTCCAGGAGTTCCCGGGCCTCCTGGTTGCGTTCCAGTTCCTCATCAAGCCAGCGTTGTTCGGCTGGTGAGATTTCGCCGTCCAGAAACTTGCCGATCAGGATTTCCAATCTGTCGTCCATTGGTCTCATCGCTCGTGCACCTTCTGTCCACTGTTGCCGATCAGGGCGTTCTTGACCATACGCCGCGCCCTGACGAGTCGAATCTGCATCGTGGTGATGGGAACGTCCAACACCTCGGCCATCTGGGCGTACGTCAGTTCGCCCGAATGGGCCAGCATGAATACTTCACGGTACTTCTCGGGCAGTGTTTCGACCATGTCGAGAATCCTGCGACACAGTTCCCTGCGTTCCAGATTCTCCAGTGGTCCCCGCCCTTGTCCGATCAGCGGCATCGCCGTCGGATCGAGGCCTGGTTGATCCGGACGTCGCGCTTTGCTGCGGTAGTGCTTCACCGCCTCGCGCCGCGCCAGAATTGCTAACCAGGCGCGAAAGCACTCCGGTTCACGCAGCGTGTGAATCCGCGTTACCACGCGCAGACACACCTCCTGCATGATGTCGTCCAGATCCTGGGCATTCGCCGAGACGCCATACACGAGGGCTTTCATCCAACCCCAGTGGCGTGTCAACAGGGCGTCCAGAGCCCCCCGGTCGCCCTCACGGGCGGCACAAACCAGCGCTGCTTCGTTTTGCATGATATTCACGGTCATATGGCCTCTTTCTGACTATATAGATACTCGAAAAAGACCTCTCATACACAGAAAACGGCTGGATCGGCGGCGCAAAAAAGAAGCGCGGCCGGGAACTCGGAAGTTCCGGCCGCGCGATGTTGTTTAGTGCTATCTCTGAACGGCAGAGGCTACTCTACAGGCTGAATGTAGATATTCCGGAACTCAATTGGGCTGCCTTCGCTCTGCAGGCAGATCCAACCCGAAGTCTGGGTCGCCTTGGTGCCTTCGTTCTGCAGCACGCCGTTGACGTAGCAACGGATGGAGCGTCCCTTGCAGTGGATGTCATACGTATTCCACTGCCCGGCCGGCTTCTCGCTCGTCGGCGCCTTCTTGTCGACCACGACGTATTCCTTCTCGGCATTCTGTCGATCGAGACCATCGACCGTAATACCGGGGCCGCCGATAAGGACGAAATCGCCCGCCTTGCCCGCCTTGAGTTGGCACTCGATGCACTTGGGCCAGACCTTGTCCGGGCCCTGCGAGTGCAGGAGCACGCCGCTGTTGGTCGGCTCTTCCACCCAGCGCCATTCCACGTGCAAGTGGTAGTTCTTGTATTCCTTCTCCGTACGCAAGTAGCCGTTCGGCTGGCCCTTGCAGTAGATGGCGTCGCCCCGGACCCACCAGATGCGATCGACATCGATGCTCGCGTCGGGAACGTAGCGCACCCAGCCGGTGAAGTCCTTGCCGTTCCAGAGCATTTCCTTCTTCTCACTCGACCCCGAGTCTCCCATACTCCGACAACCCACCAGAGCCATCAACAGGATCCCCACAACCATCCACAGCGTCACCTTGCTCATCACTCGCGTCATCATTCTGCCCTCGTCAATCTCAAACTTGCCCTTGCGTGACACTCCAGGCACCGGCACCGCTCCTGCGAAACAAAGGAACGGCCGGGGCTAACGTCACGTTCTATATGACGCTCCTGGCACGAAAAATCAAGGCTAAACTCACGACCCGCCGCGTCGGGCGAGAATGGCTTCGATCGCGTCCATGGTGCGGTTCATGGCCGCCATAGTCTTATTGAACGGTTCGGCGGTGGTCATGTCGACGCCGGCCCGCTTGAGGATCTCGATCGGATAATCCGAACCGCCGGCCGAGATGAACTCGAGATACCGCTGCACGGCGCCCGGTTCGCCCTCGCATACGGACTCAGCCAGCGCGGTCGCGGCGGTAAAGGACGTGGAGTATTGGTACACATAGAAGTTGTAGTAGAAATGGGGAATGTAGGCCCACTCCAGCGTATAGAGATCGTCAATATGACAGACCCCCTGCTCGTGACCATAGTAGTCCGTCAGAATTCCGCTGTAGAGCTGTGTGAAGCTATCGCCGGTCAGCGGTTCACGCCGCTCGACCATCTCGTGCATCCGCAACTCGAATTCGGCGAACTGCGTCTGGCGGAACACCGTTCCCTTGATCCCGTCGAGGTGATTCATCAGCAGCGACAGGCGCGTGTCCTCGTCTTCGATCTCGCCCAACATCTTGTGGATCAGCAGCGCCTCGTTGAAGGTCGAGGCCACCTCCGCGACGAAGATCGCGTAGTCCGCCAAGGGGAAAGGCTGCATCTTGTTGCTGTAGTAACTATGCATCGTGTGGCCCATCTCGTGCGCCAGCGTACTGACGTCATTGAAGCGGCCGTTGTAGTTGAGCAGAATGTAGGGGTGCACGTCGTAGGCCGAACCGTTTGAATAAGCACCCGAGCGCTTGCCGGGCGTGGGATAAGTGTCGATCCACCGACCGTCAAACGCCTGCTGGGCCGCCTGGCGATAGTCCGGGCCCAGAATATCGATCGCCTCGAGATAGAGTTTCTGCGCCTCGTCGATCGTGTATTCGAGTTCCACATCCTTGACCACCGGTGCGTACAGGTCGGAGTACTTCAATGTCTCGACGCCCAGCATCCGCTTCTTCAGTCGCAGGTAGCGATGGAAAGAGCCCAGATTGTCTCGGACGTTCTTGATCAGGCTGTGATAGACATCGGCCGGGATGTTGTTGCGATCCAGCGCCTGCTGCAGGCAGGAGTCGTAGTTCCTGGTCCTCATGGTGAAGGCGTGAGTCTGCAGATGGGAATAGAGCTGCACGCCGAAGGTCTGCTTGAACTTGCCGAACGTCGACCAGAACGCCTGAAAGACCTTCTCGCGATCGTCGCGGTTGGTCGAACTGCGATGGCGGGCGAAGCCGGCCTGATCAAGCGTGACGGTTTCGCCGTCGCTAAGCGTAACTTCAGGATAAGGCAACTCGGCATTACTGAAGACCGAGAAGACCGAAGCGGGGCCTTCCGCCATCAGACCGGTCTCAGCCATGATCTTCTCTTCCTTCTCGGAGAGCTTGTGAGCCTGGCGCCGCAGCAGATCGAACAGGTAGAAGCGATAGACCTTCAGCCCCGGCTCGGCGTCGATGTGCCGCTCGATGGTCGCGCGATCAAGCTTGAGGATCTCCGGCTCGACATAAGACGCCTTGCTGCCGTACTCGGTCATCAATTGCTCGACCGTCTGCTGCATCGCCCGATACGTGGACTGGCGCGTGTCCTGATCAGACTTCATCGAGGCGTAGCTATAGAGGCGACCAAAGGTCTTGCCAATCTCGCTGTTCAGTTCAAGACAGGCCAACAAGGACGCTGCTTCACCCAGCGAACCTTCGAACTGCGCGATCCGATCCAACGTGCCCGTCAACTCGTCTTTCGCCTGTTCCCAGGCCTGATCGGAGGCGTAGAGGTCCTCCAGTTTCCACAGGTGCGACGTCTCGATATCGGCGCGTTGCCGCGTCCGGCCGGAAGCGGCCTCCGACGCACGGAAGACAAGAACGGGTGAAACCATCGCAGCCGTGTTCAGTTTGCTCATGGCGTATCCTCATGTCCAATGGGGCTCGGATTAGTGAAGTTATGTCGGCGCCCAGCACACCGGCGGCCTATCGTAAGGACCGATCCAAGCCCTTGTCAATCTCCAGGCGATGCGATCCTCAGAAACGGTACACCAACTTGAGAAAGGTGTTGCTGACATCCTCCCCGTCGACTTCGTAGTCGTTCCAGAGGATGTAGAAGTCGACGGCCTTGCGTATCGGCCAGGAGAAGAGGGTCGTGAGGTTGTGTCGATCCTCGGAGGTCTGTTCGGCCGTGAACTTGATGCGAGCGTCCCAAGCGAAGCTGTACTGCGTCACAGCGCGCCACAGCCAGATGTTCTCGTCGCCTCCCTCGTCCGGCTCCTTAATGCGGTAATTGCCGTTCAGCGTGGTGACCAGCCGAGGCGTGATTCGCGTGGGCTTCTCGATCGACCATTCCTTGTAGGGCTCCTCCTCGTACACGCCCCGCTCGAAGCTGACGCTGACCGAATCCCAGATGTCCACCTCTTCGTTGTACTCGACCTTGAAGCGATCGTACCAATTCTGATACGGCGCATGGAACTTGTCCCCCCGCGCGTACCATAATTCGATCTCGTTCCGCAGGCAAACACCGGCCCCCTCGGTGAAGTCCCGCAGAGTTGTATCATGATCGTTGTTCTCGTAGAGATCCACGTTGGAATAGGCGTTGATCCACTTCAGCCAGCCATTCTCGAGGTTATGGCGGTAGCGCATGAACGAACCGGGCCCCCGAATATCTCGCCGAGGAACGTACCCCAAATCCGGCCGAAAACCTCGCGAGATGTCACGAAAATCCAACTGCCACCAAAATGGCTGCGTGCCGCCGCTAAGGGCCGTGTAGGCAGCATAGGCGTCGGTGTCGACCACGTCGTCGGTTTCGATGCCCTCGGAATCGGTGAGCCCTAGCACCTGAGTCGTCAGCGCCGTGGTGCTGTCGAAGAAGACGCGGGAATCCAACCCCGCCGTGATGTTGTTGCCCGTCTCGTGAAAGGAAGTGGCCCAGATGCCGCCCACGTGAGAATGCTCGCCCAGGTTCT
>JANQFY010000116.1 GCA_028277585.1 Sedimentisphaerales bacterium
GGGCTTTGTACAGGGTGACGACGCAGAACAGGGCGAAACAGAGCGTCGCGGCCAGCCAGGCGAGACGCTTGAACAGGCCGCAGACCAGCCAGATCCCCAACGCCAGTTCGAATTCCACCTGGAAGATCAGGAACGGCCGCCAGGACCAGAGGTCCCTGTTCGCCACCGGCACCGTCAGCAACTCATGGCCCTTCAGCGCCGCGGCCGCGATCAGCAGCAGGCCCAGGGCCTTCAATACGATGTCACTGGCAGGTAATCTTCTCATCACGTTTCACCGTTTCATCTCAGGGGCGTGTGTTGCCCGTTCCTGGCCGGCCGTTCCGACCTTCCACATCCTCTTAATGAGAATTCCGGGCGGGGCATTTAGAGGAATCTTGGGATTTTAGCATTTTTTTACGTGGGCGTGCTCCGGAGCCCACGAACTCGTCGGCGTGACTGACGCGAAGGACCTCGCCCAAACTGGTGACACCGGCCTGGACCTTCCGCCACCCATCTTGCCGCAGGGTTCGCATCCCGGTGGCGACGGCTTCTGCCTTCATGGTCCCCGTCGTGACGCGCCGCTGGATTAGATTGCGTATTGGTTCGGTCACCCGCAGGATCTCAAAGATCCCCGTCCGTCCGGCGAACCCGGTGTGCCGGCACTTGTCACAACCACTCGGTTCGTAGATCTGCTCGACCCGGCAATCGCACTCAGCAATGCCCACTTGCTGAAGCAGGGCGGGGTCCACCGCCACCGGCTTGCGACAGTGGGGACAGAGGACACGAACCAGCCGAATGGCCAGGATTGACAATAAGGACGAGGCGACCAGAAAGGGCTCCATTCCCATATCCACCAGGCGGGCGACGGCGCCGGCGGCGTCGTTGGTGTGCAGGGTGCTGAGGACCAGGTGGCCGGTCAGGGCGCTGCGGACTGTGATCTGGGCGGTTTCGGCGTCGCGGATCTCGCCGATCATCATGATATCCGGGTCGTGCCGGAGCATGCTGCGCAGTGCTCGAGCGAAGGAGAAATCGATCTTGGCCAGCGTTTGCATTTGGATGATGCCGTCCATACGATATTCGATCGGGTCTTCAATCGTGAGGATCTTGCGATCCATCGCATTGACGCGACTCAGACACGCGTAGAGAAACGTGGTCTTGCCGCTGCCGGTGGGACCGGTGACAAGGATGACGCCATTGGGCCGCTCGATGAGGTCTTCCACCTGGGGTTTGTCATCCAGATCCAGACCCAATTGGTCCAGGCTCAGGACCCGCATATGCTGAGAGAGGATTCGAATGTTGACGGCCTCTCCGTGGGCGCTGGGCAGAACCGAAATGCGCAGATCGTAGTCTTGATGGTGGGCCCTCACTTTGATGCGACCGTCCTGGGGCAGTCGCTTCTCAGCGATATCCAACTGGGCCATGACCTTGATTCGCGACGTGATGTTGACCGAGAAGTCCGCCATCGCGGCCGGGATGGGAACTTCGTACAGCATGCCGTCGATCCGCTGGCGAATGCGTAGTCTTCCTTCGAACGGTTCGATGTGGATGTCCGTCGCTTGGTTCTCGACGCCCTCCAAGAGCAACAGATTGACGAATTGCACCACCGAGGACTCCCCGTCGATCGTGATATCTATCAGATCTTCCTGCTCAACCGCGGCTAGTTCCTCCTGTAATTCGGCGGTCTGGACCTGGATCGCCAATCGCTCGGCGGCCTCGGCGCCCACGCCGTAGTAAGCCTTGATGGCCTGGAGAATCTCCTCCTTCGGAGCCAGGCAAAACTTCGGATCCAGAGCTCTGCCGTTATGCCGCGCGAGAAGCACGAGCCTCACGTCGTCGATCAATTGGTGGTCGGTGGGGTTGTTGATGGCCACCTCCAGGTGATCGCCTTCGATTCGGATGGGAATGCAATTTCGATGGGCAGCCAATTCCACGGGGATGAGTGCCAAGGCCTCCTCGCTCGGTGGACAGTTGAGAAGGTCGGCCTGTGGCAATTCCAGCTTCTCGGACAATATCTCCAGCAGTCTCTGCTCCGAGACAACACCCTCGGCTATAAGATCCGTGAAAAGGTCGGGGCTGTCGCCGGTCCCTGTCTTTCGCATTTCACGGAGTCGCTGCTGGTCCACAATTGACGGCGTCGCGACAAGAATGTCCACAAGGCTGAGTTGATCGCCCACTATCATCCCGCTCCTCCTTTTACTGCACGTACCCGAGGGCCTTCAGCCTCAAGAGTCGTTGTTCGTCCAATGGGACTGTGTCGACTCCGCTTCCACGCAAGAGACTCTTCATCAGTGTGTGGTTTCTCTTGATCCACTGCTCGTATTCCGAGACCATGACCAGACGAGTTTCAGTGGCAGACGGGTTTCCATAAAGGTTGGCCTGTTCGGTGGGGTCGCTAAGCAGATGATAGAGTTCCCAGGTGTCGCGGCCGACATTGCGGATGAGTTTGCTGTCGTTGGCAATGACTGCTTGGACGTGGGTCCACGTGTTGAGTTCGGCCCAAACCGTCTCTCGCGATTCGCCCGGTCGCCCTTCGATCCACGGGCGAAGACTGACGCCTTGCATGGGCCCCGGCCATGAAAGGTCAAGGTAGTCAAGCGTCGTAGGCATGATGTCGACTAGGCTGGTGATGGTCTGGATTCGTTTGCCTCCGGCTATCCGGTCGGGCCACCAGAAGATCAGTGGCACGTGGACAATTTCATCGTAGAGTGTGCGATCGTGCGCGGTCTTGCCGTGCTCGTAGAACTCGTCTCCGTGGTCGCCAAACACGACCACCAGCGTGTTGTCCAACAGCCCCTCCTGAGCAAAGGCCTGGAGCAGTCTGTCGACGTAGGCGTCTGTATATCGGATTTCCCCGTCGTAGAGCGCCAAGAGGTGTTGCAGATCTCTGTCCGAGGGGCGCTGGCTGCGCCGCGGTTCCTTCACGATGCCGCACCCATCCATATGCCCTTCGTAATCGGGGTCAAACATCGTATCGAAGGGAGCAGGGGGGATGTAGTCGTAATGGGGATCCATATAGAATACGAACATGAAGAAGGGGTCGTCAGACCGGTGCCTCAGCCATGTGGCGACTGTCCGTGTCAGCAGGTCACTCGTGCAGACGCTGTGCTGATCACTGAAGATCCGGTCATGATTCCCAAAGACATCCAGGCCGGAATCCATGGCTATCGTGAAATCATCGTACAAATCGAATCCGTTGGAGAAGCCATGGGTGCCGTGAAGCACCGGATTGCTTATGAACCCGATCGTTGTGTAGTCGCTCTCCTTCAGAATGTCCGCCAACGTTGTGATCTCGTCAGACAATCGACGTTCGTAGGTATACACCTGGTGGACATCCGGATACAACGATGTCATTACCGACATGACGCTCGGTAGTGTCCAACCCGATGTGGACATGGTCCGCGTGCACACGAAGCCCTCCCGGGCCAATCGATCCAGCGTGGGGGTCGTGTCCTTCCCATATCCAAGGCAACTGACATGGTCGGCGCGGAGCGTCTCGATCCCGATCAGCAGCACATTGGGGGGCTTCGGCTGCCCTATGCTCCTCCCAGTCGAGGAAGCGCCACCAATGCCCGTTCGATCGCATAGGATGACGTCGCGTGTCTCCTCATCGCCTGCGCAGATGACCACGCTACGGCTGTGGAGTGTTGAGGCGGCGCAACACAGGGCGGCGATGACCAATGTGTAAGCGCCTGAGGAACCTCTGCCTTGTATATTGTTCATCGCGCTACCTTCCGCAAGCGATCCATCAGTCTTTTTGCCTGTGGCACATACTGTGACTCTGAAAACTGTTCGATGAGCTGCTTGAATGTTTCGAGGGCTCTTGCATACTGTTGACTCGATATTTGTGCATACCCTATCAGGAATTTGCTGCGTGCGGCCAACTCCCCATCCGGATGCCTGCGAATGATCTCAGCGAACCGCCTGATCGCGTCGTCCGTGTTCCCTTCCGCCATGCGACTCAGGCCGGCCAGCATCATGGCCTGTCTGGTCAGAGACGCTTGGGGATACTTCCTCACGAGGCCATCGAGTTGACCGACAGCTCCTGAATAGTCTCCCCTGCGGTAGGACAGTTTGCCCATGACGAACTCTGTCTGGTGAAGCGATGGACTGTCAGGGTATCGGCTGATGAACGCCTCACATGTTTGGATTGCTTTGTCATAGTTCTTCAGGTCTTCAGCGTAGATGTCGATCACTTTGCGGAGGATGGCTTGGACCCTTGCAGGATCCTGCGAAAGCCCTGCAATCCGCTCGTAGGCGTCTATGGCGCTCTGATGGTTTGCGACGGCAAGATACATCTCGGCGATTCCTTCCAGAGCCTCGACATAGGCCGGAGATTCCTGCGCGCCGACAGCGACATTCAGGAGACTCGTCGCCAGATCCAAACGGTTGGCTTTCTGGGCGAACATGGCGAATCGACACAATCGGCCGTTGATATCCTCACCATCATTTGTCAGCGAGAGAAGACGCTCTCGGATACGCCCCACAGACTCCTCGCTGAGAATGAAGGCCGCGAAGAGCAGGGGCTCAAGACGTGGCGGTTGTTGCGTCGCTTCGTCTTCAATAGATTGTTGTCTGAGATAGCCGTACTCCGCTGTCAGCACCTGAGCGGTATGGCGTTTCTTGGCCCGTATGTACAACTGTTGCACGCCGTTGCGTTGTGCTTCTGTATGCGAAGCGAGCCTCTCCAGCTCCATCCCGGTTCTGCTGATGTGAATTGCGTTCTGCACAACCACCGCGTCGGCAGATGGGTCGGCTTTCTGATTTCTTATCTGGATCAGAACCTTGCAGATGGCCGCATCCAGGTCGCGGATTCCTGCCAGAAGATCGATGGACTTGCTGTCGCTCCGATTGGCCCTACAGTATCCTTTGATGATTCGGTGTCCCCATGCCTCCGCCTCTGCGTAGTCTTCCATCCCCAGGCAAGCTAGCATCATGACGCATGGCAACACAGATTCCAGTGAGGCTGGTCCTGTCGCTAGATCCGTCGCCACCTGACGCAAGTCCTCCATGGCGGCGGCGTAATCTCCATCAACCAGATGATTGCCGGCCCGGAGGAAGCGGCCGTGACTCTGGAGTTCCAAGACCGGTGCGTTTGCCTGTGGTGATTGGATTTGCAGGAGTTCCTTGGTCCAATCGGGCAAATACGTCGGCCTGCTGATCCGAAGGGCTTCGGCATATAGGTCTACGGATCTATCCCATTGTCCTTTGGCGTGGGCAATCTCAGCCGCCACGACAAGACTCTGCGCTCGCACGACAGGGTCGATCGATTCCATTAGCCCTCGAATCGCTGACTCCGCTGCGTCGACTTCACCCGTGTCGAGCAGCGCCTTTGCGGAGAACACGCGGCCCAGTCTTTCGATCAGACTTCCAGTTGTGCCTCCATCAATGACCGCCTGCCATTTGTGGGGGGCCTCTTCTGCAGTCCACAGAGTGCTGAGGGTTCGGCACAGCGGCAGGGCCTGAGATGCATTCGTTACATTGGTCAAGGCACTCGCCAGTTGTTTGGAGGTCTCCTCGCGATGATTGTGAAAGCGGTCCAAGAGATCCTTCACGTCACCGGTGGCGCATTCTGTATTCGGAAACCTCTGCAGCAGGGCTTCCCAGGCGGCCACGGCGTCCCTCTGCCTTGACTCAAGGCAGAGAATACGGGCAAGCCCCTCAAAGGCCGGCCTTGCCTGATCGACAGACTTCGTGTTCTCCAGCACGTGTGTGTAGGCCGCCTTCGCCTTGCTGCGAACGCCGATCTGGTCGAGCAATGTCGCCACCTCCAAAGCCAAACCCTCCTTGAGGTGTTCGTCATTCAGAAGATGGAGATACTGCCCCAGCCCGGGCTCCAATCCGTACTCCTTCCATAGCGATCGCGCCAAGCATTCTCTCGCTTTCATGCGAACGTCTTCGGCGCGAGCTTCACGAAGCAGATAGAGGCACAGATAGGGTGTCTCCGTCGCTGCGAAGGCTCCTCCTTGGCCAGGTTCTCGCCCGCTCGTGTCGACAGCCAGAAGCGCTCTCTCGAACATGTCGTGGTCCGCTGTGTTGGATGGGGACATAGTTGTGAACAAGGCTTGCTCAACACACATCACAAACTGCCCGTGCCCCGAGTTTCCCAATCTCGTGTCTGGAAACTGCTCCGCCAGGCACAATCCGAGAACACACTGTGGGTGCGTATCGAGTGGAATTCGTCCCTTCAGTGCAATGGCGTCATGCCCATAGCCTTCCAAGGCTTGCTGCATGGTTGCCTGTGCCATTCTGACCGCTTCTCTCGAATCAGGGTCCACCACCTGCAGGTCCGGATCGAACCACTCGACAGAGGGATGACGTCCCATTCCTAGCCGATAGAGCATCAAGACGCCCGAGTCGCGCCATCTCTCGGCGTCGTCGCCTGCACGGGTGATATCAGCCCCCACAGAAATGCTGACGACCAACAGGACGAACCCTATCGCATACCAAGTGCCACGGTGGTTTCTTCGTAACAGCATATGGATCTCCTCTGCGGCTAACCTTGAGAGACTCCGGTGTTAATCTGACGCTCCAACTGGATCACAACATCGCACGGACTCAGGGCCTTTGCCTTTGCGATCCATTCCCGCGCGTCCTCACCGATAGCCATTCGGGTCCGGGCAATGTCGTAGTAGGCCCGGGCCGCAAGGACGCTGCGTTTGTCCTCTTGCAGGAATCGCTCGTAGGCAACAGTAGCTGTGCTGAGGTCCCCCGCATCAGCTGCAACCAAGCCTTTCCAGAACCAGACCTCGTTCTCTGGACCGCTCGCGCAGCGTTTCACACCTTTCACTGACGACCGCTCGAAATCGCGAAGGGACACTCCTTTCGTTGCCGCGACCTTTCGATAGCAGTGAAGGGAAGCCGCGTGGAGCCCTTGCCGATGAGCTTCCCGGCCCAAGGCGTCGTAGATGGCCTCGAGATTCATCATTGTGTGTCGCAACGTGCTGCCGCGATAGGCTGCCACCGCCGTTTCCATGTGCGCCGTGATCTCTGAGCCAGGTGAGCCCTTGCGCAGAAGTCCGGGATGGAAGAGGTCTATGGCCTCTACGTATTGTCCGTGGTCGTAGCGCCAGTCCGCCATCACGGCCCGCGCGCACTTGCCCAGGTCCGTGCCTTTGAACCGAGTCATTGCCCAGCTGGCCACTTCCGGGACGAGGTCATTCCCTCCTTCCTTGCCCAACCTCAGGGCCATGTATCTCAATCCCGTGACAGCAACCTGCTTATTGCTCGGCATGGCCATGCTGTGTCGGATGAGACTCATGCATATGGATAGGGCATTGTCGTTGGTGTCAAGCGCCACAATCGCCTGGTCCAGCAGTGCGGTATTCGCCGTGCGGCCCAGGTATTCCACGAAGGCTTTGATGACTGCTTCCTGCTCTCGGCGACCAAGCACATCGCCACACCCCTTTATCAGAGTCGCATAGAACATCTCCTGCTCCTCTCGGGGTTTTCCCGCAAGGTGTTTTCGCACATACGCAAGCCCTCGCTCTCCATCCAACATGGCAATCCGAATCAGGGCGTTGAGCGACGCGTCTGGGAGAAGCTCCGCAATGCGACGGTAGTCGGCCACAACCGTGCGTGCGGGCTGACCCCTGAGTTCCTTGACCTTGGCGATGGTGAAAAGTGAATTGGCAATCAGATCGCCATGCCTCTTCTTTGTCTCAGCGTCGTGCCGCCAATTGCCAAGCCGTTGCAGGTTGGCGTATGCTCTCTCCAACGCGAGGCTTGGATTCGCGCCGATGTCTACGCCGGAAAGGACTCCTTCCAGGTTGTCGACGGATACGCCGCTAAATCGGGCGTCACACAGAACACCACCCTCGAGGCTGCACAAGGACAGTCCAACATAGGCCGTCGTAGACATGAGGATGGGGTCAGGCTTCCAATCGAGAGGCTTCCAATTGGTCCCGGTATCGTCGGTGGCATAGTACCCGTAGAACCGGTTCCCTTTGCGTTCCAGCTTGATCCAGACAGGCGGCGTTACCGCCTTCTGTTGCTCCGTGGCAACGGCCGTATCGCTCTGAACCGCGTCACTTGTGTTGACCCTGGCATGGAAACGTACCCCTTCGCCTGGCGTAGAATAGACGGCGGCAAACCGTGACTCAGGGTCCAGGTTCTCGCGGATCATCACGCCGACCTTGGTCCAAGAATAGGTTCGGCTGATGCTCTCGACCCGAGCAATGATGCTCCCATCTCCCTTGAACGGTCGACACACGTAGCGGAAGCTGTCGGCCGGACCCCAGATGTCGGAGCCCTCCCCGCGCACCATCCAGATCCCCTTCTGCTGATTGTATCGCGTCGTTCCTGGGACGGTGATCTTGCCGATGTCTTTGCTGGTCCAGGCACTGGCCTCTTGTGCACCGCCGGCGATCGCCAACGCGACATTCATCCACGCTATGAGTGCTGTTGTCATCTGATGTACCTCCCGAAACGTTGGTTATGAATTCGGCATTCGACCACCTCGTGGTCTTCTGATGGTCCTCTATGTATCTTCTGATCCTCGCGTATAGAGAGAACCATTCTCCCTGGGGGGCGGGCCGGAATCTTCGTTAGTACCCAGCAGTCGCAGCGCAGCCTGCTTCAGGATCAATGCGATGAAGAGGGGCTGATGCCGGGCGTAGCGAAGGAATGTCTGTCGCCCCCCGGTGAGCATCCTGTAGAACCATTCGAAGCCGATCTTACGCACCCACGCCGGGGCCCATCTTCTGTTGCCGCTGTGGATATCGAAGGCTGCGCCAACCGGCAAGATCAAAGGGGCTGTCAGTCGACCATGATGAGTGTTGGCCCATATTTCCTGTTTTGGAGCGCCGAGCCCTACCCAGACAATGTCAGGAGCGGCGGTATTTATCGCCTCGACGACCCGGTGGTCTTCCTCGGCGGTCAGTTCTCGGAAAGGGGGACTGTACACGCCGGCAACGTTTAATTTTGGAAATCGCTCAGACAGTCTCTCTGCCAGGCGGTTAGGGATTCCTTGCGCGCCGCCATAGAAGAAATGGCGGTAACCTTTGGTGAGACCATCCCGGCAGACTTCCAGCATGACAGAGGGACCTGTCAGTCTCTCCGGAAGCCTTTCGCCCAACAGGCGGGCGCCCCAGGTGGTCGCGACGCCATCTGGTAGACAGAAGGTCGCTTCCTGAAGAGCGTTACGTACGCCGATGTCCCTGGCCGCGCATACACACAGATGTGCTTCACAGAAACAGGCGTAGCATGGTCTTCTCGTCTCAATCACTTCCGAAAAGGCGCGCAACAGTTCAGTGAGTCGCATCGCACAGACGGGAATACTACCGATTGTAACGACGTGGGATACGTACTGCTTTCGCCAAGCACGGTACGTATCTCCTTGGACGGTGCTGGCGCAGTTGTGTGCAACGCTCTGCATGACGGCTGTCCTTTCCCTTTTACTCTAAGTTGTCGAGAAGGTGGTTTCTGGATGATCTACTTCTCTCCAAGAAGGTGACCCTCCGTACCGTTGCCCCCAAGTTTTCGCCGCCGATCGCTCCACGAGTGTCCAAGTGTCATGGCCATCTCGTTCGCCGCCATCAAGCCTTCGTAGCATCGGCTTGCAGAATATTCCCGGAGTACCTTGTCCCGGCCAGCCTGCCCCATCTGTCTGCATAGACTAGGACGATCCCAAAGGTAGTGGATCTTCTCGGAGAAGTCCTCCGCGTTGCCCGGTTCAGCTGCTAGACCCGTTACTCCATCGCTGATGATTTCCTTCAACGCGCCGATGCGTGACACGACCGTGGGCCTTCGTCTGGCCATAGCCTCTACTAGGGACATGCCGAAGGTTTCGAAGCACACACTTGGCATTACGAATATCCGCGCTGAATCGTGGAACTTCTTTAGGTCCGTACCTGTCAGATGTCCCAGGAACGCGACGTTCTCTGGCGCGGCGCGCACCGCGTCCGGCATCTGGTCGACGCGGCCGGCAACCTTGAAGGGGATACGGGGGCATTTACGAGCAGCATGCAGCAGCGTTTGAATTCCCTTCTCGGGGCTGACGCGACCGGCATATGCGACGTAGTCACCCAACTGAGACGGAGCTGTCTCCGGCTCCAGCCTAATCATGTTGGGGATGACCACGATTCGACGAGGAGGGATGCCTTCGGAAATCAGCCGCTTACGATGGAACTGTGTGAAGACAACGTAGATGGCGATAGTATCTGCGTAGAATCGAAGGAGTCTAGCGCTCAGGCTGCGCACGGCATAGCCAAGGCTCTTGGGCAGATTACCCTCACAGTTGCGGAGTAGACACCAGTACTCTCTACCCTCTCTGCAACGCTCACACACCCGACCATCAATCATGTGAATGGCATGGGGGCAGGACAAGCGGTAGTTGTGCAATGTCATTACAATCGGTACGCCGGCTTGATGGCATACGCTGAGCACCGAGGGAGAGATTAATGGGAACAGATTATGCACATGAATCGTGTCCAGGGGATGTGCCGCCAAGAGGGCGCGCATGGCTTTGCGTGACGAAAAGCTGTAAATACCGCTGAAGAAGGCGCGAGCGCTCCCGAGGAACATTGTCGCGAGTTCATCACTATGTCGGAAGAAAGGGACCACGATATGGCCATGATCCTTCAGAGCCGAGCGGATGTTCTTGACGACGGTGTCCTCGCCACCCGGGTGTCTATAGAAATTATGTATGATGCCTATACGCATGAGGCCATCCAGTCTTTTTGTTCGTATGGCGTGTCCACGACGGGTCTGCGTTACCGATATATGGCGCATGCCGCCACGTGTTGCTCAATCTCCTCGACCAGGCGCCGGTAGCCGTCTCCTCCCACGCCTCCATAGCGCAACCGCAAGTCAGATTTGGAGATGCCCTCCGGCAGGTCGCCGGCTGGCGGACACACGTCCTCGATGTCAAAGCCGCGAAGGAGACGATCCTGTATCGTGCGGGCCGTATCCTCGTTCCGCGTGGCTCGGGCGGCGAACACAGTGCCTGCGCGATCGACCAGGAGGTCGGCAAACGAGAATCCGCTTCCCCCCGCATCAGCGTCCACTTCCTCTTTGAGCAGACCCCACGCATCACCGGCGTCTTTGTCGAAGAGTATGGCCATTGCTGCACTGACGCAGAAGTGCCGGGCCCAGTCGGGCCGTCCGTGAAGGGCGATGCGGCCTGGGATGCGCCAGACGGCCTCTCTGTCACTGTCGCGGACCACGACTCCCAGGAGGTCCTCGATATGGGGGTGCCCGAGGAGGATGCCGAGTGCAAGGAGTGCCGCCTGGTTTTCCGTCACAGCGCTGCCTCGTGCGGATCGCCTGTGGGCGAGGGAAAATGCTGTCTTCAGGCACAAGTTGAAACTCGGTGGAAGATGGAGCGACGGGTCAGTGTCGAAGAGGATCAGGAGGTGATCTACTTGGACCCGTGTCGCGACGAGCAACTCCTCGCTGGCGATGGCGGAACGGGGAAGCCGTCCTCGATGCTTGGGGGACAGGCCTAAAGGCTCATAGGCCACCCGAATTGCGCCCGGCTCGACCTTCATCTCTCTGATGGGGCTCACAAGGGATTGTGTCCTCTGGTCTCGGTTTAGCAGTGAAGCAGCGTACGAAGCAAGGCCGGGGAGTAGCCATTGGGGGAAGTTCAGATCGCCCAGCCGAACGTGATCCGCCCGTAATCGCAGTGTCCCGTCCTCAATGGCTGCACTCCCTGCTGCGTCCAGGTTCAGGTAGCGAGGGTCGCCGGGGCCAAGTGATACGGGCAGAGACAGAACAAACGACATGCGGTCACAATCCAGGCGGAGGGCTACCTCAGACGCCGGTGAGTCGAGCGAGAGGAAGCGGGAAAGCAAGATGGTGGCATCGCGTTCCGTCAACTGGAACACACGTATTCGACTGTTTCCGAGAGATTGGGGACTTCTGTCGCGCATCATGTCCGCCAGCGGCGGCGTTTCAGTGGGAGTTGGAGACGCTGCCGGGAAGGAAATGGGCGCGTCTTGCAGAGACAACCACGCGGCGATACCCATGCAGAGAACCATCATCATCACCAGGAGAGCCACCTTGGGCAGAAACCAGAAGCGTGCTCGCCAGCCATGAAGCCATGTGGCGCCTGCCCACTGGCCAAAGAGACATCCGAGTAGGGGATGCGCCAGGTCTGTAACAGCGGCACTGTTCCATATCGCAATGATTCGTGGCATATGTCCTGCAAACGTGATTGCGCCTCCTACGAGCAAAGCGGGAATACTCATGACGCCTAGATGAAGCCACCGTGACCTCGTACGGACAAGCATGGCGGCGCCGAAACCGATGGGCGTGAAGCACGCCAACTCGTACGCCGCACCGAGAGCCATAGTGGTGATCCAGCGGCCCGCTCCAGGGGGACTCCGAAGCTCCCCTAGAGAGGGCGAACCCTGAATGGTTGCGGGTTGGCCATAGGTTCGATGCATGAGGCATACTGAGTACGTGATGAGAAGTATCCAGCCCACCCGCCTGTGCTGCCTTCGGAGGAGACGCTTGTGACCGGTTTGCATTTCGGTAAGAAGGGTCATCGTCATTTTGACAGTGCATTGGCGCACCAAGACTACTCTGAATGCAAGGGGGCGCCTGAAGAACCGAGCACTGCGGATCGTTCCGTGCTTCCCGCACAGTGTGCCTGCCTTTGATCGGAGGTGGGCTCGAGGCCACCGCCTCTACAAGACCAGGAACCAGGTGACGCATTCCTAACGGGGTCGGGCCAGGCGCAGAGTCAACAGTGCGATGTTTATGTTAATCTGAAGTCGATCATTTCTGATGCGTGAGGATTACGTTTCACGAATGCTCCATATTTTCTCTGGAGGAGATCTGGATTGCTGCGCCTGACCTTCTCTGCATACTTCTTCTGAAAGGCCACAATCATGTGTTCAAGTGTCTCAGCAGGGATGTCCGCAAGAGACATTTTCGCCTTGGTTGTATTGATCGTGCGGGCATCCTCTTTGGCAATCAGACCGTTGTTGAGGGCCGTATGGTAGAGAGCGGAGCCAGGAATAGCGGCAGCGATGAAGACGCTGAGCGAGGTCAACTCCAAATCATACGCAAAATCGAAGCTCTCCTGGATGTCCTCGACGGTCTCGCCGGGCATACCTACTACTAGCGTGCCATGAGAGAATATTCCAAGGTCCTTGGCTTTTCTCGCCAGATCTGGCACGCGTGTGAGATTAACCGGCTTATTGTGGAACGCCTTCAGGCTCTTCGCATTGCCGCTGTCAAATGAAAGGGTGATCTGGTAGAGACCGGATCGGTGCATGGCTTCGATCAGCTCATCGTTGATCGTGTTGATCATGATGCCGTTTGGGGTGCACCAATTGATATTCAGGTCAGCCAGCTTCTCGAACAGCTCCAATGAGCGTCTGCGGTCAAGAGTCAGATTGTCGTCAGCGAACTGGATTTCATCAATGTCGTAATCGGCTTGCCATGTCACGATTTCTTCGATTACGTTTTGGGCTGTGCGGGCGATGAACGTATGGTAGACATTGGTGCTCGCGCAGAAACGGCATCCGACCGGGCAGCCGCGACTGGTCAGAATGGGCAATACTCTTCTGCCTTTCGGAACCGGTGAAAACGGGACATTGATGTCAAAATACTTCTCGATCGGCAACAAATCGTACGCCGGAAAGGGGAGGGCATCCAGATTCTGGATTCGTCCCAACTGCGCATTTGTGAAGATGCGTTCTTTGTACCAGCCGCACAGGCCCTCTGCGTTCAAGTCAAAATGTCCCTGTCTTGAGTCTTCTAAGAAACCCAAGAAGCGGCGTTCGCCTTCGCCTCGAATGATGAAATCAATGGAGCGATGGCCGTTTCGAACACTCTCCTGTAGGATCTCCCTGGGGTAGATGGTCGGGTGAAGTCCACCAACAACCACGGGGATCTCGGGATTGTGTTTCTTGATGAGCTGGCAAACGTCCATGACATTGTCAAGGTCTGTCGAGAAGATGAGTGAAATACCTACGATGTCCGGGTTCTCGTCAGCAATGCGCTCGCGGATGCGCTCAAGACTCAAACCATACGTAAGTAGGCTTCCGTCTTCGCTGGTTCGTTCTGTTTCGTAACCCTCGACCGATGCATCCAAGATTCGAACTGGAAAGCCTGCTTCCCGTAGAGACGCAGCAATGTAGGTGATTCCCAACGGCGGAATACATCGTTTCGCCATGCCTTTCGGAATCGTGATCGGCGGAAGAATCAAGAGCACTCTGGGGCGGCCACCGCCCGCAGAACGAAATGGGAACGGTACCATTCGTCTATTGCGAATGTGACATTTCGTGGCAGTTTCACTTTTCGTGCTCAGGTAGTCGAATAGTTCATTGTCGCATCCTAAGCCTGCGTTGAAATGTGAATCATTTTTCATGTGACACGCTAGTACACGAGTGCCTTTTTGTGTGGCTGCAGCCAACTGCCCCTGAGAGAGTCATGAATGTTGAGATATGGTCAGGTTTTCCGGCCTCAGATTCAGAGGGATCCTTAGATGCAGAGGTGACTGTCGCGCTGGTCCTTCCTCTCCTGGCGTCATGACGTCGGATATCAATCTCAGCACTTTGGCGCGCAAGAGAGTGGTGCTTATCCCTTGGGTGCGCGGCAGAATCAGGAGCCGCTCGGGCTGGATGGGATTCATGTTGTCATGGCCATGGACGAGCAGATCGATTCTGTGTCGATCGAGAAAGGACTCATCAATCAAACATGGGGCTGGAACCACCTCGTCGACATACCGGATTGCCTCGATGATTTCAGAACGCTGTTCAAAGCTGAGTTCCGGAACGTAGCCCTTTCCCGCCAGGACCTCTTCGTCCGTCGTCAAGGCCACCACTACGGTGCCGCGTTCTTTGGCGGCTCTGAGGATACGAATGTGGCCGTGATGGACAAGGGTCGCCGACATGTCGACCAGGAGTCGTTTGTTCTTGTTTTCCATCTCTCGTTTCCCTCGTGTACCGATTCTGGGGCGCCTCGACGGCAACATCCTCTTCTGTGTGCTTTGTCATGCGAGTCAGAGTAGGGGGGGCTTGGCGAACAGATGCTGTGATCATGTTGCCAGGCAACCCGTCCGGAAGTAGTGGCTGATTGGCGAGGTGTTCGTTGTCCCGAGGCATGAAACAGCCGTTTCATGAGGGGCAAATGTATGCCGGGCCGTCAGAACGGGCCACGGCCTCGCAGCGTCACTCCTTGCCGAACCATCGGTCTGAGCTCTGCATCTGCACGAGATCGACCGCGTATCCAGTTCCACAGCATTCCCCGAAATTGGGAACATCCTCATCTTGCCAGTGTGCATCCGGGATCCTCCACTGTTCGCCGTACTCTGCTGCAAGAACGGCTTCGGCGTTGATCGGGAGACACACATCAACCCCATGGATTCGCTGGGTGACACATTCGGTGACAGACGGGACGATAGCGCGTCGCGCACTGCTCTGATCGAGGGATTGATAGCTACCTTTCTCGTCCCGGTAGAAGTTGTAGCAAAACATCGTTTCATTCGATTCGGACATGTAGTACTTGCAGAGGTCGACTAATATGCCTTTGTAGCGCATATTGGAGTAGGCGACCTGCCCGTTGTATGTGAACGCACGGTGGAAGGCAAAACCGTAGCGTTGAAGCGCCAAGCAGGCCTCGCAGAGCGTCTGTGCGCCTGGAGGGAGCGCGACGTCCAGGTCCACGTCATGGGAGATCAGTGCTTGATCACGAACGAGACCAAGCAGAGTTCCAAGATCAACGAAGTACGATACGTTCGCGTTTGTGAGCGCCTCATGGATCCTCTGGATCGCTTCATAGCCATATCGCCTCAGTAGGCGTTGTCTCCTTCGTTTCGAGTACAATCTGTAGCAGGCACGGCAGACCGGATAGACCGACCGCCCCACGCTAGTGCTCCTGAGGCGCCTCTTAACGGACTGCACCACAGTGTCACTGGTCATGGTTGCTGCCTTCAGTTAAACCGCATTCATTACAATGTACTGTCACGGCCGCAGGGGAGGCCAGAGGTTGCCGAGGTCCTCGGCCAGACGATCCAACGCATAGGGCCGCGACTTCTCCAGGGAGTCCTGGTGAGCATCCAGCGACAAGGCCTTGACCATCATGTCGCAGAATAGCGGTGCGTCGCGGTGGTCAACGATATATCCGTTCTTACCGTTCTCGATCAATTCCGCCGCCGCGCTCACTGAGGTTGAGACAATCGGCTTTCCGGTGGCGAGGGCTTCCACCATCGCCGTGGGCCAGCCTTCGAAATGGGAGCCCAAAACAAACACATCGGCGGCATTGAGATAGCCGGCGACTCTCTGTGGGGCGAGACAGCCGGTGATGTGTACACGTCCGATGAGACCGCGTCTTCGATGCTGCTGTTCAATCTCGCGTCGGTCCTCGCCGTCGCCGACAAAGTAGAAATGCGCGTCCGCTCTCGTACGCAGGAGCAGTTGGAACGCCTCCAACAGCAAATCCCAGCCTTTTTCCCGGTTGAGCCGCCCAACACTGACAAACATGGGTGCGCTCTCGGGAATGCCCAACCATCTTCTTGTTGTGGGCCGGTCGACGGGATGGAAGATATCTGTGTCGGCCCGAGTGGGAAACGAGATGATGCCTTCCTTCGGAAGCCTGTCCCCGGTCTGCGCGAGAAAGCCCTTGATGGATGGCTCATCTGCCGCTGCCAGAAGGAGGTTGGCGGATTGCAGTGCCGGGAGGAAACGCGAATCGAACCAGGCTGCCAAGGGTCTGGCCCATTTGTACCGAGACGTGCGCAGTGGGTTCTCGAGTCCGGCGAAGTAGTAGCACAGACTATCCCAACCCCAGTTGTGACTGGCGAGTATCGCTTCCGGCGAGCCGATGAAGGCGGCGCGGGTGTCGATGGACAGAATTTGCTTTCTGTACCTCCGTAGACTGCAGTAATTCCGCAAACGCATTGGGACCAGTGGTCTTCGATGTGATTTTTTCCAGCGGGCGACACTGAGGAAGTCACACGTTCTGCCATTGATGGTTTTCTTCACCCACCGTCCAATGGGCGTGTTGTCGGTTGAGATTCCAACCAGGGCAAGCTTTGAGCCGAAGGTGTGGACCATCTGCCTGGCGAACGAAAGTTGACCACCCATGGGAAAACCATCGTAATCGCACAGCTCGATGAACAGGACATCAGGTGTCATGGCCCTTCCTTTCTCTCGTTGCACAACCGGCCCAGAACCCCAGCGCCGCATAAGTGAGCGCCCACGGGGGTTCAAAGGATCCGCCGGTGCCGACAGACATCAGCCCGAAGATGACAACAGCGGCACACGCTCCCTGAAACAGACTCCCTTGCCGACCGTGGAAGCGCCAGACAAGCCGCGACAGCTCAAGATACCACCAGGTGACTCCAATTAGCCCGGCCACGCCGAATGCACTAATCACGTCGAGCCAATCATTATGACTTCCGATCGAAAGCCCGAACCGTTGTGCCAGCAGATCCCTGATGCTTCCCATCCCTTCTCCCCATAGTTGGGCGCCGACGGGACGTTGCGTGATATGCTCCAACGTGATCTGCCAGAAACTATAGCGACCAGAACCCGTGCCCTCAGAGGGGCTGAGGTCCTCAATTTGCTCGACCACATCGGCGCTGGTGGAAGTAGCCTGCCCCAAGCCAAGCAAGACAATGAGGATACTGATGAAAGCCAGGATGGTGCGTCGAGCAGGTCGGTATTGAAGAGACATCAGATACGTTGTGAAGCAGCAGCATAGCCCCGCCATGCCAGAAATGAGAGCGCTTCGGCGCATCGTGAAGAACAGCGAAGCGAAGAGAAGCACCATGGCGAAAATGGCTGAACGGCTGCGCGAAATGAGCCTGATGAAGACCGGCAGAGTCGAGAGCAACAAGCAGGAGGCGACTGCCGGATGATTGGTGAAGCCAGCTGTGGCGTACCGACTCTTGTGCAAGTCAATGGTTTTACCCGTGACCAACGCAGCTCCGATGCAGAAGACCATGGTCAGTAGAATGACCCAGGCGCATATCATGAGCCATCGTTCACTGACCAATTCCTTCTCCGCGAGATGGAAGGCGCCTGCAGATATGAGCACGATGAAGGCAATCCTCACCGAGAATACGATATTCTCGTATGGGTATGCACCTGCGAATGACGTGAGGACAGCATAGATTGCGAGGAACAGGAGTGGGCGAACGAATCTGTGCTTCAATACGCGCCATCCTGTTGAGAGCAGCAAGGAGAGAAGCATCAGGCCACAGAGCAGACCACGAACGGCCTGCGCCAGGCTGAAGCTGCCTAGCACAGCATCTGCCGGCTGTGTCAGATGATACAGAATCGCGATGAAGGGACCCAGGACCACGGCCAGAGTGACAGGAAGCACTTGGGCGTGATACTGATAGGCCCTGAGCGTTGTGTGTCCTGCTCCCCTCAGATCGACGAAATCCTTGAGGCGAGAAAGCATGTTGCGCACTCCTGTTACGCGATCGACATCATGGGGTCGTGCCGTTCAACAACCACCGATTATTCGTGAGCAGGACGCTTCTGAATCCGTGGCCTGACCGCTCGGAACCATCGCCGGCAACGCCAGGCAAGACTCACCAACTTGATCGGAATCACAGACCAGAACCACCACCAGAGCTTCTGCCTGTACAAACGATGCGTCTTGCAGTTCCTTAGAATGCTCCTGGCGACCTTGGGTTGGCCGTTCTCAACATAACGGGCTGCCGCCGTCAGTCTTTCCCTGGCAAGGAACTCTTCAACATCGGGACGGAGTTGTGGAGGTACCCCTAGATCTCGCATCGCCTGCTCAAAGCAGTCCGTGGTGAACACATGTGTGAACACCGCCTCACAACAGCGGTTCTCAGCTTCGCGATGATACACCGCCCCAATGCGCCAGCTGAAGGCAATGGGATATCGCAGGGCGATCCGGGCCCAGAGTTCCGCATCCTCTCCGACACCGGGACAAAGCACAAAGCGCCCTACGGTATCGAGCACCTCTCTGCGTATGGCGACGGCGGAGGTCCACATCGGATTGCACCGGATACAACTGCGGAAGTAGTTTGGGATTATCCCCTCCCAGGGGGCTGGGGGGATTTCTCTGTAGGCGGGAACATGCACATGCCCCCAGGATTCCCTAATCTCGTACGCCGTGGCATAGGCCCCGGCTTCCGAATGCTTGGTCCGCAAACCCGATATCGTCTCAAGAAACCATGGTTTCCACTCGTCATCTGCATCCAAAAAGGCAACGAGTTCGCCGTGAACCTCCTCAATAGCGCGGTTGCGTGCTGCCGAAGGCCCCTGGTTCTCCTGTCGGATTAATCTGATCCGGGGATCATCGACTTGTTCCACGACCATATGCCCGCCATCCGTTGACCCATCATCAACAACGACTATTTCACGGCATGGGACTGTCTGCCCCAGAGCGGACTCCAAAGCGCGTCGGATGCAACTGCGTTTGTTGAAGAGCGGCACGACCACACTGATGTTCTTGTGTTGTATCAGTGAATCATGCCCGTGAGATATTGACTGATCAGGACTCGTCATTACCATCAAAAGGATCTCCGTTCTGGATTGGCACATCGGCGTTCTTGGGGCCGACGAGTCTCTCCTTGGCGGTCAAATGGAAACCGCGACTACGGTCCGCTGTTGCATCAAGTCTGGAGTCGGTGTTGCATCAGGTGCCATACAGGCCCATGGCGACGCATAGAGGCCGCAGATCCAGCAGTGCCACTACCATGGACATGATTCCTCCCATTCAGGGCGTTACCGTGTCTCTCAGCGTATGTCTCTTCTGGAGAACAAGGTGGACCGTTGCGGCTGCCATCCCGATCGACGAGGACCAAGCCACGGCTGTGACTGTTATTTGAAAGGCTGTACATACGAAGAGAACAATTATCAGATTCGTGACGGCCTCGATGATATGGGCCATCAGAGCACAACGTACGTAGCCCATGCCTATGAACATGTGGTATGCTGGATTACCCAGAACACTGATGAATGTCCCCATCAGCATGATCCGAAAGGTCTGCGGCTGAGCCTCGGTGAATCCATCTCCAAGCCACAGTTTCAGCAGCGCCGGCGTAAAGATCAGCAGGACGCCATATGCGGGGGTGGCCAGAAGGAGGATCAGTTGCAGGGAACGAAGGCATAGCTTGCGTATTCTGATCCTCACTTGCGAGGTCAACTCAGTGCTGAGCCTGCTGATCTCAGGAATCATCGCAACGTGGCCCGCGATGACCAGTCCTTTGACCTGCATACTGCCCGTAAACGCCATTTCATAGACAGGGAGGCTAGCGGTCCCAAGATGACGCGAGAGAACAAGTTTGTTGACCGGGCTGACAAGCATGCTGAGCAACGAGTTGCCCAGGATCGTCCCCCCAAAGCTCAGGAGACGCTTGCATCGCGACAAATCCAAACCAGCCATGCGGAGAATGCGAAAATGGGTCATGCGTCGAACGCAGAGGAAAACTGCCAGATGGGTGACTAGCTCGGCAATCGTCCTTCCGATGAGCAAACTCTCAATCCCGCCGCCCAGATGCAGCAGTCCGATGGAGATGCATAAATTCATGACGCGGGCAGATAGCCCTCGGTAACTGGTCAGATCCATTCGCCCCAAACCTGACAATGCCGCCTCGAAGACTCCGCCTGCAAGCATGCATAGGCTCAAGAGGCCCATGTAGGGCAGTAGACACAGGGCCGTCTGCGCGTTTTCCCCGGTCAGTGCAAACAGCTCAACGATCTGTCTCCTCAGAGCCAGTACTATGGCAAGGACTGCCGCGCCGCTAACACACACCAGCACGAAGGCTGCCGCAATATAGCGATGTACTCCAAGGATGTCACCCCGCCCGTGTTCCTCTGCCACCAACTTCGTTACTGCCGAACCAATGCCGAGACCCCCCAGTTGGGCGAACGCCAACACGGTGGTCAGGATGAGCCAGACACCATACTTCTCATAGCCGAGGAGATCCAAGTAGACCGGGTAGGCGACGGCCAAGACAACTGTACAGACAATGGCTGTCGTCATGCCGGAGACCACGTTGATTCGAAGTTGAGACGAAAGCAATCGCCCGGCCAGAGTTCCTAGTTTCTGCTTGTTGCCGATGAGCACTCCTGCCTGACAGAACCTTCAGGGAGCGGCGTGAACAGGACCATTTGTACACAAGACGACAGCCAGTCGGTTGGCCGGTTGTCTTGCCGGGGCCAAGCTATGGGCGTTCGGGCAGACTCCGTCCCCGTCGGTGACATCTCGACGCTCTTCGCAAGGGCCGCTGCCTGCGTTCTTCCCAGAGGTGTTTCACCTCTGTACTATTCCATGGCGTCTGCTGTGCTACGAGCAGGCGTATGCAAACACAGGGCCATGCCACTGATCGATCGGTGTTTCTCAGTGGTTGGTCCGGTGGCGTAAGTCTGTGTGTGATAGAGAGATAGGGTTCGGTTGGTTCAGGGGTTGCCGTTCCATTATTCCGTGGTGTCTGCGCATCGTTATCGGTGGTGCTCCTGGATCCGTTCCTCGATGGATGCCAGGGGCCGCCTCCTCATCAATCACAAGAAATAGCTCGGGCGTTTCGGGCGGCCTGCTCTGACGAGTGCGGCACCGCTTGGGAGCGCCAGCGCGACTGGGTATCCCTCTTCTGTGAGTGTGTCACTCGTCCTCGGCAGTGTTCGTCTCTAACGCCGATCCAACAATAGTCAGCCTTTCCTGTATATGTAGAGTCCCGCTGTCGCGAAAACTGGACACGAAAACTGTGCTATTTGCGGCAAATGTCACGGGGTGGTTTGCGAGCGTCGCGTCTTGGGGGGGAGGGTTAGTGCTCAGCTATGTCTCTGCAGATGTCCACGAGAAGACGTCGGGTTCGTTGCAGCCTCTTGTGAAGACTACCTGGTGTGCACCCTATGGTTTGCGCGACCTCTTGCGGTGACAAACCATCGATGAATCTCAGTTCGATCGCTGCCGCGGATTTCGGGGGGATTCGTGACAAGGCGCGGCGTAGACTCGCGTCCTTCTCTTTCGTTAGCAATTGGTGGAATGGATCGTACTCATTTCTTGCGTCGGTCTTGGCTTGCACGTTGGATGCGGCCTCGTTCTCTTCGATCAACGTTAGGCCCGCCTGTCTTGTTTGAGTACGCCGGTAGCGTCGGAGGCGGTTCCTCGCTGCTGTGAAGGCGTAAGCGTCAGGATTGTGCGGCAGGTTCTTGCCGGACATCAGAGCGACAAGGACGTCCTGAGCCAGATCCTCCGCGTCGTGAGGGCACCCAACCCTGGCGAGGAAGTACTTCAGTATCTTCTCGTAGTACGTTGCGAAAAGCTCTACCTGCCTCTCTGATGCTTCCGGATTCTCGTCGGACTGCTTCATTTGATCGATTGCCTCCTTTGATTGTAGTCAATCGATCCATCGACGGCCAAGACCATGTTTCTCGGGTGTTTCCCATACCCCGCCAACTGTTCAAGAAAAGAGGCGGTTCCCACAGGCCAAAGATGGGCGCAAGAATAGAGAGTTTCCAGAAAGAATGATGGGGCGTACTCTGCAGGGACGCTGTCGAGCGGACAAGCGTCCTTGAGTATCCAGAACGTGCGTACTGTGTTGGTGTGGGCACGAGTAGGGAATCGCCAAGAGATGTGACGGCGGTGCCATGTCAAATCGCAGGTCACACGCTGTACGAATGCACCTGCGGTCTCAGCCCGAGAGAAGTCCGCGTCGCCCCTTCTCTGTGTCTTCTTGGCGCGACCGAATTCCGGGGCATTGCGCGCATTGTGAATGATTGCCTAGATTTCAGTGAGATCTCTGGCTTCAGACTTGTGCCCCATGTCACAATACCGCCAGGGGCTTCAAACGTCTGCCGCTCACTATAGTCCAACAGTCTTTCGATAGCACGTTCGAGACCGTGGAACTGGATTCCCATGCGGCACTGGCGGCGATGGATTCGATCAGCCCGGCGGCTCATCATGCCAGCCGGTTCTTCGCCTCTACAAGAGGTTCTTATGACATCCTGGGTCACGAGAACGCATGCTGACCACACCAACTTGAGTTGGCGATCGCCTGTGACTGCCACAACCATGCGATTCTCTCTGCTAATGCCACAGGCACATCCAGCGTGGATGTCAACCGGTTCTGCGAGAAGCTCCGGCCCCCACCGAGAAGGTCCGAAGTGAGAGCGCGCTGGCTGGCCCTGCCTATGATGACGAAGCCGACAATCCGTATGCACGCCAGTGTAACCATGTCAAGACGATCACGTCTACCGGATACGACCGGCCTGCAACCAAGCTGCCTGACATTTCGTGTCGACATCGGACGCGAACAGACTTCAATCGGTGGCTCTGAGGTCTGCGATGGCAGGTCGCGACCACTTTCGGTATGATCAGACGTGACTGTGAATCGGACCTCGGCGAGAAAGGCTAGTGGTCCCAGTGCCGCGAGATGCGGCTGCTCGTTCCGATCCACAACATCGCCGTTATTGTAGGCCTCAAAGAGCTTCTCGAGAAAGCACTGGGTACTCATTACGCCCTCGTTCCCAAGAGCGATGGCCGTGAAGGTGGGTCCAGGCTGACTCTGGATCGGGTTCGATGGTCGGCGGCTTGGCTCTTGTTACCCTATCTGGAGAAGCGCCATACTCTCAGATGCGGTCGAAGCGTCCCTGTTTCTGGTCCAGTCCTTATGGGATTCCTCCGGGTCATATTACCTTGTGGTATTCCAGGGGCCGGCATGTGGCCGACATCCAAAGAGTGGTCACCAGGAGAGTGCCGCCTTGGCGCGTTGAGCTTCTTCCAGGGCAGAGGTTCACATTAGGTGCCTTTTCTGAAGAGTCCTCTTTTCTGTGGGGCCCTTCGCTTGTTTCTGGGGTTCCAGGCACCATGTGTGAAAAGCAGTACACGGTTGGCGATATAGGAAGCCAACTCTCGCAAGAGCATCAATATGTGCAGAGCTGCTGAAGAAGACAATAGATGCATACATATCAGATGCTGAAAGCCCTTGAATATGCCGGAGCAGTCAACCACCTCCCCTGACGTCCAAGGTGTGAGTTCTTCGAGTTACTGTGAATCTATCGAAGAGCGAGGCTCTCAGAGAGCTCAAGGCTGACTATACCGACTTCGCTTGAATTCAAGAACGCTACGCGGACTCATGCATCCCGCACGGCTTCCTAAGATATGAATCGGAAGGTACGAGCCGATCAAGCAATCCTTGAGTCCGGTCACATACAGGAGTCTCCGCTACTTGGGAGTAGAAGTACAGATCCGTTAGGCAGCCCCCACATCTATGCATATGCTGCTCTATTTGATCCCGTTCCGACTCGGGCAGCGTGCCGTCGTGGAGTCCGATGACCGCCTTGGTGCTGCTACAGTCACGTCCGCCATTGGGACACTGCTCAAGGCACGCGTACCTTTCCGAGGCATCCAAGTCTCTTTGTGCTTTGTCATGTTTCATTGTGATAAGTAGATGAATGATTGGGACTATTTAAATCTTTCGATCGTGTCGCCCCTGAACGGGAGTGTCATGACAGTGGTCGACTTGGCTTCAACCAATGCCCTTACGATGAAACCCTATGTGCCAGGGCAATAGTGACGATGGAGCGAATGGACGCGATTACCCGTTTTGTCTTTTTCGTGGGGGCGGTTCTGTCAGGGCGTTTGGATTGAGGCGTGCAACCTCCTGCAATCCGTCGAGGAGGCGATAGT
>JANQFY010000200.1 GCA_028277585.1 Sedimentisphaerales bacterium
ATCGGCACGATCGTCGGGACCTTGTTGATCAGCTTCCTGCGTAACGGCTGCACCCTGCTTGGCATCTCCACCAACATCCAACTGGTGGTCATCGGAGCCATCATCATCGGCGCCGTCGCACTGGACCAGGTCGCCCGCTCAAAAGCTGAAACCGGCTGAGTCGCCCATTTGGGTCAATATCACAACCTGACCAAACAGCCCGTTCGCAGAACGGTCGGAAGATGACCATGTACGGAAAGAGCACACCCATGAGACAGTACCTGTTCGCCCTCGGATTCGCCCTGCTGGTCGTCTCGGCTCACGCCCAAGACAAAGAGACGGACGTCAGCGTCGTCGATGAGAACGCTCTTCAGGAGACGAGACTGGAGGGCAAGACGCAACTGAAGCCGGGCGACATGGCGAAGTATGCTTCCAAGGGAGCGGTCCGCGCGTTTCTATCCGACTTTCCGGGCAAGACCTATCTGACCTTCCCCGAGGCGCGCGAGCATTCCATCCGGCTGCTGGATGGGATTCCGCAGGTCTGGACCCGACGCAGCATAGAGGACATGACCTCCTTCACAGGAAGCGCCCAACCGGGCGAGTGCTTCGTCTTTCAGGTTGGCGTCTTCGCCGCCCGCGCGGACATCAGGAACCTGGGCGTCCAGTTCTCCGATCTCAAGGGCAAACGTGCGATCCGCAAATCAGCGCTGAACTGCTTCAACCTTGGCGGGATCGATCAACTGGGCCAAGCCTTTGCCAAGCAGGTCGACGTCGCCAAGGGTCGCGTTCAACCTCTCTGGTTCGGCGTTCAGATTCCCCCCGGCGCAAGAGGAACGTGCACAGGCATCCTGACGATCGCCGCTGCTAACGCGTCCGAGACACGAATCGATCTGACCCTGAATGTCGCAGGAAAGGTCCTTCCCCATGGCGGCGTCGATGATGCGCATCGATTCGCCCGCCTGTCCTGGCTGAACTCGGTCATCGGTCACGACGATGAGATCACCCGCCCCTACCGGCCGATCGTACGCCGCAAGCGCACGTTCGACATCCTGGGCCGACGCGTTCGCCTGGCCCGCAATGGTCTTCCCGCGGCGATCTCCAGCTTCTTTGGACCGAACAACCAGGCGCTTGGCACCGAGGCTCAGCCCATCCTGGCGGATCGATTCCGCTTCGTCATCGAGACCACCGAAGGCAAGATGCTCCGCCTGAAACCAGGCAAGATCCGCTTCGTCAGGGACACGCATTCGACGCTCATCTGGTCCGTCAAGAACACGTGCGAACAAGCGGAACTGTTGCTGGAAGGGACCGCCGAATTCGATGGCTTTCTTAGCTACCGCCTGACGCTCACACCGCTGGCCGATATCCAGGTCAAGGACATTCGCCTGGAGATCCCCCTGACGCGCGGCATGTCGAAATACATGATGGGCATGGGCAAGACCGGCGGCTTGCGGCCTGAGACGTGGAACTGGAAGTGGGACGTCGCCAAGAAAAGCCAAGACGCCGTCTGGGTCGGAGGCGTCAACGGGGGGCTGCGCCTGAAGCTCAAAGGCGCCAACTACCGCCGTCAACTGGTCAACATCTACTACGAGTACTGCCCTCTGAACCTGCCCGAATCCTGGGGCAATGGCGCGCACGGCGGTGCCGACGTCTTGACCACCTCCAACGGCGCCTTGATCAAGGCCTACAGCGGCGCCAGGGAACTTCGCAAGGGCCAAGCCCTGCATTTCGATTTCGACCTGCTCATCACGCCCGTCAAACCGATCGACAAAGAGATCCAGTACCACGACCGCTACTACCACAACGCAGGTAGCCAGATCAGTGCCGGGTTCATCGACCAGGCCGCCAAGAGCGGCGCCAACATCATCAACATCCACCACCGCAAGGACCTCAACCCGTTCATCAACTATCCGTACCTGGCCGAGAATGTCCCGGGGCTGAAACGGTTCGTCGAGGAGGCTCGCGGCAAGGGCATCCGGACCAAGGTGTACTACACCACCCGCGAACTGACGGTCAACACGCCTGAGATCTGGGCGATGCGCAGTCTCAATGGCGAGGTCGTCTTCCCCGGCCCCGGCAAAGACGCCAAGACCGTGATCAATCCGCAGGGTCCCCATCCCTGGCTGATAGAGAACTTCAAAGAGGATTTCATCCCCGCCTGGAAATGCGCTTTCAATGAGGGTCCCTACAAAGGGCGCCAGGACCTGTCGGTGATCACCACGCCGGACTCGCGGCTGAACAACTTCTACCTCGAAGGCCTCGATTGGATGTGTAAGAACATCGGCATCGATGGGATGTACATCGACGACTCGGCGCTCGACCGCGTGACTCTGAAGCGGGCCCGCAAGATCCTGGACCGCAACCGCCCGACGGCCCGCATCGATCTGCACACCTGGAACCATTTCAACAATATGGCCGGCTGGGCCTGTTGCTTGAACCTCTATATGGACCTGCTGCCCTACTACGATCTGCTCTGGATCGGCGAAGGGCGCAGCTACGACCGCTCGCCGGACTACTGGCTGATCGAGATCAGCGGCATCCCGTTCGGCCTGACCTCGCAGATGCTCCAGGGTGGGGGCAACCCCTATCGCGGCATGGTCTTCGGCATCACCAACCGCCTGGGCTGGCATGGACCGACTCCCGAGCACATCTGGAACTTCTGGGACGAGCACCACTTCGTCGAGCGCGACATGATCGGCTTCTGGGACCCGGCCTGCCCGGTCAAGACGTCCACGCCGGACATGGGGGCAACCGTCTTCCGGGGCGACAAGGACACCGTCGTCGCGCTGGCCAACTGGACGGACAAGCCCGTCGAGGGCAAACTCGCCATCGACTGGCGAGCCCTGGGCATCGATGCCGACGCCGCCGTGGCGTTCAGACCCGCGATTGTCAACTTCCAGGACGAAGGCTCTGTCAACCTGGACGAACCGGTCCGAATCGAAGCCAAGAAGGGCTGGGTCATCATTCTGAAATCCAATCCCTAGGCTGACGGGCTGTAGAAGAAAACCTGACGAAATCTCCCTTGACACTAGTTCGCCCACGAACTATACTTTCCAGAGTAGCGTATAGTAGGTAGCAAAGGAGATTGACGTGGATACACATAGAATCATTGGACAGATCGCTCGAATTCGCGAGCAGACGCATATGCTGATAGAAGATCAATTGCGGACCCGCCAGATCGAAGGGATCGTCCCGGCCCACGGATCCGTGCTGGCCTTCCTCTTCGGGCAAACCGAGCCAGTTCCGATCAAATCGGTCGTCGAGGCGGTAGGCCGCGTCAAATCCACGGTTACAGGAATGGTCAAGACACTGGAGCGGCACGGCTATATTCGGCGATTCCAGTCCCCCGAGGACCAGCGTATGGTCTATATCGCCCTGACGGGGAAGGGCCGTGCACTGCAACCCGACTTCGAAACAATCTCACAAGCCCTACTGGCCCAGGTGTACGGCGATATGCCGCCGGAAGATCAGGAATCGCTGGTGCAGCTCCTGGGCAAGGTCGAACGCAACCTCCAGAACGGCAGCCTTCCTGCTTGATCGCGTTTTTTTTGAAACACTAGTTCGCCTACGAACTATATAGCCAAGAAGGAGCAAGAGCCATGAAGACAATGAACCGAAACGCCAGAAGACTGTTAGGGCTGATCGCCATCGTATTGATCTTGACCTGTCTTTGCGCCCAGCAGCTTAACGCCCGGGAGAGCGAGGCGACCCGTTTGCTCAAGGCGCGCAGCGCCGAGTTCAATCGAGAGGTCATCAAGGTCACCGACGGTGTGTACACGGCGGTCGGTTACTCGGTGCAACCCGTCTCAATGATCGTCGGCGATGACGGCCTGATCATTGTTGACACGGGCATGGACACGACCTCGGCCCAGCAGGTTCTGGACGACTTTCGCAAGATTACGGACAAGCCAATCGCGGCGATCATCCTGACCCACAGCCATGGGGATCACACCGGCGGCGTCCCCGTCTTTGTCGGCCAGAACAAGGTGCCCATCTGGGCGCGATCAAACTTCGGGTCCGAGAGCGACCCACTCAACGCCGCCGGTCTGACGTTCAACAACGTCCGCGGGGCGCGACAGGGAGGGTTCAAGCTCCCACCCGAGAAGCGCATCAACAACGGTGTCGCCCGGGCGTACTGGCCCAAGCGCGGCGGGGCCGTCTTTCACTCGGGCAAGAAGATTCGACCGACCCATACGTTCTCTGAGCCGCGAAGGATGCTCGAGATCGCCGGGATCGAATTGGAACTGGTCGCCGTCAATGGAGAAACGGAGGACGCCCTCTACGTCTGGCTGCCCGAGAAACGCGTGCTGTTTGCGGGCGACAACTTCTACAAGTCCTGGCCCAACCTGTACGCCATTCGCGGGACGATGTATCGCGACGTGCGCGCCTGGGCGGACGCAGTGGACACGATGCTCCAGGAGGAACCCGACTATCTCGTCCCGGGACATACCCGCCCTGTCACCGGCAGAGCAAAGATCGCCGAGATGCTGACGAACTACCGCGACGCCATTCGCTTCGTTTTCGACAAGACCATCGAGGGCATGAACAAGGGGCTCACACCCGACGAACTGGTCGGCTATGTCAAGCTGCCCGAGCGTTTCGCCGAGAAGGACTATCTGCGCGAGTACTATGGCAACATCCAGTGGTCGGTCCGGCAGATCTTCAACGCTCACCTCGGCTGGTTCGATGGCAACGCGTCCAGTTTATTTCCCCTGGCTCCTCAGGTGGAAGCCCAGCGCATGGCGGATCTGGCCGGTGGTCGTGACGCCCTGCTCGAACAAGCCCGCAGGGTGCTGGCCGCTGACGACCCCCAGTGGGCCGCCCAGCTTTGCGACCATCTGATCGCCCTGGACCCAGACGCCGCAGAACCGAAGCTCATCAAGGCTGAGGCGCTCGAAGCCC
>JANQFY010000225.1 GCA_028277585.1 Sedimentisphaerales bacterium
CACACGCGTTTGGGCTCGCCCCCGGCGGCCAGCGTCTGCTCAAAGAAATCGGCGGTCGCCCGCTCGGCCGTCAACACCCCCGCATCGTAGTCGCTGAGCCCATACTCACTCGCGTAACGGGCCTGTCGGGCCAAGGGCAATTCGCAAAGCTGCGCCTTGATCCGATCGAGCCACTCGGGCGTCGTCGTCACGGGAACCAGATCGGGATCGGGGAAGTAGCGGTAATCATGGGCCTCCTCCTTCTCGCGCTGCAGGACGGTCACCTGATCGTCGTCGTTCCAGCCGCGGGTGGATTTGTTGCCCATCTCCAGCGTCCGCCCCGTCTCGAGGAACTCGTCCAGTTGCCTCTCGATCTCATAGGCGACGCTGCGTTCAAGGGCCCGGAAACTGTTGAGGTTCTTGACCTCCACGATGGGCGTCTTGAACTGTCCGTCGGGCCGGGTAATGACGAGGTTGATGTTGGGCTCGAACCGCATGTGCCCCTTCTGCATGTCCCCTTCCGAGACGCCCAGGTAGCGGACGATCCGCTGCAGCTCGACCGCCAGCGCCTTGACCTCCGCGGCACTGTTCATATCCGGCTCTGTGACAATCTCGAGCAAGGGAGTGCCGGCTCGATTCAGATCGACCTGCGAGAAACTGCCCGCCGTGTGGAGGTTCTTGCCCGCGTCCTCCTCCAGGTGGGCCCGCGTGATGCGAATCCGCTTGGTTTGCCCACCCTCGAGAGGTATCTCGATGTATCCCAGGCCCCCCAGAGGCAGATCGTACTGACTGATCTGATAGTTCTTGGGCAAGTCGGGATAGTAATAGCTCTTGCGATCCCACTTGGTGAAGGGCGCGACCGGGCAGTTCAGCGCCAGCGACGCGAGCATCGAATGCTCGACCGCCTGCTTGTTCATGACGGGTAGCGAGCCGGGCATGCCCAGGCAGACCGGGCAGACGCGGCTGTTGGCTTCCTCGCCGAAACCGAGGGCGCAACTGCAAAACATCTTCGTCTTCGTACGAAGCTGGACGTGAATCTCCAGACCGACGATGACTTTGTATGATAGGTCACTCATGGATCAACTCTCAACCATCGCCGGTTTCTTGGTATGCCATTCGGTAGCGCCTTCGAACATGCGGCCGATGCGAAGGAGCTTGCCCTCGGTAAAGGCGGGTGTCAGAATCTGCAAACCGATTGGCAGACCGTTCCCATCCTGACCACACGGGACGCTGATGCCGGGCAGGCCCGCCAGATTGGCGGAGATCGTGTAGATATCCGAAAGGTACATCTTCAGCGGATCGTCCATCTTCTCACCGATCTTGAAGGCGGTGGTCGGCGCGACCGGCATGGCGATCGCATCGCACTTCTCAAAGGCCTGCGTGAAATCACCCCGAATCAGATTCCTGACTTTCAGGGCCTTGAGGTAGTAGGCATCGTAGTAGCCGCTCGACAGCGCGTAGGTGCCAAGCATGATGCGCCTCTTGACTTCCTTGCCAAACGCCTCTTCGCGCGACTTTGAATAGACCTCGACGTAGTCGGCAGGGTTCTCGGTGCGATGCCCGTAGTGAACACCGTCGTAGCGAGCCAGGTTGCTGGAGGCTTCGGCGGTCGCGATCACATAATAGGCCGCGATGGCGTAGTCGAGGTGCGGCATCTCGATCTCGACGATCTCCGCGCCGGCGCTGCGGTATACATCGAGCGCCGCCGCGACGGCGGATTGGATCGGCGCCTCAGCGCCGGCGTTGAAAGCGGGAACAACACCGATCTTCAGCCCCTCAACCGGCTCGTTGACTTGCGTAAGGTAATCCTCCACCGGCGCAACCGTCTCATCGATGCTGGTGCTGTCGGCCGGGTCGTGCCCGGCGATCACGTTGAGCATCAACGCAACGTCGGAAACCGTCCGGCCCAGCGGCCCGACCTGATCGAGAGTCGATCCATACGCGACCAGCCCATACCGGGAGACACGCCCGTAGGTGGGTTTGAGACCAACGACGCCGCAGAAACTGGCCGGCTGGCGAACCGAGCCCCCGGTGTCGGAACCGATCGCTACCGAACAGAGCCGCGCCGCCACCGCAGCGGCCGATCCCCCACTGCTGCCGCCCGGTACGCGCTGTGGGTCCCACGGATTGACGGTCTGCTTGAGACCCGAGTTCTCCGTGCTCGAACCCATCGCGAACTCGTCCATATTGGTCTTGCCGACGATCACGGCGTCCGCATCATGGAGTTTGCGGATCACGGTCGCATCGTACGGGGCGTGGAAGTGCTCCAGGAGCCGCGAACCACAGGTCGTCGCGCCGGACCGGGTACAGAGCACGTCCTTAACCGCTACGGGCAGACCGGCCAGCGCTCCGACCGGTTCACCGGCCGCGATGCGGCGATCCACATCCTCGGCTCGCGCCAGCGCCTCATCGCGGAACAGGCTGATGTACGCGCCGACGGTGGGCTCCAGGCGGTCGATGCACTCAAACACGGCCTTGGTCGCGTCCAGACTACTCGCCCGCCCGGCCCCGATCTGATCTCTCAATTCAATTGCTGTCTGCTTGCCTGCCGACATAGTCCAGATCACTTATCCTTGTCACGTTTGCGATGGCTCAGGAACCAATCGTAGAGTTTGGGATTGTCATACGTCGCGGTCCATGAATCGTGGTTGGCCTCGGGGTAGACAGTCAACTTGGGGTTGCCGCCCGCTTCCTTAACCGCTTCGACCATCTCTTCGGACTGGGCCAGCGGCACGACGCTGTCCTTGGCGCCGTGGAAGACCCAGATGGGCATCTCTTTGAGCCGTCGCGCCAGGCGCTTGTCGCCCCCGCCACAGATCGGGGCCATCGCCGCGAAACGCTCGGGCATGGTCGCACCGAGCGACCAGGTGCCGTAGCCGCCCATGCTCAGGCCCGTCAGGTAGACGCGAAACTCATCGACGTCGTAGTTCGCAGTGATCTCGTCGAGCAGTCCCGTCAACGCCTGAATCTGATCCGGCGCCGACCACCACGTTCCGTTCGGGCACTGGGGCGAGATGACAATGAAGGGCAAGTCTTTGCCCTGGGCGACCAGTTTCGGAGGACCGTGGACTTTGACCTTGTCGAGGTCGTCACCACGCTCGCCGGCGCCGTGGAGGAACAGCATCAAAGGCCATTCCTGATCCTTCTCGCCGTAGCCCTTGGGCAGAGAGAGCAGATAGTCGATCTCAATCGGCACCTGCTTTCTCAGTTGCATCTTCCGCTGGCCGGCAACCGCGGGCGCATCTTTGCCGTTGGTCTTGTGGCTCAGGAGCCAATCGTAGAGCTTGGGATTGTCGTAGCTGGCGGTCCAGGAATCGTGACCGGCCTCGGGATAGACAGTCAACTTCGCATCGCCCCCGGCCCGCTTGACCCCATCGACCATCTGCTCGGAAAGATTCAGAGGCACGACGCCGTCCTTGGCCCCATGAAACGCCCAGACGGGAACCTTCTTGAGACGATCGGCCAGGAACCATTGACCCCCGCCGCAGATCGGTGCGATAGCGGCGAACCGCTCGGGCTGATCGCAGGCGAGCGACCACGTGCCGAAGCCCCCCATGCTCAGACCGGTCAGGTAGACCCGCGCCGGGTCCACATCGTAGTTCGATTCGATTTCATCGAGCAGCGCCGTGAGTGTGTCGAGCTTCTCGGGCCACCACCGGCCGGCCGGACACTGGGGTGACACAATGATGAAGGGCATCTCCTTGCCCTGCTCGATCAGTTTCGGTGGGCCGTGCACTTTGACCTTGTTGAGATCGTCGCCACGTTCGCCGGCCCCATGCAGGAACATCATCAGGGGCCATTGCTGATCCTTTTTGCCATAGCCTTTGGGCAAGTAGAGCAGGTAGTCACATTTGACGGCCTTGCTGATCTGCGTGTCTAACGTCATAGCCTCCTGCCCGGCTCCCATGACAGCATTACCTCCCCAGCAGAAAACTCCCAGCGCCACGATCAGGCCTGCCAGCTTCGCGGTACTCATGGACAGCTACCTCCCTAAAAACCCGCTGATCCCCCAGATCCGTTGTACTCATCTGTCAGGCGCCCGGATTGTCGTCCAGGATCTTGGGCACCCGGAAAAAGGAACCGTCCCGCTGAGGCGCGTTGGCAAGACTGGCGTCCGTACCCAGCGAGGGCATGATGATGTCCTCGCGAAAGACGTTGGCGATGGGCAGGCAGTGGGCCAGCGGCTCCACGTCGGCCGTATCCAATTCGTCCATCTTCTCCACGTATTCGAGAATGGCCTCCAGTTGGCCCGTGAACTCCCCGATTTCATCTTCACTCAACTGGAGACGGGCCAGTTTGGCGACCTTCTTGACCTGTTCGGCGTCGATTTTCTCAGCCATGGTGAGCTCCACCCATAAAAAAAGCGAGGCTTGACCGCGCCTCGCTGGGATTCTTCAACTGCTTAAGAAAAGCCTTGCTCAGCCGGCCGCTTTCTCGGCGGGCTTGTAATTGCGCTTGGGCGGCTTGACGATCAGGCCCATGCGAATGGCCTTGGCCGAGACCCTGATGCGGCAGACCTTGCCGTCCACGACCGCTCGGACCTTCTGAATATTCGGCTTGAATTTCCGCTTGGTAATGCCGGTGACCTTCTTGCCGACGCCGCCGTGACGCTTGGCCTTACCGCGACGGGAGATGCTGCGGCCGGCGATCGTCCGCTTGCCTGTAAAATGACATAATCTCGACATATCTTACTCCTGCATTACCTACAGCAATGATTCGCCATTATCACAAAAACTACCGATACCAGTGCCCTCCAGGGGCGCGGAAACCGGTATTGTAGCGATTCGCCGCGCTTTTGCAACCCCTGGGGGCCTCTGAAAGCAGAAAAACTGCACAAAGGATGAGGATTCCACGGGAAACGCCGGCGCACCCGACACCAATCGGAATCCCCGCGGCGCGTTGACAAGCCACCGAGAGGCGGCATAAACGCCCCTGCTGCTACTGCACCTTGACCGCGTCGATCTCGATCTCGTAGAGCAGATCGTGTCGGCAAACGTCGTTTTCAGCCACGATGACCGGGAACGGCGCCAGGTTGTTTTCCTGCCGGTAGGCGTCCAGCAGCGGCGCGTCCTTGGCATCCTTGAAGTAGGCCAGCGCCCGGGTCACATCCGCCCAGTCCATATCCCGCGAGCGCAAAATCGCATCGACGACCTCCATGGTCATCTTGACCTGGGCCTTGCAGTCGTCGAGGTAGATCGTATTGCCCTCTTTGTCGATGCTGGCGGTTCCTGAGACGTACAGGCGGCGATGGTCCGGGTAGGCCACCTCGACGGCCCGACTGAAAGAACTGCCGTAGTCCCGGGCCGACGACTGCAGCGGCGACTCGATCTGGGAGACCTTCACGTCGTCGTTCGTGGGCCGCAGAGCCACCAATCCGGCGACCAGGGCGGCGTCGAGAGCGTTGCCCCCACCGATCCCCGTACTAGCGGGAACAATGCCGTCGAAAATCTTACGTTCGTGGAAAAAGCCGGTCCGGACGGCGTTGAATTCATCATACCAGTCGAGGAGATCGTGATTGTAGAACCACGTACGATATACGTCACTGAACGTCATGCCGCTCTTGGCCAGCGCCGCCTCCATCTGCTCGAAGATCTCTTCGGTCTGGGGCGTCCTGCCCACGGAGGTTTCGGTCGGATGCAGACCGACCAGTCGACAGCAACGGCCGTAGTTGTCCTCGAAGAAACTCCCGGCAACACCCTCTTTCGGCAGTTCGATCCGGGTAACAGGCGTCCCCTCCAGCAACCAGACATGAACGCCGCACAGGTTTTCAGCCCGCGTGTTCTCGACCCAACCAACGGCCAGCCCTGATCCGTCCACCGCCTGCATCAGACTGGGCAGATCCTTCCGATCGGCCGCAGCCATCCCCAGGACTTCGACGGAAACAACCTGCCCGCCAACCGCCTCTACGACCTCTCCGGCCCGGCGAAAGAGCGACTCCGGCGACTCATCGCCGTCAGGCGTCACAGTTACAAAGTGCTCCCGGATCGGGCTCCGGTCCAGGGTGATGACGTCAGAACCTGCTACGACTCGTTTCCCAATGGATGCCAAGGCTGCTACTCCTTCACCGTTACCGAACAGTTACCAATGACCAAACATGTATTTTATCACCTGCCTCTATTCAGGGCAACACCTTCGTCGCACAACGCGATAAACACCTAAATACAACAGGGCAATATTTGCAATCAGAAGAAAGCTATGGATCGTCACCGAACGTTTGGGGCTCTCCCAAACCAGAGCATCCCGATCGGGATACGAACCACACCGTTTCCCCGCTCTTAAGGGCGGGAAACGCCCTTACGCCGGCCCGACCGGCCGAATCATCCCCTACCCAAACACCCTGCAAGACGGAAGTTCCTTCCGGTATCCGTACCTTCTCTCCGCTCGGAAGGATCAACGGCCGTCCCCCGAAAAATATTTCGCCATTTTTCTCCTTACCCGCTTTTCAAGCCCTGACGGCCCCAAAACCGGCCAGAAAACGCACGTCCCCGTCGCTGGCCTTCCCAACTGGAGGGCGCCTCGTCTGAACCCTCGATGAGAGATCGCCTGTGGCACAGCAATTGCTTGAGATTCTGCAACTAAAGGGCTCCTCAAGACGGCTGAGCCCTCTGAATGGCACAGAGCGGTGTCGCGACAGGAGCAAGGAGTCAGAGTATGGACATCAGCAGTATCCTATCGAGTTCACCTCACGGGGCGAACCAGACCCAGCAAACACCACCCAAAGCGGACCTCGCTGAGATGGTCGAGCGTCTGATCGAAGCGAAGGACCAGGACGGCACCGGTACGCTCGGCATGGACGAGCTGACCATCTCCGAGGAAGCGTTCCGCCGATTGGACGCCAACAACGACGACCAACTCGACTCCGAAGAACTGATCGACGGCCTGGAGAAGCTCCACGAGAAGATGGGGCCGCCCCCGATTATGGGTATGCTGAAGGGCGCCAAATCCAAGGACGAGGACGACGAAGCACAGGCCCTTCTGGATCTGTTTGCGTCGGATGATGAGGACGAAACGACCTCGTCCGGGCTGGACCTGATTGCCTGACCCCGGGGCGGTTGGGCCGTCTCAGGCCTTGACCCCACGTTTCAGGGCCGCCACCTCCGCCCTGGTTAACGGTCGATACGCTCCCACGCTCAGATTCCGCATCTTGAGCTTGCCGATGCTCACGCGTTTGAGCGTCTTGACAGGGATGCCCACGCGAGCCAGCATGCGTCGAACCTGGCGGGTCAGGCCTTGACCGATCGTGATCTCCAGTCGCGATTCCTGGTGCCCCGCCTTGATCACCTTGACCACCGCTTTGCCAGTCTTGCCCTCCGCCAGCCAGATCCCTTTCTTCAGCTTCTCCACCGCCTGACCGTCCACGCGTCCCTTGACGGTGGCGATGTAGGTCTTGGGCACCTTGTATCGCGGGTGCGTCAACTGGTTGGTCAGTTCGGCGTCGTTGGTCAGGATGATCAGGCCGGTCGTGTCGGCGTCGAGTCGACCGATGCAGAAGACCCGCTCCGAACTCGGGACCAGGTCGATCGCCCGCCGGCGTTTCTGGGGATCGCGGTTGGTGCAGATCACGCCTTTGGGCTTGTTCAGCAGATAGTACACCCGTTCGGCCAGCTTGATCCGCCGACCGTCGACTGTGATGACGTCGGAGTCAGGATCGACAAACGCCGGCAACTCGTCGACGACACGCCGGTTGACCCGAACGACACCATCCAGGATCAGTTCTTCACACTGCCGGCGCGAGGCCACACCGGCCGACGCCATGACTTTCTGTAGTCGTTCCTTTGCCATTACCTGCTATCCACCTTCGCGAGCCCCTCCGGGACGAGAATCCCCATTCGATGAGCCCCCGGGCACCGCTTTGCTAGACCGCGCCAGTTCCGTAAATGATCCATACACACAGCGCGGCCCAGAGGAACATTCCGACCTGGAACGGCCGATCATGGAAGATCAGTCGAACCGGATCCGAGTACACCCCCTTCTGGGTTAGCGCGCTGAACCGAAAGATACAATACAACACCAGCGGCGTTGTATAAACGAGATTATTCGTTCCGAAGAGTTCTTTGGTCTGATCGGCCATCGCGTACATCAGGAAGCAGATCACCGCCAGGACGCTGGTCACGTCAACCATATGGACCAGTAACTCGCGCGTGTACTCGCCCAGCGTCTTGCGAAACGCCTCGCTGTTCTCCTGGAGTTGGGCGATTTCGCCCCGTCGTTTGCTGAAGGCGAGGAAGAGACACAGTGCAAAGGTGCAAATAACCAGCCAAGGAGAGATGAAGACATCAATCACCACCGCCCCGGCTATCGCCCGCAGGCAGAAGCCGACGGCGATGATCACGCAGTCCAGGATCATGACGCGTTTGAGTCCAAGCGAGTAGAGCCCAATGAGCGTGAGATAGGCCAGGATGATCAGCGCCAGGGCCCGAGAGAGTAGAAGACTGCCTCCCAGCGCCAGCACGGCACAACCGAATCCCGCAATGACGGCCGCGTTGACGCTGACCCGCCCCGCGGCGAGAGGACGACCTCGACGCTCCGGATGAACGCTGTCAGCCTTCCGATCCACGAGATCGTTTAAGACGTACATCGCCGAAGCAGCCAGCGAGAAGCAGAAAAACGCGCCGATCACCCTACCCAGGGTGACGCACGCCTGATCCAACGGCCCGAACAGGCGTCGGCTGAAGACCAATGCCGCGAAGACGAACACGTTCTTGATCCAGTGAACGGGCCGGAGTAATCGAAACAGCTCCATGGATAGCCTTCCACGCGAACGGATAATACGATTCAGCGCCGCCCTCTCGCACCACCGCATCGGGCAACGTCACACGATGTTCCTATCGACAAAAATGCTGAACCAGCGTAGGATTATACTCATATTGAAGCGCCTTGTATATCTCCCAGAAAGGCGTCTCGCTGTTCAGATGAGGTTTGTGACATGATCACGACGGTGGTCTTCGATCTCGACGACACCCTCTATGAAGAATTGGACTACTGCCGCAGTGGATTCCGAGCGGCCGCCCGTTTTCTCGCAAAGGTCGCACCGATTTCCTGTTCGGATGATGTCTTCGCATCCCTGTGGGGGCACTTCATCGCGGGCAATCGGACCCGAACGTTCAACGCCGCCCTGGACGATCTCGGCCTGGACACCGATGAAGCGCTGATCGCCCAGTTGATCGAGGTGTACCGTACCCATCGGCCCAGCCTCGAGCTTCCAGCCGACAGCCGTCAGACTCTCGAGACCCTCCAGAAGACCCATACGTTGGCGCTGTTGACCGACGGGTACCTGCCTGCCCAGAGGCTCAAGGTCCAGGCGCTTGGCATTGAGGAGTACTTTCGGGCCATCATCTATACGGAGCAACTCGGGCGCGCCTTCTGGAAGCCGTCGCCCGTCGGATTCGAGCGTCTCGCCGAACAGCTCGAGGTCGCCCCCGCCCAGATGGTCTATGTCGGTGACAACGAAGCCAAGGATTTTATCGGTCCCAACAAACTGGGGATGCTCACCATCCAACTGCGCCGCGGCGCGCGTCTTCACAGAGTCGAAGCCAGCGCGGATTCACAGGCAAGTCCCCAGATCGTCATTCGCCAGATCACCGAATTGCCGAACATATTGGTCCGATATTAACACGCCCTGGACGCTCCTAGAAACACCCCATTCGACGGTCTTCTTTTTTCTTGACTAGAACCCCGTCAAAGGCGATAATATGGTCAAATTGGTAGCTATGGGCGATTTTATGTCTTCCGAGGAGTCATGTTATGCCGCCAGGTAAAAGACGTCAAAGTAACGCTATGCTCTATACGCTCATCACCTTCGTCGGGTTGTTCATCATCGCGACGACGGTTGCCGTCATCTACTACGTCAAAGCCGAAGAACTCCGGACGACGACGAAAGAGGCCCAGGACGAGCTGAGTGACATGGCGACCACCGAGGAGGTTCGCACGGTCGGCGCCCTCGTCGGTGCGCAATTGCCCGGCCAGAGCAACCTCGGAACCGCCCTGCAACACTTCGACGCGATGACCGGTCTGGTGATGGGTTCGCCGGTCCCGGCCACCTCGGCCGAGGTGAAAGTCAGCAACGCCCGCGATGCCGTCGGCACGCTGATGACGCGGGCCGAACCCTACATCACGTTGCCGGCCGCCGACCCGAATGCGGCTGACCCGAACGGCCCCGATCCCAATCAGGTCGCCTTGACCACGATGATGGCCGAACTGCTCGGCGGTCTCGAGCGGACCATTGACGAGAAGGACGCCGTGGCGCTGCAGTTGCAGGAACTGCAGCAGCGCTTCAACGACGCGACGGCGCTCTGGCAGCAGACCGAGCAGGATCTGACGGCGCAGGTCGGCGGTTACCAGCAGCAGGTCGAAGAGACCAAGGCCGACTACAACAACCTCAAGTCCCTTCTCGAACAAAACTCCGAGCAACGGGCGGCCAACCTCCTCAAGCAAGTGGAAGATGAGCGTACGAAGTCACGCCAGCTCAACCAGGACCTGCTCAAGACGCGGGCCCAGTTGCAGGTCGCTCAGCAGCGTCTCGGCGATGCTCTGACCGAAGTGTCCAAGGTCCAGCCCCAACCTGATCAGGAAGCCGCCGCCCATACTGCGGATGGAGCGATCATTCTGGTGGACGAGTCGGCCGGGATCGTTCATGTGAACCTGGGATCGGATGATCGCGTCTACCGCGGCCTGACCTTCTCAGTCTACGATCGCGCTTCCGGCGTCCCCCGCGACGGCGTCGCCAAGGCCGAGGTGGAGGTCTTCTCCATCGCCAAGAAGACGGCGATCGCTCGGGTGTTGTCCTCGGACAAACGCAATCCGATCGCCACCAACGATATCGTTGCCAACCTGATCTGGGACGCCGACAAGGCCAATGAGTTCGTCATTGCCGGCGACTTCGACCTGAACAAGGACGAGAAACCGGACTACAACGCTCCGGAGGCGATTCAGGCCCTCATCGAAAAATGGGGCGGCGCCGTCTCGCAGACTGTTTCGGCCAAGACCGATTTCGTCATCCTCGGCACCAAGCCGGCCGTTTCCAGCGAGCCGACCCTGGAAGACCTGGCCGTCGACCCGGATGCTCAGCAGAAGTACAACGCCGCACAGCGTCGGCTGGCTTACTACAACAGCATCCAGGAACAGGCCCAGGCGCTCTACATTCCGATCTTCACGTACGACCGGTTCCTCCACTTCACCGGTTATCAGAACCAGATCGGCAAGCCCGGCGCATTCTAGCTTGCATCGCCTGGAAGGCGAACACATACAGAACAACAGTCAGGGGCCGCTATGCGGCCCCTTGGCATTGGGGCGCTTCACAAGGTCGCAGCCACTCAGTCGCCCGAGGACGTCGGCGGCTCGATTCCAATCGAAGCGACATGGACCTTCCCGGTGTAATCGGTCGATTGAGGTGACGCCCGGAATCCCTTCTTGATCGCCACAAAGGTGACGGTACACACGGCCTGGATGGCGGCACCGAGAGGCTGGCCCGTGTCACAATCGAGCCCTGAAGGAATATCGACTGCCAGGATCGGAATTCCCAGGGCATTGATCGTCTCGACCAACTTCTGATAGTCCCCCCGCAACGGGCCCTGCAATCCCGTCCCGAACAAAGCATCCACAATCATGTCGGCTCGCCCAGCCAGCGATCGGATTTGCCCAGGCAGATCGGGCCCATCCAGCTCGATGCGTTCGATCGGGTGCCCGAGCCGCTGCAGCACCCCGAGGTTGACGCGCGCATCGCCGGTGATCTTCTCCAGTCGGCCGCCGACGACGACACGGACATCGACTCCCCGGTTGAGCAGGTGGCGCGCGATCACATATCCGTCGCCACCGTTGTTGCCCGTTCCGCAGAAAATGCATACGCGCGGCGTCTTGACGCCTTCAAGGTGCTCGATCACCCTTTCGGCACAACTGCGTCCGGCGTTCTCCATCAGTACGACGCCCGGGACGCCGATCTCGTCGATCGCCCAGCGGTCGACGGCCCGTACCTCGTCGCGACTCATGATCCGATTCGTATTGGCTGATTTGTCTTCTTCCATAGGCGTCATATATATCGACTCCAGACAACGCGTCAAGCAAACAGCCGTCTCAGCCGGCGCCCTCAGCGCTGCCCGTGCGGATTGACAGGTCCCAGGTGGACCGTTACAATGCGTCCCGCTTCAGATGGGGGCGATTCAGAGGGCCTCCGGAGCAACATGGGTCTCGGCAACTGCCGATTGAGATCCAGAGCGACCAAGAGAGTTCTTCCGGATTTGGTGCAATGCGCATTCTTTTGACGAACGACGACGGCATCCTGGCCCCGGGCCTGGCCGCCTTGTACAAGAAGCTAACGGAATTAGGCGAAGTCACCGTAGCGGCCCCGACCCATCCCCAATCGGGGGCGAGCCACAGCGTGACGTTCTTCGAGCCGCTGGGCTGCACGCAGGTGGAGATTCCCGGCCTGTTCGTCGGGTACAGCGTGCACGGGTCGCCGGCCGACTGCGTCAAGCTCGCGGCCATGCAACTCCACGACGAGCCGATCGACCTGGTGGTTGCCGGCATCAATAACGGCGCCAATGTCGGCATCAACGTCTACTATTCCGGCACGGTCGCGGCCGCGATGGAGGCCGCCTTCCTGGGCATTCCCTCGGTCGCCCTCTCTCTGGCGGCCGAGCGTGAGATGGACTTCGACAGAGCCGCCGAGCACGGGCTGGACGTCCTGAAGCAGTTGCTCCCGCTCCAGAAGGGAGACGTGATCAACGTCAACGTCCCGCGGCTCTCGCAGGGAGAGCCCAAGGGCGTGCGCGTGGTGCCCCAGGCGACTGGTGGATTCCACGAGTATTACATCCCCCAGAAGAACGGCGCCAGCGAAACGGTCTTCCAACTGGCCGGCGGAGCCTATCGCCCCGATGCGATCCCCGTCGACACCGCCACCTTGAGCGAACAGTACATCACCGTCACCCCGCTGCTGGCCGATATGACCGATCACGAAAAGACCCGCGCCCTGAAGACGCGACTTGACGGCCCCCAATCCTGAGGACCGCCCTGGAGGCATGCCATGAAGAAGAAGACCACCCAACTGTGCATCGTCACCGTCATCGGCGAGGACCACGTGGGCATCGTGGGCCGCCTGGCGATGGTCATGGCCCGAGCCAACATCAATATCCTCGACATCACGCAGAAGGTCTTCGAGGAAACGTTCGTGATGACCATGGCCGTCGACGTCGCAATGGCGACCATTGGGATGGACAAGATCAAGAGCCGCCTCGACCGCATGGGCGAGGAGATGGCGCTGAAGATCACCATCCAGGACGACAACATCTTCAAGGCGATGCATAGGGTGTAAGTCATGACCATTTCGGTAGAAGAAGTTTTCGAGACGGTCCGCATGACGCTGGACCACCATTTCGATATCCGGACCGTCACGCTCGGCATTAATCTCAAGGACTGCATGGACCGCGACCTAAGGGGATTGACCCAGCGCATCCAGCAACGGATCGTGGAGAAAGGGCGACTGCTGAACGAGTGCGCCGATCGCGTGGAGCACAAGTACGGCATCCCGATTACGAACCGCCGCATCGCCGTGACGCCCGTCTCGCTGTTGCTCGAACCGCTGCCCCGCCGCAAGAGCACCGCCGTCCGACTGGCCAAGGCGCTGGATGTCGCGGCCCGCAAGGCCGACATCGATTTCCTGGGTGGATTCGGCGCCATGGTGCAGAAAGGGATGACCGCCGCTGAGGAGACCCTGATCGACGCTATCCCGGATGCCCTGTCCCAAACCCAACGCGTGTGCGGATTCCTGAATCTCGCCTCGACACTGGCGGGCATCAACATGGACGCCATCGTCAAGATCGGTCACACGCTCAAGGATCTGGCCCACCGTTCCGACAACGGCATCGGCTGCGCGAAGATCGCCGTCTTCGCCAACGTCCCCGAGGACAACCCGTTCATGGCCGGCGCTCATCACGGCGTCGGTGAGCCGGACTATTCGCTGAACATCGGCATCTCCGGGCCCGGCGTCGTGCGCGATGTCGTCGCCCGCAATCCGGACTGCGACCTGACCCAGCTCTCCGAAGTCATCAAGCGAACGGTTTTCAAGATCACCCGAGCCGGTGAACTGATCGGTCGCGAGATGGCTCAAATGATGAAAGTCGATTTCGGTATTGTCGACGTGTCGCTGGCTGCGACCAACTCGTCGGGCGACTCCATTGCCGAGATCATCGAAGCGATGGGGGTCGGCCAGATGGGCGCGCCGGGCAGCACGGCCGCTTTGGCCCTGTTGATCGACGCCGTCAAGAAAGGCGGCGCCATGGCCTCGGGCAACGTGGGCGGCCTCTCCGGAACGTTCATCCCCGTCAGCGAAGACGAGGGTATGATCCGCGCCGTCCGCGCCGGCACGCTGAGTCTGGAGAAACTCGAAGCCCCCACGAGCGACTGCTCCGTGGGGCTGGACATGTTCGCGATCCCAGGTGAAACACCCGCCGAGATCATCTCTG
>JANQFY010000404.1 GCA_028277585.1 Sedimentisphaerales bacterium
GAGCGCCCATCCTGTCGGGCCGTTCGCGATACGTCGCCTGGGCGCGGGTTCTGGGCGCCGAGTATGAGAATCTGCGGGGCAGTAAGAAGAAACGCCGGCGCTCGGTCATGAGCAAATACGGTGCGACCAACCCAGCCGAGTTCTTCGCCGTCGCGACGGAGACGTTCTTCGAAAAACCCAAGCAAATGCAGAAACGGCACCCTGAGCTCTACGACGAACTACGCGAGTACTACCAACTCGACCCGCTGACGTGGACATGAACCTGTCATTGCAGCCCCGATGCGCCGCGCTAGAGTCGATCGCCCAGGCACGTGCCAACGTGGCGTGCCGCCTGGACCCAGGGATGCTCGGGGCAGACCAGATTCTTCTGGCCCGCAACGGTTTCCAGTGGGACCGGTTCGACACCCTGCGACCGCGCCGCCACCATAACACCATGCGTGTCCCGACTCAGGAGTTCTGCACATCCCGTGCCCAAACGGGTCGCCAGGATGCGGTCGGCCGCTGAAGGGGCGCCGCCCCGCTGAAGGTGTCCCAGAATGGTCAAGCGCGATTCGAGTCCCGTCAACTCCTCGAGTCGTGACGTCAACTCCACAGTGTGGTTCACGTGCTTCTCGTGAAATGCGTCGAGCTGGGCGGAGATTTCTTTTCTTTCAGCCTTGTTCTTCGCCTGGTCCTTGGCGGCGACCAACTTGGCGATCGCTTCGGCCTGGGATTGGGAGTTCGCGCCTTCCGCTACCGCGACAATGCTGAAGGTCTTGCCCGCCCGCGTCCGACGACGGATCGCCTGCGCCACGATCTCCACGTCGTACGGTATTTCCGGAATGAGGATCACGTCCGCCCCGCCGGCGATGCCCGCGCCCAACGCCAGCCATCCGGCACGATGGCCCATCACCTCAACAACGATCACGCGCTGGTGACTCATCGCCGTCGAATGCAGACGGTCGATGGCTTCAGTGACGATGTTGAGGGCCGTATCGAACCCGAATGTGACGTCCGTGAACGCGACATCGTTGTCAATGGTCTTGGGCAGAGTCACGACATTGAGTCCGGCCTGTTTCAACCTCAAAGCATTCTTCTGGGTCCCCCCACCGCCCAGGCAAACCAGGGCGTCGAGATGATGACGCTGGTAGGTTTCGACAACCGCATCGGTCATGTCGCGGACTTTGCCACCGATCGGCATGCGGTGAGGCTTGTCGCGACTGGTTCCGAGGATCGTGCCGCCATTGGTCAGAGTCCCGGATAGGACGTCCGGGGTCAACTCCAGCGTACGATCCTGAACGAGGCCACGAAAGCCATCGCGAAACCCCACGCAACGCATACTGAAATGTTCCTGCCCGGCCCGCACCAGACCGCGAATGGCCGCGTTGAGCCCGGGACAGTCACCGCCGCTGGTCAGGATGCCGATCTGTTTCTTCATGTGCGCCTTTTCCTCAATGTCTAAGGATCCGCGAATCCGTGCGATACCCACAAGGTGCCGCATTATACCGCAAGCGACAACAAGAGGAAACTGTCTGCTTGACATCGGCAATTTCGTTACCCCAAGCCGTCGGCGGGCCTTCTACCTGTAGACGCAAGAAACGAAATGGCTTGAACGACACGGTTCAACGCTCTACTGGAGGTCAGGAAGATGGCACAGACAATGTCCCACATCACAGAACGGCATGGGGGAAATCGCAACGCGGCAACGGCCCGGGGAGGTCGGTTCGGGGCCTGCTACGCCGCCGTATGCACCGTAGTAGCGGCCATCGTGGTCTGCGGAGCAGCCCCGGCACTAGGGAGCAGCGGCCCGGGGATCGCCTTCAAAGTAGGCGCCCAAACGATTGAGAGCCCTATCAGCGGGGAGGACACGACCCGTACGCGATACGAGATCGAACTGGCCAGCGCGCTGTTCTGCGACGACCATCTCGATTTCGCGTTCACCGTCGGAGGTTCCTCTCTGGGATCCTTCAAGGACGAACGCGTGGAGGTTGTGGACGGCGTGCTGTTCGAAGACTTCTTCTCCGATGATTTGTCCCTGCTGGACATCCGCTTGGCCCTGCGTCTCTATCCCTTCGGCGACAACGCGTCCATCCGCCCCTATGTCGGGGCCGGCGTGGGCTACTTCTGGTTCCTCGATTCGTGGGAAGACACGTACTATGAAACGTATGAGGACCCGTTCTTCCCCGGGACGTTCATCACGCTGACCGACAGCGATGAGGACACCGAAACCGTCGCCGACGGTTTCTTCCCCTTCGTCCTGGCCGGCCTGACGGTACCGGTTGGAGACAACTTCGAATTCCTGTTCGAATTCGAGTACGATTTCTCGAAGGAGGATTCGGGGTTCGACTTCGGCGGCCCGGCCTATATGTTCGGTGCAAGGTTCCGATTCTAGGGGTGACCGCCGCGTCGTATGAGGAATTGAGATCGGGGGCAGACCTGTGTGGTGCACACGGGTCAGCCCCCGGTCATTCGTGGACGTGGGTTACTTGGAGGTGCCAGTCGCCTTCTGTCGCTTGAATGTCAATTCGCTCTGCGGCGACGAGGTGCGATAGCCATCATCATCGACGGCATACTGCTTGACCTTGTAGCTGTTGGCGTCGACCTTGACGTACACGTGCTCCATCTTCGCGGTCGTGCCGTCGGGCCGGAGCATCTCATGACGATTGGCGGCCCCTTCGTAATCCTCGGTCCAGGTGCCTTTCCAATAACCGCCGTTGTTGTCAGCCCCGACCTGGATAACCTCCTCACTTGAAGGCACGAAGCTGATCACGCCGTGGTACTTGAAGTCACCGATCGTTACATCAACCAAGACAGCATGCTTGTCGAGCGCCCAGCTATAGGCTACACGCGTCTCGGCATCGATGCCACTGCTGGCGAACCACTTGCCAATCATCCAGTCGTAACCGTACTGAGCCATCAGATCACCGAGCGTCTCCTGAGATCCACCGCTGGAAGCGGCGTCCGACGCACTCGCCCCCTTCGCCTTGCCCTTCTGACGCTTGTACGTGACCGTGCCCCAGGCCTCCGAGGCGCGGTACCCGTCCCCGTCGACGGCGTACATCGCGACCTTCATCGTATCGGCATCCACCCGTGAATGGACGAGATCGGCTTTCTGAACTTCGCCGTCCGCTTTCGTATGCTCCATCCGATGCACCGCGTCGCCGTATTCGTCGCTCCAGAGGCCCTTCCAACTGCCGCCCCGATTGTCGACGCCGACCTGGATGATCTCCTCGCGCGAAGACACGAGGATGATCATGCCGTGCATTTTGAAGCCGCCCATCGCGAAATCCACCAGCATCACATGCTTGTCGAGCCCCCATTTGTGTTCGAGTTCCAGTTTCCCTCCCTCGTCGGTGGTCGCCTGCCACCTCCCGATCAACCAGTCGTATCCCCCTTCGGCCACCAAATCCCCCAGACTCTGCTGTCCAACCGCGGGAACAACCGAAACCATACACAGAATTGCCATCGTGAGAACTGCGCTCTTGACACTCATTGTGTTCCTCCCTTCTCAAACGACAGATTTGGACGTTGCGCCTCTCTGGACGCATACGATGCTGTTGAGCATATCACATGACCAAGCCGATCGCCAGAATTCGGGGGACCATAATTCGAGAAACCTAATCACCAGCGCCCGCCTGCGAAAGACTTGACCTGTCGCCAAGCGACGGCTATGATATTGTGGAGCCGAATGGGGAGAATCGAACGGGGCACGGCGTTGGAACGCCGCTCGCGGGTCGTTTCTCACATCTGGAGTAGGGTCAGGCCGGTGATTAGGAACGAAGAACTGTTCTCGGATGGGGAGTGGGCGCGCGCCGTGCGCCAACTGGAACTGTCGCCGCGTCAAGCCGAAATCGTTCGGCATATTCTGCAGGGCCAATCCGACAAGCAGATCGCCATGGATATGGGCATCTCACTCTCTACCGTCCGCACGCATCTGCGTCGCCTGTTCGCCAAATACCATCTGGGTGATCGCCTGGAACTAACGCTCCTGATGTTGGCCACGCTGCGAGGCAATCGCAAGCACGGCCCTTCCCCCGACTGATCCGCCCCCCTGACTCACACAACAGGCACTGCCGATCAGACGGCACAGTCAAGGCCATCCCTGCAAGGATGGCCCTGGCCTGTGCAATCCCTTGTGAGGAAGGGACTCGTTGAAAGGAGAGTACTACCGAATAGAACGGTCCAGCCCGGTCAAGGCCGTAAACCGGTCCCTGGCGAATCTCAAGGTGTGTGCTAGAGCCGGCGCGGCGAGTGTCTCCCGCAGCTTCGATCCGGATCCGCAGAGCACGAGACAGTGACCGGTCGAGCAAACGGCCTTGTTAAGCTCCAGCAGGCGACAGCAACTGGACGATCCGACCCGCGGGGCGTGGGAACAGTCTATCACCACGTCGCAATCGTGTCGGTGCCGCACGCGATAAGCCACGTCGGCTAGATCGTCGGCCATTTGTGGTTCGGCCGGCAAATCGACAAGGACCACATGCTCGGACCAGTTCTGTACGCTCATGCTCGTTCTCCTGTGCTTGGGGTTGTCAGTCACCCAATCCTTCCGGAGAGCCGTGTGTGTCCCCTCGCGCGTTCAGATGGCTCTGCGTCTTACCGTACACTCTGATGCATCTTCGCCCAGCCGATCGAGTCTCTTCTCAACGCGCTCGAATCGCTGGCGACAGACGAAGGTATGCAGCGCGTTCTCGCCGCAGGAATTGCGTTTCGTGGAATGGTCCTCGCCCGCAACAAGAACCGTCTGGGTGATGTACTCGTTGATGAGTTGCCTCTGCTGTTTCAGCATATCGTGCAGGACTTTGACTCGGCCATGCAATGCCGCGTTTTCTCGCTCGATCGCGGCCAGCCGCTGTTGCGTGGTCAGTCGCAAGGTTTCCTGTGCCATAACTCTTTGCCCCCTGCTCTGTTCCGAGTTGTTGTGCCGGGCTCCTATTTTGCATGAACCCACTACTGCTGTCCGTGTTCATCGCCGATCCGGCGCCGCCCTGATAAGAGTCATTGGCTAAGCGCTGCAGCAAATGACTCACGTCCTCACCGAATCGGGAAGGGATCCGAAACAGTCCGCCAAGGGAGGTAGATCGCGACGTCCGAGAATAGCAAAGGATGAACTGCTTGCGTACCACAGACAAACGCCCCGCTCGGTCTTCCGACGCAAGGAGCACGACCGGGGTAAGGGACAGGGAAAAGCCTTGATTGACACCGGTTTCAGTGTATCTTTATAGGCTGATTTATCCTAAGTGCTTGTGGTTCGACTTGGTCGTCTTGAAGAGCGCTAAGCCATAAGGTGTCGGGGCCTGGGTTACTTCGGCCCCACTTGTCGCTGCGCCGACAGAGGCAGACAACGGACGACGGTCACAATGAAAGGCTGGCATGGCGACAGAGGCATCACGGCTGCGACCCTGTATTATTCTATGCTCGGCCATTCTATCTCTGGGAATCGCAGGTCGCGGCCTCGCCCACGATGACCCCAACGCCACGGTTCCGGCCCTACGCGCCTTGAAAGTGAATAGTCCCCTCACCGTGGACGGCGTTCTCAACGAGCCGTTCTGGCAAGAGACGCAGGTAGGGACAGACTTCACCGACACCCGCTCGGGCCAGCCGGCAGACCAGCAAACGACGATTCGAGTGGCCTACACCCGAACCCACCTCTATATTGCTGTCGAGTGCTTCGACGACCGCATCGATCAGATTCACGCGACCGAACGGCGCGAGGACCGCTTCTTCCGGGGCGATGACTGGGTGGAGATCCACCTCGATCCGGCCCACACGCACAATTCCAAGTACGCGTTCTTCTCCAATCCACTGGGAACGCGCGTGGACGCCTCCGAAGGGCCGAGCGGTTCGTTCAGTACGAGTTGGTCGGCCGAGTGGGACCTGGCCGCCAAGATCCTGGAGGACCGTTGGGCCTTCGAGATGAGCATTCCCCTGAGCATCCTGAACATCCAGCAGGCAGACGGCCAAGTCTGGGGCATCAACTTCACGCGAAACCTGGTCCGCACGGACGTCACCAGTTTCTGGAGCTACAACCAGACGGACTACTTCAAGCCGCGCCACTTCGGGCACCTCACCGGACTCGACCTGGCCGACAGCGAATTCGACCGCAACCTCGAAGTCACGCCGTACGTCACCTCGCGCACCGACTTCAACGGGCACACGGACACGGAACTGGAAACCGGAGGCGACGTCAGTTTTCGCCTGACGCCGTCAATCACCTCCTCCTGGACGGTCAATCCGGACTTTGCCCAGGTCGAGGCCGACGCCGACACGATCGAACTGCGCGACACCGAGCGATTCCTTCCCGAGAAACGTCTCTTCTTCCGTGAAGGCGAGGAACTCTTCCGGGCCCGCAGCGACTTGCTCTACTACAGTCGGCGTTTCACGGACATCGACGCGGGCGCCCGCGTCAGTGGCGAGTGGAAGGACAACAAGTTCGCCTTCATCAACGTCTACGGCAACGTGGTCCGCGATGATTCATACTACGGCAATTCCTCGGTCTTTCGCGTGCTTCGCAACGTCGGAGAGAAGTCGAGCATCGGTCTGCACGCCAGCGACTCGGCGTTCAAGGAAGGACGCTCCCAGGTGATCGGTCAGGATGGAAGGTTCTACCTGAACGACGACTGGCGGTTCCGCTACCAGTTGGCCGGCTCGGACGAGCAATTGGAGGACAGTGACGGAGAGACCACCAAGGATCGTGATGATTACTACGGGTACGGTTCGGTCACCTACGAGCGCTATCCGTGGGAGATTGGAGTCAGTTATCGCGGCATCACGGAGGATTTCGATCCCGTTCTGGGCTTCATCCCGCGCCGCGACATCTTCGGGCCTTCCTTTCGCTCGATCTACAACATCCGCTCGGCCGAAGCATGGTACAAGAGCTTCTTCATCTACTTTGGAACCGAGTACTACGAAGACGGCGACCACGACACGGCGCTGCGCGACTACTCAGGCCGGACGGGTGTGACCCTGCAGAACGACATCGGCTTGGAGGTCGGTCACAGCGACGACTACCATGCCCCCTACGACAACCGGCGCACCAATCTCGAGCTGGAACTCTGGGATTCGGACTACTGGCGCTCTATGGACATCGAATGGTCCTTCGGGACCTTTGAGGAAACCGACTACGACGAACTCGGCTTCCGAAAGCACTTCAAGCCCCTGGAACGCTGGCCCATTCGCTATGAGTATGTCATACGTTTCGAGGAGGAGCCCGATGGGGATGAGGACACGATCTGGCTCAACCGCGTCGTCTTCGACTACTTCTTCAGCAACGTGATGTGGATCAAGAGTTCGATCCAGCATCGCAGCACAGACGTACACAATATCAGCGTCATCTACGGCTGGGAATTCATCAAGGACGCCCACTTCTATCTCGTCTACAACGGCCTACAGGAAGAGGATGAACCCGACACCAACCACAGCCTCTTCGTGAAGATGGCCTACACCTTCCGCTAGCCGGGTTTTCCGCGGGACACGCCGACCAGACGCCCAAGTCCTTCACCGCTTTTCGTTTGACCGCGAAGCATCGATTTGGTAGAAATGAAGGTGTACTGGAGGCACCGGGTTGTGGGTGTGCTCCGGCGGTTCCCATGCCGAGAGCGAGACCCTCAAGGCGTAAAGCGCATCGGAGTCAGGGATCCAGGTATCATGTCCAGCATAGGGTGCATACAACGAGGGGGGAGCATGCACGGACGACCTCATCGCGTGCGCCAATTCCCTCTCTGCCCTTCGAGCGCTATCGGTTCGTTCACCGAAAGGAGGTGGATCGGGCAAGAAACTTGAACGTCTTCCTCGTGGGACCAGTCGCCTCGGTCTCGCTCCCCCATAATTCCCCAGCATGGCCGGGGGCGATGGAGACGGGCGTTTCGGCGTGTGCCGGAGCGAGAGAGTGAGCATTCAGACACAAAGGGAGGATGACCATGGGCAAGAAAGTACTCTGTTTTCTCATCGCAGGATTGGTGCTGGGCGCCGCGAGTCCGGCGTGGACCCAGTCGCTGGTCCCCATCGATCCGACGACCGTCACCGACGGTCACGTGTATCTGTTCGACAACATCACCGGAACGGAACTGCCCGACGATTCGGCCAACAGCCTCGCCGGCACACTGGTGGGAGGCCCCGAGGTGGTCGAGGGACTCAACGGCGGCGCGCTGCAATTCGACGGCGTCGATGATATCATCCAGATTCCCGACTCCGGAAACATCAACGTCACCAACGGCCCCTTCCCCAACCGCACAATCGTCGCCGTGTTCCGATGCGACGACGTCGACAAGGCGGGGAAACAAACCATCTTCGAAGAAGGCGGCAGAACGCGCGGGCTCGTCATCTACGTCTTCGAAGGCGAGGTCTACGTCGGTGGGTGGAACCGGGCCGAGTACAACTGGAATCCCGGTTCCTGGATTTCCGCCCCTATCGTCTCCGGTCAATGGTATGCCGTGACACTAGTCATCCGGGACGGCGCCGAAGCCCAAGAGGCGGACAAATTCGAGATGTGGCTCAACGGCGAACTGATCGGCAAGGACGTTGGCGGCCAGATTCACAACCACGGCGACAACAACGCTATCGGCGCGACACGGCAGAACGTGGTCTTCCATGACGACGAAGGCACGCTCGCCAGCGGCACCGACTGGCACTTCGAAGGCGCGATCGACGAGCTATGGATCCTCAATGAGGCGCTGAGCGAAGCCGACCTGAGCGCCCTGGCGCCGGACAAGAGCAGCGCCAAGAATCCCGCCCCGGCCAACGAGAGCATCGACGTGCCTCGCGACGCCGTCCTGAGTTGGGAAGCGGGCGATTTCGCCCAGACTCATGACGTGTACCTGGGCACGATTTTCGAGGATGTCAACAGCGCCAGCCGCGACAATCCGTTGGATGTGCTCGTCAGTCAGGGGCAGACCGATACGATGTTCGATCCCGCGCGTTTCGAGTTCGGCCAGACCTACTACTGGCGCATTGACGAGGTCAACGGTGCTCCGGACAACACGATCTTTAAAGGTAAGGTGTGGAGTTTCACGGCCGAACTGCTGGCCTACCCCGTGGCCAACGTCGTAGCGACCACGGACGGCATCTCCGATGAAGGCTCCGGACCCGAGAATACCGTCGATGGCTCCGGCCTCGACGCCAGCGACCAACACTCCGTTGAAAACGACGACATGTGGGCCGCCGCGCCGGCCGGGGATGGGCCGGTCGCTATCTCGTTCGAGTTCGATCGCGTCGAGAAACTGCACCAGATGCTGGTCTGGAACTACAACGTCGCATTCGAGCTCTTCCTGGGCTATGGCTTCAAGGACGTCACCGTCGAGTACTCGGCCGATGGCGTCGACTGGATCGTCCTGGGCGATTTCGAGTTCGCACAGGCCTCGGCGACGGCCGACTACACGCCCAACACGACCGTCGATTTCGGCGGCGTGGCAGTCAAGCACGTGCGTCTGACCGCCAACACTGGCTACGGCATGCTGGGCAAGTTTGGACTCAGTGAAGTGCGCTTCCTCGCCGTTCCCGTGCATCCAACCGAACCTGATCCGGCCGTCGACGCCGCTGATGTCAGCGTCGCAACCAGCCTGAGTTGGAAGCCCGGGCGTGAGGCGGCTTCGCATGATGTGTACCTGAGCACTGATCCCAACGCATTGGCACTGATCGATTCGGTCACCGACAGCATGGCCAACCCCGGTGCCCTCGATCTGGCGACGACCTACTACTGGAAGGTCGTCGAGGTCAACGAAGCCGAGGCAATCACCACCTGGGAAGGCGACGTCTGGAACTTCGCGACCCAGGGGTTCATCGTTGTCGAGGACTTCGAGAGCTACACCGACGACATTGATGCCGGTGAGGCCATCTTCCTCACCTGGATCGATGGATTCAACGTCGCGGGCAACAACTCGCAGGTCGGTTACCTCGAATCGCCTTTCGCCGAGCAGACGATCGTCCACGGCGGCGCCCAGGCGATGCCTTTGATCTACGACAACGCCGGTGGCGGCATCTCCGAGGCGACGCGCACCTTCGATACGGCGCAAGACTGGAGCCAGAACGCGGTCAAAGGCTTGCTCATCCGATTCTTCGGTAATCCTGAGAACACCTCGGCCCAGTTGTATGTCAAGATCAACGGCACGAAGGTCGCCTACGACGGCGAGGCCGACATCGTCACGAAGATTCCCTGGCAGACGTGGTATATTGACCTAACGGGATTGAACGTCAGCAGCGTCACAGAGTTGACGATCGGCCTCGAGGGCGGTGAGGGAACGCTGTTCGTCGACGATATCACGTTGACCCCCAACGACCGTGCGCAGGTCACACCGGTCGAGCCGGACCCGGCCAATCTGATCGCCCACTTCCCCTTCGACGGGGACGCCGGCGACAGCACCGGCGCCCATCCGGGCACGCTGGTCGGCCCGCCCAGCTTCGTCGCCGGCAAGATCGGTCAGGCGATCAGCCTCAACGGTACGGGCGACTCCGTCGAGTTGACCGGCTATCAGGGTGTGCTCGGGGCCAGCGCCGTGACGGTGACCGCCTGGATCAAC
>JANQFY010000497.1 GCA_028277585.1 Sedimentisphaerales bacterium
TACCCTGCCGACGACGTCACCGCCGTCGCGGTGCGCTCTTACCGCACCATTTCACCATTGCCTGTGCTCCGAGGAGCCATCGGCTGTGTCTTTTCTGTGGCACTTTCCCTGGGGTCGCCCCCGGTGGCCGTTAGCCACCACCGCGCCCTGTCCTGCTCGGACTTTCCTCCGGCTGCCAAAGCAACCAGCGACCGCCCGACCCGCTCTTGGGATTGATTATTGATTAAGGATTATTGATTATTGGAGCCCAAGGCTGAACCTCAGTATATCAGCTTGGTCGTTGCTTTTCCACTGCGCGTTCCAGGACGTGGGCAAGGTGGTTCGGCTTGACGCCTAGCGTGGCCGCTTCTACACTGGGGCCCAGCACGTGTACTGGGTCGGTTATGAAGGCAAGGGCAATCAATGCGGAACATCATTCTCGTAGGGCTCGGTGGTTTTGTCGGTTCGGTGTTGCGGTACCTGGTTTCGGGCTGGGTCCAGAGGCTTTCCGGCACTACCCTCTTCCCGTACGGCACGCTCGGGGTCAACGTCCTGGGCTGCCTGCTCATCGGTCTGCTGGGCGGCTGGGCGGACAACGTGGCGCCGTTCAGCCCTCCGGTTCGGCTGTTCCTGCTGCTGGGCCTGCTCGGCGGATTCACGACGTATTCAACCTTCAGTTATGAATCAATGGCGCTGCTGCGCGACCGCCAGACGCTGGCGGCCTTCGCGCACGTGGGCCTGCACCTGGTTCTTGGCTTCGGCGCTGTGGCGCTGGGGTACGGACTCTCCAATCTCAAGGGCTAGACCATGCTGCCCAGGCACGGACAACGGCTGCGCATCTTCATCGGTCAGAGCGATCGATACGAGGGCGCGCCGCCCTGCGAGTGGACTGTCCGTAAGGCGCGCGCGAGTCATCCGGCCGGCGCGACGAACGAAGAGGCCCGCATGGGCGATTCGACCGAGGGACCATGACACGACCCTTCAAACACCTGATTGTCACGCGTTTCAACATCAACCTCTACAGCCCTGATACGAAGCTGCGCGTTTCGCCCGAGCAGTGGATGGCGCATCGCCTGGAGTTGTTCACGTCCTTTACCTTGCCCTCGATTGCGGGGCAGAGTTGCCAGGACTTCACCTGGCTGATCGCGATGGATCCCCGCACGCCGGATGGCGATATGGCGACCCTCGAACGTCTTTGCCCGGCGAATGCGAAGCTCTTCGTCCCGGCGGCGAATGAGAACAGTTGGCTGCGCGATTTGGAGCCGGGTCCGTACGATTTGCTGACGACTCGCATCGACAACGACGACGCGTTGCATCGCGAGGCGGTTGCCGCGTTGCATGAAACGTATCGGATGCACCAGGCCCAGCTGACGCGCCCCTGGGTGATGGTGTTTCCTCTGGGGGTGATCATGGACCTGGACAGCCGCCAGGCGTGGATGATGGAATACTGGACGAACAACAGTCCTACGCTGGTCGAGGATGGGCGCGATCCACAGACGGTCTGGCAATGGCAACACGACCAGATCCCGGCCGACGTGCCGCGCTGCTATATCAAGGACAAGCCCTATTGGCTCCAGGTTGTCCACCGCCAGAATCTGCGCAACGCGATCCAGAGTGGCAATCCGTATCGGCGCGTCCGGACTGATTTACCGGCCCAGCCGGAACACCTGACCGTCTTCGGAGTCAATCCCGATCGTCTTCCCGTTGGACGGTAGAGATCCCGGGTCGCAGGCCCGTATCAGTTGGCCTGAACCACCTCGATGTGCCGCTTGAAGCGGGTGTCATCTCTCTCCGTGTGGTCCATGCGGTAGTGCACGCCCCGGCTCTCCTGACGCAGCAGGGCCGCGTGAGCGATCAGCAGGGAAACCGTCAGCATGTTCTGACATTCCCAACCCTCGGGTGAATCGAAGATCTTGTCCATCACGTAGCGGTGCCAGAATTGGATTATCTCCTGGGCTTCGATCAGAGGCTGCGCCTTCCGCGTGATCCCGACGTTGCGCCACATCAGGGCCCGCAGCGAGTTGCGAACGTCGGCCGCGTCGAGTCGACTGCGATCGGAGTGGGGAATCTGGTACTTGATCAGCGGGTGTTTCAGGGAAACGACATCGGCCGCCGGGCTCTGGACCACCGCGCGACCGGCGACGGCGCCGAAGACCAAGCCCTCCAACAGCGAGTTGCTGCCCAGGCGGTTCGCGCCGTGCAGGCCCGTACTGGCGACCTCGCCGCAGGCGTAGAGATTTGGGATGCTGGTCCGCGCGCCGGTGTCGGTGGCGACCCCGCCGACCATGTAGTGGGCGCTGGGCCGCACCGGGATCAGATCGTGACTGACGTCGATATCGAAGCTCTCGCACAGGTCGCTGATCAGGGGGAACCGCTTGGCGAAATACTCCTTATCGAGGTGGCGCACGTCGAGATAGACGTGCGTCGATTCGGTCTTGCGCATCTGAGCGAGAATCGCTCGGCTCACCACGTCGCGGGGCGCCAGTTCACCTGACTCGTGGTATTCCTTCATGAACCGGTGGCCGGTCGTGTCCAGCAACAGAGCGCCTTCCCCGCGCAGCGTCTCGGTCATCAGCGCACGCGACGCGCCGGCGATATAGAGCGTGGTCGGATGGAACTGCACCATCTCCATGTCGCGCAGGATAGCTCCGGCGCGGTAGGCGATGGCGATTCCGTCCCCAGTCGCGCCGGACGGATTGGTGGTCTCCCGGTAGAGCTGGCCGACCCCGCCGCAGGCGAGGATCGTGTTGGCGGCCCAGAGGATCTGCAACCCGCGCTGCCGCTCCTGACCGATAATCCCGACGCAACGATTCTCCTCGTCGGTCAGCACGTCGATCGTGTAGAAATGCTCAATCACCTTGATGGTGGGCGTCTTCTTGACCTGGGCGATCAGCGTCTCGGCAATCGCTCGTCCGGTCTCGTCGCCATGGGCATGGATGATCCGCGCCTTGGAGTGCCCTCCTTCGAGGGTCGCGTCGATCTGCCCGTCCACCTGGTCGAAGGGCGTTCCCCATTGACACAACTGCTTGATCAGGTCCGGCCCCTGGCGCACGACCTGTTGAACCACGTCTTCGTCGGAGAGCCCACAGCCGGTCTTAAGCGTATCGGCGACGTGCGACTCGAACGTATCGTCGGCCTTGAGGACCGAGGCGATCCCGCCCTGGGCCTTCCACGTATTGCTGTCCTCCAGCGTTTCTTTGCAGACGACCACGACGTTGCGATGCTGGGCCGCCTCCAGGGCCGCGCTGAGGCCCGCCAAGCCGGAGCCGACCACCACACAATCGGCGAAGAGTTGATTTGTCGAGATCGAGTCAATATCGACCAGGTACCGCCGCGGTTCACCGAACCGAATGCGCTCGGCGCCCGGACTTCCTACGGGTATTTCCGATTCACTCATAGTCCTCTTGCCTTCTACGGCGTGCCGCTCCCGCTCCATCTCTGGGCCCATCCCAATCGCCCCGGCCGGAGAATGCACGCCTATTCACAGTAAACGATCCGCCATCATACCGAAAAGAGGGGCATTTGGAAACCTGCAAAAAGGAGTAGACACTGCTTGATGGCACCGAGCGTAGCGCGGTAGGATCGAGTTGGCGTTGCATTGGCAGGGAGACACGATGCGCGGAGAGATAACGAAACGTTGCGGACCGGTCCGACGCCCGGCGTTCACCCTGATCGAGCTGTTGGGGGTCATTTCGGTCGTTGTCCTGCTCATCGCGTTGCTGCTGCCCGCCCTCGATCAGGCTCGGGGTCAGGCCCGCACCGTGGTCTGCCAATCCAATCTGCGTCAGTGTGGCGCCTACTTCTCCATGTACACCGAGCAGAACGACAACCGATTCTTCAGTCTTCGATCCATCGGAGGGGGGTACACAGATTGGCGTGAGCCCATGGAGCCGCTCTTCCAGGACGATCTGGACATCCTGCTGTGCCCGTCGGCGGCGAAGCATCACCCCCTTCCCGGAGTCGGTCCCAACTGGGGCGGGGGCAGCCAGTCGGCTTGGGAGTTCCAAGGTCTCCGCGCCAGCTATGGCACGAATAACTGGATCTGCACTCTGGCGGAGAACAGGGGATATCCGCCGCTCTGGATGCAGGGCATCTGGAAAACCCCTCTGGCCCGATCGGCCGCCCAGGTTCCCGTCTTCCTGGATTGCATGTTCGGCGGCGGGGGACCTCGAATGACGGATGGACCGCCTGTGTTCGACGATGTACACCGCGTGGACCAAGGGAGCTGCAACATGGCTCACTTCGGGATCGATAGACACCGCGGCTGCATCAACGGACTGTTCATGGACTGGTCGGTCCGCAAGGTGGGGCTCAAGGAGCTCTGGACGCTCAAGTGGAGCCGTCACTTCAATACGGCCGGGCCCTGGACGAGAGCCGGCGGCGTCGAGGCTGGGGACTGGCCCCACTGGATGCGGCGGTTCAAGGAGTACTGACGCCCCCCACGACAGATCCACGCCCGCACCCATATCCGCGCTCCTTGTCCGCATCGTCACGCTTGGCCCACAGAGAAAGGAAGTTGCGGGACGGCGGCAAAAGCCTTACAGTGCACCGCTCAGAATCGGGGGGAGCAGGGTCTTTCTGTGAGGATGTGTAATGCCGGAGTTGGAGCCGATAGGCTGGTTAGTTGTCGGACTGTGTGCTTTTCTTGTGGGCGCGGCCAAGACGGGAATTCCCGGTGTGGGGATTCTCCCCGCCCTGCTGATGGCCCAGGTGATCCCGGCCCAGGAGTCGACCGGTATGCTGCTGGGCATCCTCATTCTGGGTGATCTGTTCGGCGCCGGATATCATCGGCGCAACGCCCAGTGGTCCCACATGCCCCGCCTGCTGCCGGCGGCGCTGGCCGGCATCATCGCGGGTCACCAGATCATGGACAAGATCAGCGACGAGCAACTCAAGCCCATCATCGGGGCGATCGTACTCTTGATGCTGGGGCTGAACTATTGGCGCACCCGGTCCCAGGGCGACGATCTGCAGGTCCCCACCCAATGGTGGTTCGCCGCCGGGCTCGGTTTCACGGCAGGACTGACCTCGATGATGGCCAACGCCGCCGGACCGATCATGATCATCTACTTCGTAGCCATGCGACTTCCCAAAGTGGAATTTGTCGGCACCAGCGCGTGGTTCTTCTTCATCATCAACTGGCTCAAAGTTCCCTTCAGCGCCAACCTGGACCTGATGAACGCCGAGTCGATCAAGCTGAACCTCATCATGATCCCCGCCATCGCGGCCGGTGCAGTCGTGGGGGTCTTCTTCCTCAAACGCATCCCCCAGAAAGTCTTCAACGCGGTGGTTCAGGTCCTTGCCGTCGCGGCCGCGATCAAGCTGATGGCTGGTGCCGTCAAGCTGCTTTTCTAGAGACTCACCGGATCTGATGAAAAGGATTTGAAAAAGGTTACGCGAGAAGCCATGATTGACGCCATGCCCAGAAGCCACGAGAACGACATGCTGGAATCGGCGCGCCGGCGCATGCTGGACCACGACCTGCGGGGGCGGGATATCACCGATCGCGATGTGCTTCGGGTGATGGCCGAGACGCCCCGCGAGGTCTTCGTTCCCTCGGATTATTTCAGCCAGGCGTATGCAGACAAACCCCTGCCGATCGGCTCCGACCAGACGATCTCACAACCCTACATCGTCGCGCTGATGACCCAGACGCTGCGCCTTGGCAACGCGTGCGATGTGCTCGAGATTGGCACGGGCAGTGGCTACCAGACGGCGGTCCTCGCGCGACTGGCGCGCCACGTCTGGACGATCGAGACCCTTGCTGAGCTATCGGATTCGGCGCAGCACGTGCTGGAACACCTGGGCGTTGATAACGTGACATTCCGCGTCGGCGACGGCGGTTGCGGTTGGCCTGAGGAGCGTCAGTTCGACCGCATTATCGTCACGGCCGCGGCGCCGGACGTTCCCGAACCCCTGCAAGCGCAACTGGCCGAGGGAGGCCTGCTCGTCGCGCCGATCGGCGGCGGCCACACGCAAAGCCTCATCGCCGCCGAGAAATGCCAGGGCAAACTGATCGAGAGACACCTGTGCGGCTGCCGATTCGTCAAGCTTCGCGGCGCCCATGGCTTCGAAACGAGTTGAGACTGTGGATTATACCGAATCGACAAACGCCGAGCCGCACGGTGGGCTCGACCCGAGCACGCCTATCCAGTACGTCAAAGGCGTCGGTCCGGCCCGGGCCAAGACGTTCGCGAAACTGGGCGTCGAGACCGTCGCGGATCTGCTGGAGTACTATCCGCGCGATTGGGTCTTCGCGCCAACGCCGATCAAGATCGCTCAGCTCCAGCCCAACGAGACGACCAGCATCATCGGGCTCGTTGAATCGACGGACTATCAGAATTACCGGCGCCCTCCCATCTTCGAGGCGATCGTCAGCGATGAGTCGGGCACGTGCCGGCTCATTTGGTTTCACGGTGCATATGTGCGCAACCAGTTTCAGCCAGGGCAGGCGATCATGGTCTCGGGCAAGGTCACGCTCTACAAACACCAACTGCAGATGACCAACCCGAAGTTCATGGTGCTCGACGAATCGCATACGCAGCCGGATCTGTACTTCAGTGGAGGGGTCTACCCCGCCTCGGCGCGTCTGGCCAGTGGGCAGATCAAGCGGATCGTTGTCCCTCTGCTCGATCGCATCGACGACTGGATCGACGAGTTTCACAGCGCCGAGTTGCTCAAGCACGCCCGCTTGATCGGTCGCCGGGACGCGTTCCGCTGGATCCACATGCCGCCCGATGAAGAAAAGCTCGCCCAAGCCAAACGCCGTCTGAAGTACGATGAACTGTTCCTGATGCAACTGGGTTTGGCGCTGCGCCGCTATAGCACACAGCACTTCGCCTCGGCGCCGGTCTGCGAATGCTCGGACGAGATGGACAGCCGGATTCGCAAGCGCTTTCCCTTCCTGCTGACCGAGGATCAGAGCGACTGCATCGATGAGATCGTCGCCGATATGGGGCGGACTCAGCCGATGAACCGCCTTCTCCAGGGCGACGTCGGATCGGGCAAGACCGTTGTGGCGCTCTACGCCGCGCTGCTGGCGGTGGGGGACAAGACGCAGGTCGCTATCATGGCGCCGACTGAGATCCTCGCGTCCCAGCACTTCATCAGTATGGAGCGGTATCTCAAGAACAGCAATGTCCGGCGCGTGCTCATCACGGGGGGGATGACCGGCAAGAAACGAACCGAATTGCTGGCGCAGATTGAACAGGGGGAGATCGATATCGTTGTGGGCACTGTCGCGCTGCTGCAGAAGGACATCGCATTTCGCCGGTTGGGACTGGTAGTGGTGGACGAACAGCACAAGTTCGGGGTTCATCAGCGCGCCCAACTGCGTAAGGCGGGGTCGCCTCACTGTCTGGTGATGACCGCGACGCCGATCCCCCGGACGCTGGCGATGACGGCGTTTGGGGACCTCGATGTCTCGATCATCAAGCACGCACCGCCCGGCCGTGGCGCGATCGTCACGCGGTGGGTGGACCGGCGTCACCAGCGCGATGCGTACGAGTTCATTCGCGAGCGGCTCAAGGTCAAGAAGCAGGCGTATTTCGTCTACCCGCGCATTTCGAGTGTCGAGGAGGGCGACAACGAGATCAAGGCCGCGACGGACGAATGGAAGAAGCTATCGGAGAAGGTCTTCCCCGAGTTCAACGTCGCGCTGTTGCACGGGCAATTGGCGTCGGCCGAGAAGCAACAGATCATGACCGACTTTCGCAAAGGGCGGATCGATGCACTGGTTTCGACCGTCGTGATCGAGGTGGGTGTCGATGTGCCGAACGCGACGATCATGGTCATTGAGGAGGCCGACCGGTTCGGCCTGGCGCAATTGCACCAACTTCGGGGCCGCATCGGCCGGGGCGAATCGAAGTCGTATTGCCTGCTGTTCGCCGAGACGGAGAACGAGGTTGCCCGCAGCCGACTCGAGGTGATGACGCGCACCACCGATGGGTTCAAGATTGCTGAGCATGACCTGCGCCTCCGCGGGCCGGGTGAACTGTTCAGCGCTCGTCAGCATGGATTGCCCGACCTGAAGATCGCCAATATTATCGACGACTACGAGCTTCTGGTCATGGCCCGCAAGCACGCCTTCGAACTGGCTGCCGAAGACCCCATGCTCACCGAAGCCCAACATCGTGACATCCGGCAGATGCTGCTGGATCGGTTTGGCGAATCGATCGGTCTGGCGGACATCGCTTGAGCCGGGCGCCTTCCTGTACGCTAAGTCCGATATAGAGCGATGCGATTTTGCTGGCAGTCTGTCGAAAGAACGGGTAAAAGGCCCCCTATGATATGATCGAGCGCATCGAGAGAAACCAAAGCCATATGCACGCAGATGGCCTGTAGGAACAAGACTCAGATGAGCTGATCCAAAGGGCGATTATCGTATCATTCCCGGCGTCAGAATGAGTACAGCCGTGAGCGATTCGAGACAATGAGAGTTTGAAAGACCAGAGGAACTCATGAACGTTATTATTGCCGGAGCAGGTGAGGTTGGGGCCTATATCGCCGAGAGAATAGCGGAGGAGGCGCACGATGTGACTGTCATAGAAGCCGACACCGTGATAGGGGAAGAGTTGTCCCATTCTCTGGATGTCAATGTCATATGCGGAACGGCTTCGGCCGTGCCAGTACTGAAGAAGGCCGCGGTAGAGAACTGCGATCTGTTTCTTTCGCTGACGGCTAACGAAGAAGTCAATATTGTGTCCGCATCGGTGGCGGGCCATCTAGGGGCAGCGAAGACGATCGCAAGGATTGATGAGGTGATCTTTCGAGAAGATCCCGAGTTTTCATATCAGAAACATTTCGGTATCGATGAAATGTTCAGTCCCCATATGTTTGCCGCCCTGGAAATGGCCTCTTTCATACGAAACCCCGGATCCCTGGCCATTGAACATTTTGCCCAGGGCACGGTGGTCATGAGACAGGTCATCATTGATGAGAGGTCCGGGTATATTGAGAAGAAGCTCAGCGAGTTGGATATTCCCAACGATGTGAGAATTGCGTGTATCACCAGAAACACCAAACTGATCATTCCCACCGGGGACGCCTTTCTGCAAGCCGGAGACACGGCCATTCTCATTGGCGAAACTGAGAAGGTCAGCGAATTCCAGAAGAACTTCAAATGGGAAAGATCGGACAAACAGAGGATCGTCATTCTCGGGGGGGGACGCATCGCGCTGAACCTCGCCCGAAGGCTTAAGCCGAATGACTTTCATTTGACCATCATTGAACAAGATATTCTGCGCTGTGAGAGTCTTTCCTGTACCCTGCCCGCTGCGACCGTATTGCAGGGGGACGGGACCCAATTGGAACTGTTGATGGAAGAGAACGTTGACACCGCGGACTTCTTCATCGCGACAACGGGCAATGATGAGATCAACATCATGAGTGCTCTGCAGGCCAAGAAGCTCGGAGTGGAAAAGACGCTGGTGTTGATTCGCCGACCGGATTTCGTGCATCTGATCGAAGACCTCGGGATCGATCATGCCATAAGTCCGCGTGCGATCATGGCCCGGGAAGTGTTGACCTTGCTCAAGAAGGGGAAAGGACGCTCACTGGCGGATATGGGCGCTGGAGAGGCGGAGATTCTGGAACTGCACTTCACGAACGAAGCCCTGACAGGAAGTAGACTGAAAGACATCTCCTTATCGAGAAACACCTTGATTCTACTGGTCAAACGCGGTGAAGAGGTCATCATTCCAAGCGGTGATACGGCGCTGGAACAGGATGATGTTCTCTTGATCATTGGCAAAGCAAGCGATCGGAAGACACTTGCCCGCCTCTTCGGAGGGTGAGTCCTGTCGAAATCGCTCTGAGACAAGAGGAGTGGTTCTTACCTGGCGGACGTGGGTATAGGCCACGACAGAAGGGAAAGAAGGGTCTGTGAATTTCAAACTGGTCTTCAGGCAACTGGGAATACTGGTATCTCTCGTCGGCGTGTGCATGAGTACGAGCCTCGTCTGGGCGTTTCTGGATTGGAATGAAGAGGGTTCCCACCGCGTCGCGTATGCTTTTCTTCTGCCCACTGTTATTTGCATCGTCATCGGTCTCGTTCTCGCTCGCAAGAAGATCGGCGACGAAAAGATGTACCGCAAAGAAGCGATCGCGGTGGTTTCATTGGGCTGGTTTCTGTGTGGTGTTCTGGGGGCGTTGCCATACATCTTCTCGGGCGTGCTTTCGTCGCACTACGACAACGGGTTCGGCCTTTGCGGCGCCGCTGTCTTCGAGAGCATCAGTGGATTCACAACGACCGGCGCGAGCATATTCCCAGCACCTGAAGAATTGCCCCGTGCCATTCTCTTCTGGCGTAGTCTCACTCACTGGTTGGGCGGAATGGGTATTGTCGTGTTGTTTGTTGCTGTCTTGGGTCAGACAGGCTCGGGGGCCAAGCACATGGTTGTCTCTGAAGTACCCGGCCCGCCGGATGAGTCTCTCAAGCCGAGGATAAGTTCGGCCGCACTGCTCCTCTGGAAGATCTACGTCGCCATTTCCGCGGCTGAGGTTCTCTGTCTCATGGTCCAAGGAATGAACCTCTTTGAATCTCTCTGTCATACATTCGGAACGATGGCAACGGGAGGATTCAGCACTCTAAATGGGAGCATCGGACAGTACAACAACCTCGGATTTGAGATAACCATCATTGTCTTCATGGTCTTCGCCGGAACCAGCTTCAACCTTTATGCAATACTGTTGACTGGCAATTGGCGTAAGGTCATTGGAAACCGGGAGCTTCAAGTCTATCTCTTGGTCATGCTCGGCGCCGTCGCTCTGCTTGCGACCGATGTGCTTCTCAACGGTCCTGACCACTACGGACCCGGCAAAGCCCTGCGGGATTCCAGTTTTCAGGCTGTCTCGATAATGACAACAACGGGCTATTGTACAGCCGATTTCAACGCCTGGCCTGATCTCTCGCGTTGGCTTCTGTTCCTTCTGATGTTTGTTGGAGGTTGCGCCGGCTCAACGGGGGGAGGGATAAAGGTGATTCGTGTCATCCTCTTCGTGAAGATCATCGTGTTGGAAATCGCCAGTACGTTTCGCCCCCGGGCCGTGCGAACATTGAAGATAGGTGGAAAGGCGTTGGACAAGAATGTCCGCCGCAATGTCACGGCTTACATTGGCATCGTGTTGACGATATTTCTTCTCTCAACGCTGCTCGTTCTTGTTCTTCACAATGGGTGCTGTGCGCAGAAAGATGAACAGATTGATCTTGAAACGGCATTCACCTCCGTGGCCGCCACCATGAACAATATCGGCCCCGGACTCAATCGGGTAGGCGCGACTGAGAATTATGCCTTCTTCTCGACTCCCGCTAAGATCTTCCTTTCCTTCCTTATGATATTGGGGCGTTTGGAAATCATGGTCATACTGTGTCTATTCCTGCCATCCTTCTGGAAGAGGCAATGACGATGATGCACTTCTGTTGCGGGTGGATTGCCGACGAGCGCATCAGAAGGGTGACCTGATCGTTTCTGTCGGTCCATGGTCCACGAGAGGATGCTACGGCCCGAGTTGCCTGCAAGAACAGGTCATTGCGCGCGGCATTCGCGGAGGAGTTCGAGGAACACTTGCATGTCGTCGGGCAGGGGGGCTTCGAACTTGACGGGTTGCTCGGTGGTCGGGTGCGTGAACTCGAGCGTCCAGGCGTGCAGGGCGCAGCGGGCGATGACGGGGTTCTCGGCG
>JANQFY010000508.1 GCA_028277585.1 Sedimentisphaerales bacterium
GTGCAGGCGAAATGCCACCATTTGCCCTGGCCATCGCCGTCCTCGGCCAGCGCGTTGAGGTTAGCCGTGACAGCCGTATCGCCTTCCACGCGGAAACGGGCGCGGGAGTCGCCGTAAATCCACATCTCCCAGTCGTTGGCATTGCCCGAGTTGTCAAAGATCGAATGGTAGTTGTAGAAATCAATCGGCCTGACCCACATGCCGATCGTACCGCTGTCGGGCATCGTCAGATTCAACTCAAGCCAATCGCCCTGCTCAGTCAGATCGTCGCTGAGGAGATTGATCCCCTGGCCGACCTGAGCGGGCGTATACTCGGAGACGCCGTCGATACCGTCAACGACCGTACCGTGATTGTTGTTGCCGGAGACGTCCCGCACGGTCTGACCGTTCCAGGCTTCTTCGAAATCCCAGTGAACCAGGAGACCGCCGGCCCCATGGACCGAGACCGCAATCGTCACTCGAGCGCTCATAACGAACGGACCATCCACAACCGACAGTTCCAGTGTATACAGGCCCGGAGCGGTGATGGTCGCCGTGGCGTTCGGATCGTCCGTCGGTTCGATCACAATCCCGTCGGGGCCTTCCACTTTCTGCCAGACGATAATCAAATCCTCAGGGTGATCGTCGGTGATGACGCCCTGCAGATCGACGACCACGACACCGTCCTCATCCAGCTCGACACTCTGACGGGCGCCGGCATCGACGGTCGGGGCCACGTTGTCGGCGAAGAGGTCATCGCCAGCCGCCCCCAGAGTCAGAATCTCACTGGCATCGAGCGGAGCGCCCCAGATCGCAACGGTCGAAACATCGATGGGAGCATCGTCGCCGTCCTGATCGTTACCGGCGGCGAAGAGCAGAAGCGTCTCGGCCAGACTGAAACGACCGTCAATGCCCTGCTGGTTACCCTTGAATATTTCCTGGCCGTCCATGTAGACGTCGTATCGCAGACCGTTGTCGACTACCACCACCAGGCGATACCAGACGTCAGCCTCGGTGGTGTAGCCGAAAGCGCTGGTGTATCCCACAGCGCCAATGCCGATTCCGCCAGACGAGTTAATGGTCCAGTCGGAATCGCTGGCGTTGGTCGGATCGGTCTGGAACAGATCGTTGAACCCATTGGGTGGGTCGGACAGACTGCTGGCCGGATAGGCGAAGTCGATCAGCAAGGTCCATTCATTGACCTTCTCGCCTTCGCCATTAGGGGCAATGCCGTGCGTGCAGACGAAGTAACTGCCCTCGCCGATGGTGACAGCGCCGTCACCTGCGTCGATGCCCGCCACGTCCATCGTCAAGCCGACCAACTCCAGAGCATTGCCGATCGTCGCCGCCGTGGGGTCCGCTGCGTTGAACTCCCACAAGCCGTTCGGCTCAGGGATGCCGGCCTGAGTTTGTGAAACGAGCGCAATGATCACAAACGATAAGATGAGCCTTCTCATACCTTTCTCCTTTGCTGATGATACATGCGAATTGATTGTCGGGCTACAAGCCAGCCAGCGGTGATCTGCTCTGGCCGTCCGGTGCACAGTAGCGCCAGGAATCCTCCCGGTGAACGGTCCGGGCCTGGCCGTCCAGAAAGACCGCGTTCGTCACCCCTTCCTCGGGGTCCCGTGTGAGGTGGAATGTGCCAAAACTGTCCCACTGCTCATAGACGCACATGGCGGTGTCGTTGAACGCGAAGCGATTGTAGGGCGCCGTGATCCAGAGATTCTCCTCACCGAAGAAGAAGACCTCTGAATGGCGTTTGATGTCGGTTACGCGTATCGGCCTCTCCTCGGTCGAACCAAGATAGGAGTTCATGGAGTAGCTGTAGTTCGGCACGATCGGTATCTCGTCGACGTGTTGGGGATGCATCGGGCCGTAACGCTTCGCGACTTTGCCGAACGACGGGCAGATGTGAATGTCCTTGCCCTTCAGGTAGGGCCAGAAGGGGCCCGCGTACTCAGGGTGGAGATTGAGATCATAGTCAGGGTTGTGCCACCGACAGTACCGATGCGGTTCGCCGCGATACTCGCCGTGCTTGTTGTAGAAACTGGTCCAGGCGCTGGGCATGATGCCGTCGTTATCCTCGATGTACATGAAGGCCAGCACCCCGTAGGACTTGAGGTTCGCCTTGCATCGGATGAACTTCGCCTGCTCGCGGGCGCGTCCCAGGGACGGCGCGAGGATCGCCATCAGAACAGCGATTATGGAAATAACGACTAGCAATTCGATCAAAGTGAATCCGTCGCGACGATGTGAACTCATGTGTCAATTCTCCGTCCGTAATGCTTCTCCGCGTTCGACCGCCGGGCCCAGCCTGCGAGGCTCTGCGCCTGCATCCACAGGGATCACCCACCAGTCTGCACGGACCTTTCTATCACGAGCCGTATAGCACGATGATATCACGCTGGCTCGATCCATTCCAAGCTGAAATCCCCATTCCACTCCGGAATTTGCCAGAACCCCAATGGATCGACACATAAACAGCAGGACTGAGAACGCCGACATCGGGTTCGTCTTATCGTCAGAAGCCCGCGGCGCGGTTGCCGATCTTCAGTCTCCGCAGCCCCGCCCACGGCATTCATGACGGCGCCATTATAGGGGCTACTGTTAGGGGGTCGTTACGGCATTGCTTGTTAATTGCTAATCCCTGACACCGCTTGGGGGAATACGCCCTCTACGTCGGCTCGCGACAGGTCGGAGAATGCGCCACCCCACCGGCGGATGACAATACAGTCTGAAGAGAGGAACTTTCAGAGATATTCTGAACCGACCGCTTGAGGGATCGGTAAAGACCAGCGCTGAGCATTGGCACAAGAGGAAATGGGGCGCGACTGTCCCTGTAAACGTACACCGTACATGGGAGATGAACGATGCACTTGAGACACGCTCCAATCCGAACCGCGGCATGGCTGATGGTGGCGCTGCTTTCGCTGACCCTGGCTGGCTGCGGCAAGGACCCCGGAACCGAGGGTGATTCGTCAGGCAACACCGGCGCCGGGAAGCTCCCGCAGAGCACATCCAAGAATGAGACCCCCCGCTACTTTTCCGATTCGGTCGTTAAGGCCTGGGAGCAAGCAGGCGCCGAAGCCGGGTGGATCCGCCAGGACAACAAGGGAGACCTCTGGTTCCGCACCGGCACGAAGGAAGGGTACGGCGTGGGTCCGAATCTGGCCAACGACTTGCCCGCCTTCCGGCTCGAACGCTGGGCGGACGGAGCGCTCGCCCCCCTGCCCGTTCCCGCGTCCGGCTTCGCCTTGGACGTCCACTCGGCCCGGGTGACGGATGCGAAACTAAAGGAACTGGCCGGCATGAAGAGCCTGCGTTCGCTGAACCTCGACAACACGAGGGTCTCCGACGCGGGGATCGCGGAACTGACCGGTCTGGGTAACCTGCGCGCGATGAACCTGCACAACACGAACCTCACCGACGCCGGCCTGAAGGAACTGGCCAAGATCAAGAGCCTCAAATGGGTGAACCTGAACGGCGTGCGCGTAACATCGAGCGCCCTGTTCGAATTGAAGCAAGCGCTGCCTGGCTGTACGATCTACCGCCGTAACTAGACTGGCTGGAGAGACGACAAACGCTCGCTGGGAACTCAGCGTCGATACCAGTCAATCCAGGAGATCTCGCACGGGGTCCGCAGCAGTTCGATCGCCTTGGGTTGGAACTCAACGTGGATCGCGTCGCCAACGATCTCGAAGGTGAAGTACTCCTTCGTCGCGATTTCCGACTTGATCTGCCAGTCTTGGGCGCAGCCTGACTTCTTGTAGCAGGCCAACTCGACGAACTCGTTGAACGGTTCGGTTGTGAGCCGGATGTGCGAACCGGTCAGCGTGAAGTTCTCCAGCATGGGCTGGGTGCTGGGCAGATTCTGAATAATCAGCACGAGCGTCTCGGGGACGGCGTCAGTTGTCGCCCGCAGCGTCACCGAGGCGATATCGCCCACGACGTGGAAGCCGGGCAGATTCGGGTCGTACCCCTCATGCTTGGGTGACCACTGGGCCCTGCGGCCCAGGATCAGCTCCAACGGCGCTTCGTCCGCACTTGGCCCGGCGCGCCACGCGGGGGCGAATCGTGCGAAGTCCTGCTGATTCACGGAGCCGTCACGATCAAAATCCTGGGCAAGCAAGGGCATCTCGTCCAGCCACTGCTGGGCCAGCATGTGCAAATCGCGGGCGTCGACGATGGCATCCTGGTTCAGATCAGCGGCAAGGCCGAAGTCCGCCGCAGACAGGCTCGCCTCGGGCGTGCCTCCATAGGCGCCCAGATTGATGCGCTTGCCATGGGGCCAAAGCTCTCTCGACCAGTCGCTCGCGGCATCGCCGGCGTCGATGCCCAGGCTGGTCACCTCGTCGCGGGTCCAGGACATAGAGTTCGGATCCCACCGCCCTACTTCCGAACGCAGATGATAGTCGCCCGGCATCTCCCAATCGCCCAAGCGGGCAAAGCAAGGCTCCAGATCGAGGCTCTCTGTCTCCCACGTGACCGCGCCATCGCCAACGACGATGTTCGAGGCGGTGTCGACCATGCTGTGGGCGATGTGAACGGTTCCATCGCCGCGAACGATGAAGGGATCGCTGCGATGGACGATACAGTTGCGCAACGTGCAGACACCCCCGTCGGCCACCTCGATGCCATCGGCCACGTTCGCCAGCGTGCAATTCTCGAAGACGCCCCGACAATCGACAATCGCCGGTACGGGCCAGGCCCGCCGACAGAGATATCCGATGTCGGCGATCACACAGTGGGAAATCGTCCCATCGCAGCCTCGGATCAGGCTCCCGCAACCGGTGAGGATGTTGGTCAGTCGGCAGAAACTGATCGTGGCGCGGGTGTGCGTCGTGCTCTCCGAAGCGAAACCCGTGATGGTTCCATTGATCTCAAAGCCCGTCAGGGCGCAGTTCGGCTCCTCGTCGCCTCGAAACTGAATGTGCCCTTCGATCACGGTGCGGCTTACCACCGCCGAACTCTCCGGCGCCGTGCCGCTCAGAACCACGTTCTTGCCCGCGAAGTTCACGTCCTCAGCGTAGACGCCCGGCCGGACGACGATCGTGTCGCCATCAACCACCTGATCGAGCGCCGCCTGGATACTGACGAAATCCGCCGGACCCTCCAGATCCACGGTATAGACCGCCGCCGAGCAGGCACGAACGGCCAGCAGACATACAACGAAACCAATCACCCTTCTCACGAGACACGCCCCCAATAGAGAATATCAGTCAATTCCAACCCCTCAATCCTATCATTTCGCCCCACCCCAGGTCAAGACGGCCAAAATCCTCATATTTACGCTATTGACACGTTGTACAAATGTACGCTATCATATTCGTACATTTGTACAAGGAGACAGGCTATGAGAAGTCGCGAGTTGCCCGCCGTCAGCCCGGCAGAGACAGAGATTCTGAGACTCGTCTGGCAACTGAAACGCGCCACGGTTCAGGGGGTCTGCGACCATCTGCCGGCCAGCAGAGAAATTGCTTATGCCACCGTCCAGACGCTGCTGAGACGACTCGAGAAGAAGGGCTATCTCAAGCACGACGTCGAGGGCAAGGCCCATGTCTTCTATCCGGCGGCCAAGCGTGAGGACGTGATCAAGCGGACCGTGCTCGACTTCCTCGATCGACTCTTCGGAGGCGATCCCAAGCCCTTGATGCAGTTCCTGGCGGAGGAGGGGCGAATCGGCACCGAAGACCTCGAGGATCTGAGAAAACTGATCGACGACGCCTAGAGGCCGATTTTGCGGAGGTGTAACCATGAGTGTCTATCTGACGGAATTGACGCGATTTCTGGCCGCCCAGAGTTGGCAGATCGCGGTCCTGACGATCGCCGTGGCGCTGGCGACGGCCGCTCTGCGCCACAGGACCGCACACATTCGCTACCTGCTCTGGCTCATCGTCCTGGCCAAGTGCCTTGTGCCCCCGGTCTTCGTGGTGTCCGTGAGAGTTCTGCCCGCCGAGGCGCCTGCAGCGGTTCCGATCGCCAGTTCCGAACCCGCCCAACACGAGCGAGGCGACGCGATGAAGCCAGCCCCGGCGCCCGCGTCTGCAAGAGAACCGAGTTCAGCGTTCGTCGTAGCGGCCTCCGAGCAGGGGGAACATCGCGTGCGAGAACCGTTGCCGTTCAATGCGTACGCCGCGATTGCATGGATCGTAGGGGCGTCACTGTACTTTGTGCAGAGCGGCTTGCGAGCAATTCGAGGCCACCACTGGGTGCGTCGGGGACGTCGTCCCCTGCCGGATGACGCCAGGCAGGACACCGAGGCAATCCTTCCGGTCAGCCCAAGCGGGCGCTCACCGGCTATCTGGATCATGGATGATATCGGCCAGCCCTTCGTCTTGGGACTGTTGCGGGGGAGCATCTATGTGCCCACTACCTTCTTGGAGAACCATGATATCGCCCAGCGCCGCCACGTTCTGGCCCACGAACTGGCCCATATCCAGCGTCTCGACCCGGCAATGAATCTGCTCCAGACCATCGCCCAGGGGCTCTTCTGGTGCCATCCCTTGGTCTGGTGGGTCAATCGCCAAATCCGGCACGAGCGAGAGAAATGCTGTGACGAGAGAGCCGTGGCGCAACTGGGAGCGAAAGCGAAAGACTATTGCAGCGCCGTGGTGGAAACCTTAGCGAGTGCGGAATCGTCGGAACAGCCCATTCCCTCGTTGGCTGTGGCTGATTCGTCGAGGAATCTTGAGGAAAGGATCAGAACCATGTTAGAACCAGGAAGGACGTTCCACGAGCGGTCCAGTTACACAGGCGGTATCTGCGTCGTATTGGTCGTGCTGCTGACGGCGCCAACGACCCTTGTTCTCTCGGCGCGGGCGAGAACTGAGCCTGCGATGGAGCAACCGCCGCGGACAACCGATTCCCAGAAGGAAGCGATCTCCCACGGAGACTTGAAGGGCGCCTTGCCGGACGACTGGAGGCTGAAGTATGACGACGGCATCACCGGGGGCGGCAATGCCAGGCGTTGGCCCGCCGGGATGGCGGACGATCTGGTCTCACTCGAGGTGACGCCCATACCAAGGGATCGGGAAAAGGATGATTGGAGAGCAGGCAAGTATGAGTTCGAGATTCGGTCATCGGACGACAGGGAAGTCGGAACGATCATGGTCCAGCCCAATCTCATGGATGAAGATACAGGACAAATGCTCCTTCCAAACCGGATGACGTTGAGGCCGGGGCTGTATTCCCTACTCTACCGCCGTGAAGGTGGCAGGAACCCCGACAATTTCTGGATGTACGGTGGGCCGTTTGAAGTGGATCTGAGCAAGCCGGGGATGTATGACTTACGCTTCGCCCCAAAGCTGGGACAGGCCCGGATCACCGGCGCGCTGGGCGGATGCTACGCCCTGAACTTCGCGAGAATGGATGCCACGGGCACCGCCCTACGCGGCACAGTCTATCAGTATCCCCCGAAACAACACGTGATCGATGGGATCCCGGCCGGCCGATATCGCCTTAGCGCCGTGGCCCAACTGGATCGGTCCAACGTCTTCGTCTCGCAGGCGGCGGCAACCGTTGCAGCCGATCAGACGATCACGGTCGATATGCCGGCCCCTCCGACAGGCACGTGTTCGCTGAAGGGCAAGCTCCTGGGACGACCTCGAAAATACAAGACCCCCTGGCCCACCCATCCTGAGTCATCCGGAAAATGGTATATCTTGCTTCGCAATCCGGGCAGCGGGCCGATCCGCCAGACGCATGCGTACGAAGCCAAGACCATGGACAGCCGCTATGTCATTCGCGGCTCCGCCATCGTGCAGGAGACCGACGACACCGCCCGATACGACATCGTGGGGATCGCCCCAGGCGAATACACCGTGACAGCCATAGAGCATCCCTCGTTTGGCGGCTGTACGGTCGAACGTCAACAATCCAGAACACTGACTCTCAAAGCGGGTGAGGAGACGATTCTCGATTTCGACCTGAGGGGCTCAACGACCCCCTAGATAGCCAGACCTGAATACCGAGAAGACAAAAAACGGGCGAGACCGCGGAGGGCCTCGCCCGTTGTGTTTTCATGCCACGCGTGGTAGACGCGGTTCTACATGCGTTTGTAGCGGGGTCCGCCGCCGCCTTCGGGGGCGGTCCAGCGGATGTTGTCGAACGGGCACTTGCGCTGACAGGTCTTGCAGTGCAGGCAGTTCGAAGGGTTGGCGGCCTTGACCTCGTCGTGGATGGTCTCGTAGACGCCGGCCGGGCAAAACGTAATGCAGGGGCCGCCGTAAACCGGGGCGCACTTGGTTTCGCAGATCGTCGGATCGACGATGGTCAAATGCGAGGGTTGCTCTTCGCGGTGCTCGGTCGCGGCAACCGCGGTGAACGTGTCCTTGTCGAAGTTCATGTCGGGCTTGAGCCGATAGGAGGCGCCCGTCATCATCTCGTAATCCTTCTCGACCTCGAAGCGAGGCAGCCAACCGCCGAGGACCGACAGCGGCATGCCCTGGAGTGGGCCAAACTTGGCGATCGGATGGCGGGAGTTCCGCGCCCCCGACATTTCCTTCTCGACGTTGCAGCCGCTGATGAGCGTGGTGTACTCGACCGCCGCGTCTTCCGGCTTGTCCTCGGTGATCACGATCGCCTTGGCGGCCTGGACGCCCGAGTCGATGGCGTTGTGCAGACCCTTAATCTTGTACATATTCACAAACCCGGCGCTGTCGCCCAGGATCATGACGTTACCCTTGCCAATGCTGTTGCTCTCGGGGTCGCGCGGGATCGCGTAGTAGCCGCCCTCGGGAATCATCTTGGCGCCCGCCTCGACGACGGTGCCGCCCTCGATGAACGGCTTGATCGCGGCGTGCTCCTTGAAACGCACCAGTGCGTCCTGGGCGTTGAAGTCGTGGCACTTCCAGTCGAGTCCGACGATCATCCCGACCGAGAGGTGGTCCTGAGCACCGGCGTAGACAATGCCGCCGCCGAACATGCCCGGTCCCATGACTGGGGTCCAGATCGGATAGCCCATCGCGTGGACCACGCGGCCCGGCGTGAATTTCGCATACTGCTCGGGTGTGACTTTGATCAGCTCTTTGACGCCGATCGAGAAGAGCTGCGGGGACAGACGCTTGAGCCCTGCCTGCTCGACGAACCGTTCGGTGACCAGCCCATCACAGCCTTCGGCCAGCACGACGTACTTGGCTTCGATGGTTTCGCCTCCGACGTAGTTGGGCTCCTTGTGCCCTTCCTTGTCGATGCCCTGGTCGATCAGCTTAACACCGGTGGCGACGCCCGAACCATTGTAGACAACATGGTCGGCGGCGAAACCGGTGAGCACCTCGACACCCAGTTCGCGGGCCGTCTGAGCCATCCACTTAGTCAGCTTGCTGATGGAGACGGAGTAGTCGCCCTCGTGAATCATCTGGCCCCAGCCAATGCCGAATCGCTTGGCCATCTTCAGGGCCCAGAGGATGTTGAACGACATGTTCTTGCCGAGCAGGAAGAGAATGTCATCCTTGTCAATGACGTTGGCCAGCACGTCCTTGGCCTGATCGGAATCGCGCCAATCGGGCTTGGCCGCATCCATCAGGGAGTGGAACGGCTCCGGCTCGAGCACGGCGCCCGAAAGATTGTGGTTGCCCAAGTCGAGGGCCTTATCGATCACACAAACGTCGATGTTCGGCTTGAGAACCTTCAACTGAATCGCCGTCGCCAGACCGGCCGGACCGGCGCCCACGACCAAAACCGACACCTTGTTGTATTCGTTGTTGTTCGGCACTTTCTATTCCTCAATTAGATAGGAATTAGGTCTGATAGGACCAATAGGACCTGTGGCGTCTTACGCGGTATCGAGAGCTTGCACCAGTTCCGGGACCACATCTTCGGCGGTTCCAACAATATAGTAATCGCACTGCTTGAAGATCGGTGCGTTCGGATCGCTGTTGATCGCGACAATCGTCTCGGTGTTCGCCACACCGATCATGTGCTGAATGGCGCCCGAGATGCCCAGGGCAACATAGAGCTTCGGGCCGATGGCCGTTCCGGTCTGGCCCACCTGGTGAACGCGCTCGATGAAGCCCTGCTCGACGGCCGCACGCGAAGCCCCTTGCTCGACCGCCGTATCCAGTTTCTTCTCCAGCCCCGCGCGGAGCGTCTCAAGCAGGCCCTCGAAGTTGTCGCGACTCTGCATGCCCTTGCCGCCGGAGACAATGGCTTCAGCGCCGAAATTGACCTCACCACTGCCCAGTTCGGTCTTGATGACTTCGAGGCTGATGTCGCTGTCGCTCAGCTCGACCTTGTGATTGATGACGTTGCCCTTGCGCTTCGGATCGGCCGGGATCCGCTTCATCACGCCGGGGCGAGCCGTCGCCATCTGCGACTTGGAGTTCTTGGTGCGAATCGTCGCCATGACGTTGCCGCCCAGCGCCGGTCGCGTCTGGAGCAGAAGCCCGATATCACCCTTACGCGAACTGTCGCGAATGTCCAGACTCGTGCAGTCGGCGGTCAGACCGCAACCGGTCTTGTACGAGACCATCGGGGCCAGCATGCGTCCCTGAGGCGTCGCCGCGTAGAGAACGATCTGCGGCACGTACTTGTCGACTGCGTCGGAGACAACCTTCTTGTATGAGGTCGGGTCGAATTCTTTGAGCAGCTTGTCTTCGATCGCGTAGATGTTGTCGGCGCCGGCCGCGATCAGTTCCTCAGCCATGTGCGCCACGTTCTCGCCGGCGATGCAGACGCCGACGGTCGTTTCCAGCGAATCGGCCAGTTCGCGAGCCTTGCCCGTCAGCTCGAACGTCGCCGGGTGAATGACGCCCTCGCCGCTGTGCTCGGCGACGACCCAGACCTCGCCCTGGAAGGCGGGATCGGAGAGTTTGAACCCCTCGAGCATGTCGCCCAGGGCCTTCTTGTGGAACTTGCCGGCCGCCTTCTCGAGAATTTTCTCCTTGGCGGCGTCGTCGACCTTCGCGACGTCGGTGATCTTCATTTCTTCGAGGATCGCGATCAGGGCGTTGTAGTCGTCCTGCTCCTTCTTGGTCGCCTCGTAGGGGCGATTCAGCAGTGTCTTGCGGCGCACCGGCAAGGAATAGACGCCATGGTCATCAGCACCGCCGGCGCCGTCGCCATTGCCGCTCTTGAAGTTCTCCACGATGACCTTGGCCAGCGTCTTGGCGTCGCTGACCTCCTCGCACTTGCGGGTGCTCTTGCCCGGCGGGAAGACGCGGATCACCGCCGTCTTGGAGCCCTTGGCGCCCATGTGCGTGGCCTTGATATCATCGACACCCCACTTGGTCACCTCGACCTGATTGCCCCAGCGGGTACCGGAGAAGGTCGCGAAGAGAGGATATTCGTACTTGGCCACGGTCAGCACGGCCGGCATGGTCCTGGTCGCCACCGTTTGGCTGCCGCCGCTGATGATGCGGGTGAACTCGAAGCGTTTCTTCTTGTACTCCGCGTCGGTCACGTACGCGATGCAGGGAACCTCCAGCTCTTCGGCGATCTGGCCCGGAACCTGAGCGGTATCGCCATCCACCGACTGCATCCCCGCGACGATGTAGTAGTCGTCGTCGCCGCACTTGAGCTTCTCCTTGACGATCCTGCGAATGGCGTAAGCCAGCGGATTGGCCGTCGCCCAGGTATCGGCGCCGCCCAGGGCGCGGTCCGTCAACATCACGACCTCGTCGGCCGCCCGGGCCAAACTGTAGCGCAGGACGTCTTCAGCCATCGGCGGGCCCATAGTCAACGCGAGGATCCGGGCCTTCTTGTCGCCGCTGATATGCTTCATGTACTGGGCAAAAGCCAGCGCCTGGGCGTCCAACTCATTGATGACATTGGCCAGGCGGGCCCGAACGAGCGTCCCCGTCTCGGGATCGAAGGCGTTGTCGGTGATTTGTGAGACGTCAGGTACCTGCTTGACGAGAACGATGTAGTCACTCATAAACCGTCTTCCCCAAAGAATAGGAACACCCCCAGCACTGGGGTTTTTCGAGCATTGCCGGGACATGCGGCTTCAAGCCGCCTGTGGATACACCTCGTGTTTCCGTGACGATTGACCTACCGAGGCTGAACAACCACCACATAGGCCTCTGATAGTTAATGTCGCATCTTAGGAATTCGTTACAGACCTGTCAACGGAAATTGGCCCTATCCGGAGGGGTGATGCCGTTAGATCGCCCTGTCGCGGCATCTTCACGGCCAATCGCCCCCCTGCCGACGCGGCCGCAAGCCGCGGTCTGATCAACCGCATTTGCCCAATGCCTGACCGGGGTATACAATGCGGCCGTCAGGACATCCAGGCCGCAATCGACGGCCCTGGGATTCGAAGGCAAACTCACGAAGCTGGAGAACACAGCGATGAACATGACACGACGCGGTTTCATCCGGGCAGCGGGATGCGGCTTGGCTGCAATAGGCGTTCCACGATTTGCGGCAGCGCGGCAGCGGCCTGCTCGCAAGCCGAATGTAGTGCTGATCCTGGTCGACGACATGGGCTGGGTGGATCTGGGCTGCTATGGCAGCCGGTACTACGAAACCCCGCACATCGATCGGCTGGCACAACAGGGAGTACGATTCACGGATGCGTACGCCGCCTGCACCGTCTGCTCCCCTTCCCGTGCGGCGGTGCTGACCGGCCGCTACCCCGTCCGACATGGCATCACGACGTGGATACGACCATGCGGGCGGAATACTCCCACGCAGAATCCCAGCGGCTACCAGAGCAAGAGCAAGCGGGCACTGCTGGAACCGCTGAACGCCCTCTGGATGGAGCACGAAGAGATCACGCTGGCTGAAGTGCTCAAGTCCGCCGGCTATGCGACCTGTCACGTGGGCAAGTGGCATCTGGGCCCGGAGCCCTGGCATCCGGACAAACAAGGCTTCGATTACAACATTGGCGGCTGCGATCGAGGCAGCCCGCCCGGCTACTTCGATCCATACCAGAACCGGCTACCCAACCTGCCCTCCCGCAACAAGGGTGAATACCTGACCGACCGCGAGGCGGACGAGGCGGTGGCTTTCATACGCGAGAACCGCGAGCGCCCCTTCTTCCTCTTCATGTCGCACTACGCGGTTCACGCCCCGCTGCAATCGAAACAGGAACTGACGGAGAAGTATCAAGCCAAGTCGCCCACCGAGCAGAAGAACCCCGTCTACGCCGGGATGGTCGAGAGCGTCGACGACGCCACGGGCAAGATCCTTGCAACTCTGGACGCGACGGGGCTGGCGGATGACACACTCGTGATCTTCACCTCCGACAATGGAGGCGTCGATGCGGCCGCCAACGGGCACCCCCAGAGCTTCTACACACATAACGGACCGCTGCGAATGGGAAAGTGCTGGCCCTACGAAGGGGGCATTCGCGTCCCCGCCATCATCCGCTGGCCCGGCGTGGTCGCGTCGAATACGGTCGGTGCGACGCCGATCTGCGGCATCGATCTATTGCCCACAATCTGCGCCGCAACGAACGTAGCGCCGCCCGCCGACCGCCCTATCGACGGAGAGAACCTCATGCCCTTGCTAACCGGCACTGGATCCCTGCGTCGCGACGCCCTCTTCTGGCACTTCCCTCACTATCAACATGCGACCCCAAACAGCATCGTTCGGTCGGGCCCCTGGAAACTGATCAAGTACTACGAGACCAACACCTTCGAACTATTCAACCTGCAAGACGACCTGAGCGAGAAGAACAACCTGGCTGACCAGATGCCTGAGAGAGTCCGGGAGTTAGACCGCAAGCTCACCACCTGGCTGGTCGAGACCGGCGCCAAGCTACCCAGAAAGAACCCGTCCTCCTAGCCAAGAACTGTCCAGGTGTCGGCAATGAGAGCTCTTGCATCGCGTGCCGGTTCTGCTAGGATAGCAAGTGACATGGCAACCCCATTCGGCGGCCGGGAATCGATCGCATTCCCAGCGCGGAGGAAACAATGAACAGAACGCCCGACCTCACACACACACTCGTTGTCCTCGCGGCGGTTCTCGCCGGTCCCGCTATGGCCTGTGCCAAGAATGGCGAGCCGATCATCGAGCGGAACGTCCCCGTCGCCCATGGACTGGGGAACGTCTACACCGAGGGACAGACGGTCACCATTCCTGCGTCTTCCAAGGCTGCGCAGCGATGGCGGGTCCTGGACGACCGCGCCGTCGAGATCGCCGCCGGTAACGTCGACATTCAGTCGCAGCGAGTCGATCTGGGCCAACTAGGAATCGGCTGGTATCGCGTTGAGTTCCTCAACGACGAGGGCGAACGCGTCGCCTGGACCACAGCGGCGGTGCTGGCTAAGCTCACCGCGCCGATCCCGCAGGATTCTCCCATCTGCATCGACTCGGCAACCGCCTGGTTCGCCAAGGACGATCCGGCTAAGCAGACACAACTGACGTCTCTGGCGGCGCTGACGGGCGTCAACTGGGTGCGTGACCGCATGAAGTGGCGCGAGATCCAGCCGCAAGCCGATCGCTTCGCAGAGAACACCACCTACGACAGCTCCGCCGAGATCCAAACTCAGCATGGACTCAAGGTCTTACAGGTCTTTCATGACACGGCGCCCTGGGCCGCTGAGAACGACAAGTCTCGGGGGCGCTACCCCACGGACTTGCGGCACGCCTACCGGTTCTGCAAGGCGATGGCCGAACGCTTCAAGGGCCGCGTCCACGCGTGGGAGCCCTGGAACGAAGGAAATGTCTCGAACTTCGGTGCCCACACCGCCGATGAGATGTGCACATACCAGAAGGCGGCCTACCTTGGCTTCAAGGCGGGCGATCCGAACATCATTGTCGGCTGGAACGTCTCGACCGCGACGCCCACCACACTGCACACGCGCATCGTTCTGGCCAATGAAACCTGGCCCTACTTCGACACGTACAACACGCACACCTACGACTGGCCCGACTCCTATGAACGTCTTTGGGGTCCGGTTCACGAAGCCGCCTGCGGCCGACCCATCTGGATTACCGAAAGCGACCGAGGACTCGCCTACGACACGCCGGAACCGTGGTGCGACTTTTCGCACGCCAAGGGAATCCAGAAGGCTGAGTTCATGGCGCAATCGTACGCGACCAGTCTCTTCGCCGGCGCGGATCGACATTTCCACTTCATTTTGGGTCACTACTGCGAGGGCGGCAAGATCCAGTTTGGACTGTTGCGTTTGGATCTGACCCCGCAACCCAGTTACGTTGCGCTGGCCGCTATAGGACGACTGCTGGCCGGCGCCGAGTGCCTGGGCCGCTGCAATCTGGACAACCAACCCCACGCCCATATCTATGCGTTCCGAGCGGAGCCGGATGGCCAAGCGCGCGATGTCCTCGTCGCCTGGGCCGAGAGGCCGGCCGACTGGGACCGGCGCAGCAAAACCGTCGTCGACTGGAGTCTGCCCACAAACGTGAAGGTTGATTGTGTCTTCGACTACCTGGGCCGCCCACTCGGTTCAGCCGTCTCCGGACAACTGCAGTCGAAGCCAATCTTTGTTCCGCTCCGTCAAGGCGATGCGGAAAGACTGCCTCTCCAGAAGCCGCATCGATCCGAGTATCGCCCTGGCGCGCCGTGCCCGATCGTCCTGCAGTTGCAGATGCCGCGTTCCGCCACCGTCAACGTCAAGCAGATCCCCTGGGCCTCGGACCACGAGCACCAGATCGAACCGGACAAGGAATTCACGCTGGCCCTCCACGCGTACAACTTCAGCGACCAGCCAGTGAGCGGATGTGTCGCCGTAACTCATGCTCCGGCCGGTTGGAAGCTGACCCCGCACACATGGAACGTCACGCTCGAGCCGATGGATCGCAAGGCCCTGCTCTGCCAGTTCCTCATGCCCAAGCGCGAGTTCAGTAAGACCTCCGACAACTGGATCCAACTGCGCGGTAACTTCGGCGCCGCGGGCCAACCCGTTCTGACCTTCCGGCTGATCTCCAACCCCGGCGAGGGCTACGAGGCCGGCTTGCCATAGGACACTTCGATCAGGATGCGCCCGGCGGGCGCGGCCAGCTTGATCCAGCGCTCATCCTCGCCCAGCCAGCGGATCGGCGTCGAGCAATCGGTCGGCTTGCCCGCGCGCCAGAGGACGCGACCATCGACCGCGATCGTCCTCGGGGCACTCGGCGTCTTGGGCACGCCAAGCACCGCGTCCGTACCAGTCGGAACCATGACGTCTATTGTGAAGTGCTCCCGGGTGCGGCGCAGCTTCAGATCGATGGCCCCATGCGGCGTAGGCGTGGTCATGTCAATTCGCTGCAACGGTCCCATCTGAGGCAGAACGGCGAACTGCTCAAAGCCCGCTCGCGTCGGCGCGACGCCCGCGGCGTACTGACACAACGCCGTCAGCGGTCCGCCCGACCAGGCGTGGTTGTACGTGCCGCCGCCGTAACCTTCCTTACCAAGGCCCCAGCCCTCCCACAACGTCGTCAGAGGACTCTCGATCTGCGCGGCCCAACGCTTCTTCATCCGCGCGACCGCCTCATCGGGCGCCCCCATCAGGTAGAGCGATTCGAGCACGTACTTCTCCATGTAAGGGCTCGCCCAGTACTGCGTCCGGAGCACCTTGCGAATCGCCGGGTAGTTCGCCGGCTTAGCCAGTCCAGCCACGACCGCCAGTGCGTTGGCCCGGTCGTCCGTTTCACCTTGGTAGCTGGGCGAATGGTACTTATCCCCACGCCAGAAGGTCTTGTTGAAATGCGATTCGATGGACTGCATCATCACCCGGTAGCCCGGCACGTCCGACTCGTGTCCCGTCAATCTCGCCATCTCAACAGCGCCCTTGAGGGTCAGATAGAGCCATGCATTTTCCAGGACGGGGACGTCCTTATTCGTGCCCCAGTCGGTCCAGTCCCAATCGCCCGGGCGGTGAACGACGAGCCCATCGTCACCCAATCGCCAGACACTGAGGTAGTCGCGAACCGCCGGATAGACGTCGCCGATTGTCTGTCTGTCACCCGTGTACCAGTAGTAGGTCCAGAATCCGTACCATCCCACGCTGGCTAGCATCTGGCGGGGAAGCTCCTTGTTCCAGGTCCCATCGCTGACCTTCATGTCCAGATTGCCCGGCCCGGGCACACCGGCCGGCACCGGCGAGTACAGCGTCTTGTCCGCTCGTTGCCAGCGAGCCAGTTCGTAGATCCCTTTCTTGGCCAGCAGTGGGCCGCGTTGCGCGTCGAAGACGTAGAACGCCTCGCCCAGTTCATTGACCGCATCGCCCCACCACTGCGCCCGCTCGCGGTCGGGGCAATCCATGTAGGTGTCGCGCATCGTCACGTGGAGCGTCCGCTCGGCCTTCGTCCACAGCGTATTCAGGGCCGCATCGTCACAGGTGAAGCGCCCCTCGAACGCAGCGTTGTAACCTGTCTCGCGGTACCTCAGTGACAGAACCTTCACGTCCCTGGGCATCGTGTATCGTACATCGTGACCGTTCATCCAACCGAGTGACTCGTGTCGTTGGAAACCGCCACGCGTCACGTAGACCGCCCGGACGCTGGGTGCGCTGCCGCCAAGATAGTTGTCCGTCTGGATGCCGATGCGTTGTCCGGCCTTCGTCTCGACCTCCAGATAGGGAGTGACATGGCAATTGTACGGAAGCTTGCCGATCCATGTCACGGTCCCGTCGTCGTTCTGCTTGTCTTGCACCGACACGTAGTTCGTCAGTCCATAGTCCTTCCACTGCGGGATGGGTCGCTCGTACAGGGTGTTCCATGGCGCGACCGGCGGTGTCCCGAACGGCGTCGCCTTCGCCCAGTTTGTATCGTCGAAACCGGGATTCATCCACGGGCCGACGTCCCGGCGGGCGTCGAAGTGAATATTGGACTCGGGCAGACGGAAATTCGGGTGCGGCGGCTTCGTCGAGCCGTAGGCCGGATGCCGCATGACTTTCCACGTCCCGTCCGATCCGAGTCTGCGGCGTCCAATCCGCGCGTCAAAAACCAGGCCTGCTTTGCCACTACTATTGTGCGAGAACCCCTGCTTGCCCCAGTACCAGAGAAGAACCGCCACAGTATTCACGCCGCACTTGAGATGGGGTCGCAGATCAACGCGATCGAAATAGGTGTCCTTCGGGGTCGGGCCCCGCTTGAGTTGCCCCTCGAAGACCACCAGTTCCCCATTGATCCAGAGCCAGTACTTGCTGTCGCAGGCAATCCGCGCCATGGCCGTCTCAGGCACACGACCCAGTTCGATCTGCTCGCGAAAGCACAGCCAAGTATTGGCAGGGCACGGTTCATCCAACCCAATCCATTGCCCTCGCCAGGGCTCTTCCGTCCCGGCGGAAACCAGAGAGGACACAATGAGGATCAATCCGACTGACATGCTTGTGAGACACTTCATCCCAAATCCCCTGCCATTTCCGATACCATTATGATCCACCCGACTGGAGGCGCGAACCATCCGAACGCGATTCTAGCTAGATGGAGGGCGTTTGCCAAGGAACGCCCCGGCCGCAGGATGGGGGTAGTCTGCCAGAAGAAGGATTCTTAGAAGAATCGGAAGAAGATCTTGACGCCCTAGTGTATACATACTATATTCTAATAATGAAGACAACGAACGACATGGTCGTGGCCCAGCTCCAGCGGGTGGTCAACAGGATTCTCTTCCTGAAGAAGAAGAGCTTCTTCGAGTTCAAAGGGGTGGCGTTCTACCCTTCCGAGATCCATCTGATGCTCTTGATCGAGGAGGAAATCGCCACCAACGCAACCCGCATGGCCGAGCAGTTGGGCGTCACCAAGGGAGCCGTCTCGCAGACGCTCGCGCGGCTCGAGAAGAAGAGCGTCCTCAAAAAGAGAAAGGACCCATACAAGAAGAACGAACTGACACTGAAGTTCACGCCTTTTGGCGCCAAGGCGCTCGAACACTACCGGGAACGCGCCCAGGAACTGGCCGAGAAGCACGATCGCTATCTGACTGGCTTCAGCAGTGGCGAGAAGGCGGTCATTCAGCGCTTTCTCGTCGAGGTGGAGCGCGTCTTCGACGAGATGTCGTAGTTTTTTTGCCATCAGTGTTTAGTATGTATACTCGCATAATGCGGACATGAACCACGAAAGGAGACAGCAACAGGTAATCGATGATTCACTGTATTTCGACGGACCACAACACACAAAGGAGAAGAACCATGAACACAGAGAAGTCAGACACATTCATCCAGACATGGCTCGGCACGAACCATTCCCTGAAGCGCGCAAGCTTCGTCACTGAGAGACGATTCAACGCCCCGCCCGAGGTGGTATTCCCCTTGCTCTGCCCGACCACGGAACTCGACTGGATCCCCAATTGGACGTGCGATCTGCTGCACTCAAACTCGGGCCGCGCCGAGTACAACGCGATCTTCCGAACCCGCTTCTTCGGCCCCGAGGAGATCTGGGTCTGCACCCGTTACGAGGTGAACAGGGCCATCGACTACTCCCGCAAATCGACTGATGTCGCGGCCGTAATGGCCATCTCCCTGGCCGATCATTGTGACGGCACGACCACAGGTCAGTGGGTCGTTACGATCTCGGCGCTGGGCGCGAAAGGAAACGCAGCGGTCTCCCAGATCGAACTCGGGCGCCAGCATCTCTCCGAGGTCCTGGATGGACTCGAACACTATATCAACACGGGGCAGATGGTCTCCTAGGCCATCGGCTGCCGCCTCTGGTTGCTGCGATCGCTTCAGAGGTGGCCCCGAACTTGTGAAAGGATATCTATGAACACCGAAAGATCAGACAGGAAGGTGCGTGAGTTTCTGCGGCGTCCTGCAAAGCGCGAGAGAAAGACGGTGACGGTGGAGAGGATTCTGCCCGCCCCGTCCGAAGCAGTCTTCCCGCAACTGTGTCCATCCCGAGAGTTAGACTGGATAGAGGGCTGGGACTGTGAACTGCTCTATACATCCACTGGCTATGTGGAGAAGGATTGCATCTTCACGACCGGCGAATCCAACGTGCTGGGCAGCGGCCTGTGGATCGTCACGGGATATGAACCCAACGAGAAGCTCGATGTGATCATCGTGGGCGATTCCGTCATCGAGCACTTCACGATCCACTTGACGGACAACCGAGACGGGACCTCAACGGGACGCTGGGACATGACGTTCACCGCGTTGGACGAGGCGGGCGACGGAGTTGTCGCAGCCATCTCAGAAGATGACCCCGCGCTCGAGCGAGCCATTGACGGGTTGGCTCATTTCCTCCAGTCGGGCGAAATGCTCGAAAGCTAACGCACCACCGAATGCGGAGGTTGACGGGAGGAGCCGTCAGCCTCCGCCTTGTCCTTGCCGGCCGCCTTCGCTGGCGACGCCCGAATCTTCTCGCGATTTGGGCTAAATTGCGTATAATCCATCGCCGATGAAGTAGACAAACGCACTCAATTGAAGGCATACGATGGACACAGCCGATAACATTGCTCTGCCGGAGCGTGTGACGCACGTAACGGTCAACGACAAAGACGTCTATCTCGTGGGCACGGCCCACCTATCCAACGAAAGCGTCGAGGACGTCCAGACCACCGTCGAGATGGTCAAGCCGGACGCGATCGGCGTCGAGCTGTGTCAGGGACGCTATCAGGCTATGACGCAGGCGGGCAATTGGAGTAAGATGGACATCTTCAAGGTCGTTCGCCAGAAGAAGGCGACCTTTATGCTGGCCCAGTTGGTCATGACCAGCTTCTACCGCCGTCTGGGGGAGAAACTGAACATCCAGCCGGGGGCCGAGATGCTTAAGGGCATTGAGTTGGCCGAGGACACCGGCGCCGAACTCGTTCTGGCCGACCGCAGTATCGAAATCACACTCAAGCGCGTCTGGGGCTACCTGGGCTTCTGGAACAAAGTCAATCTGTTCTCGCAACTGGCAGCGGGCATCCTCTTCCGGGAAGAGATCGACAGTGATATGATCGAGGACCTCAAGAAACAGGACCAGCTCGAGGCGGTGATGGCGGAATTTGCGGATAAGTTCCCCGAGATCAAGCGGCGTCTGATCGATGAACGCGACACCTACCTGGCCCAGATGATCCGCACGGCGCCGGGCAAGACTATCGTCGCCGTCGTCGGGGCCGGCCACGTCGCCGGAATGACCGAGCAGATTCAGCAAGATCAGTCGCTCGACGAGTTGAATGAACTGCCCCCGAAATCCCCCTGGCTGAAACTCGTCAAGTGGGGCATCCCCCTGGCGATCATCGCTCTGCTGTTCTATGGGTTCACCAAAGGCGCCGCTCACGGAATCGAGAACATCTACATTTGGCTGGCCGTCAATGGGCTGCTCTCGGCGCTGGGCGCGGCCCTGGCGATGGCACATCCCCTGGCCATTCTCTCGGCACTTGTTGCCGCCCCGCTGACCAGCCTGAACCCGTTCATGGCCGCCGGTTTTGTCGCAGGCATCGTCCAAGCAGCGATCAAAAAACCGACGGTCAGCGATCTGGAGGACCTCCCCGACGCCATCAGCACGGTCAAGGGTTTCTGGACCAACCCAGTCATCCGCATCTTGCTCGTCGTCTTCCTGGCGAACGTGGGCAGCGTCATCGGGACCTACACCGCCGGCGCCTGGATCGCAGCTCGCTCAGTTTGAGTTGTCGGCCGGGACTGCGTCTTGGGGCGGAGCCGCTGGTTTGAGTGCAACGTTGTAGAAGCGCACGTCATCGATCAGACCTGAGAGGAAGGTCCCCGGCGCAAAGCCCTTTCCAGCTCCCAGATAGAAGTCGTCATTCGAGAAGAGCAGTTTGCCCAGATCGCGCGCGTCGGCCGCAACTTGTTGCCCATCGACGTAGAGGGAGCGACGATCGCCATCCCAGACCAAACGGATACGATGCCACGAACCATCGGCGATCACGGCCTCCGAGAATAGCGACGTTGTGATGCGACCCCCGTCAGTTACCTCGGTCATGAGCGCTCCCGTAGTGGGATCGGCGCCGAGCCAGGTCAGACCCACACCGGCGGCATTGGCCTGCGAGAGAATCACCTGCCCGGGCCCACCGCCCTTGACCCAGGCGAAGACCGTGAACGGCCCATCGGTCGGACGAAGGACCGTGTCGATGCTAACGTAGTCATCGACGCCATCGAGTTCCAGGGCCCCGCCGAGCGCCCCGGCCCTCGGACGCCACGTGGGCTCGCCCCGCAACGCACCGTCGAAGCGTCCCAGTCGGTCGGCCGCCAGGTCCCCCGCTTCCTCATCGAACAGCCAGTGGGCCTGGAGGCTGGGGTACTGCATCCAATAGGTGCTCAGACCCATCAGGTCCGCGTAGCCCACCGCACCATCGCCCTCCGGCGGTGGCGCGATGTCGAACTCGGGCGTCTCGGCCATCCACCGCCGCGCCATGTGGGCGAAGTCAACGAGGTTCAGCACCCCGTCCTGATTGAGATCGGGCACCGCGCGGACGCCCAGCAGAAACGGTGCGATGAACTGAGCCATGACGCTTGCCCCTTCGGCGTTCGGATGGGTGCCATCGGGGAAGAGATTTGCATGATCCAGCAGCGCCCCATACAGATCGAAAACGGGCGTACCCTTGAGGGCCGCGATCTCGTCGATTAAGGGCAGGATCTCTTCACGAATGACCGTGGGACTAATCGTGAAGTTCATGTAGAAGGCCGGGACCGGCTTGCAGATCCAGACTTCCGGCTCGCTGGGCAGCGCCCGGAAGGCGTCGATCATCGCACTGTAGTCGGAGACATAGTCATCCTTGTGCACCCAGTTGTGCGGCTTCGAGTCGTTGGTCCCCAGCTTGATGATCACGATGTCGGGATTGCCGGCCAGCGCGCTGCTGTAGGCGCCTTGGCGAATGTAGGGCCGGTCGCCTGCGCTGAGCAACGTCGCGCCGCTGACGCCGAAGTTGCCCACCTCCCAGGCGGTGTCGTACTGCTGGAGAATCTGCTCCAACTGAGCTGGATAGCTGTCGCGGGTCCGATTGGAGATACCTGCGCCGTAGGTGATGCTGTCCCCCACGCAAGCGACTCGCTTCGCTCCGGCCACCGGCGTCAAACAACCGATAGCCAATACGGCATACAGCACTCTGCTCTTCATATCTCCACTCCTTCGACAACAGGATTCCCATCCATACGGCAAGAAACGTCGCCCCATCTCGTACGCCCTATTCTACCGCCGTCAGCGGGCTGGCGAAAGCCGAAAAGAAACGGGGGCCTGCCTGAAGAGGCAGACCCCCGCTTGGTTACCATCATGAGGCCGCCGACTCGACGACCTGACACAGTCGCGATAAAACGACCCTGTCATCATGACATAGAGACAGACTAAAGACCGATCTCGATGTTGTCGATCGCCCACCACCAGTCATTACCGGCGTCGAAGCAACCGAACGTCAGAACCATGCTCTGGGCTCCATCGGGTTTTTCGATCTCGACAGTCACCATCTCGTTGGTCGCGTACGGCTTGTAGTTCTCACTGGCTTCGTCCGACTCCCAGAGAAGAACCTCGACCGGATCGCCGCCATCGAACGAGACGGTGATGTTCCCCGTCTGCTGATAGTAGCTGTCGAACTCGGGACGCCAACTCGAGGCGAACGTCAACTGCAGCGTACTCGTCATCACACCGGACACATCGATCGCCGGCGTGGCGAGGAAGCTGTTGAAGTAGCCTTCCGCATGATCGTCGTCATCCCATTCGTCCGGGTCGGCGATCGCCACGGTGCCGGTCCCAAGATCGAACATGGAACGATCCTGATCGCCGGCCGCTTCGGTCCACCAGGCCTTGTCGGCAAAACTCCAGCCGGCCCATTCGGTCACGCCGTCGGTCGCCGGATCGCCAACGCCGGCCATCCCCGTGTCGTCGATGGTCCAACCTGCCGGCGCCGTCTTCGTCCAGACCGCATCCCCGGCGAGTTCTTCATCCACGTTCGGGCCCAGGGGCAGTCCTTCGAAGTCCTCGGAGAACACC
>JANQFY010000529.1 GCA_028277585.1 Sedimentisphaerales bacterium
CCCACCGCGATCAGAAGGGCGATCCCGCGGACCAGACGCCGCCTGGCGACCGGTGTGGTGAAGCCCACCCACTTGCCCCACATCCAGACGCAGAAACTGAACACGATGCCGTACATCAGCACGTTCATCATCCGGTCCTTGGGCAGCGCGGCCAGCGTCAATTTGGCGGCGATGAGGAACAACAGGAAGCCGGTGGATTTCTTGAAGATCTCCATCCAAGTCCCCGGCTTGGGAATGCGGTCGAGCAGGGAGGGGATCGAGACGATGACGGCATATGGCAGCGCCATGCCGACACCCATGAGGACGATGGCAGTGCTGCTGACTGCCAGTGGTTGGGTCTGGGCCCAGACCAACACGAATCCGAGCAGGGCGCCGCTGCACGGCGTGCTCAGGACGCCGGCGAAGAAGCCCATGCCTGCGGTGCCAAGCAGGCCAGAGCCCCCGCCCTGTTTGCCGGCGACCGAGGACGGCAGGGACAGTGTGATGACGTCCAGCATGGCCAGTGCGAAGAACACGATCGCCAGGAATAGAACGATCACGGCCGTGGGGTAGCGGAAGAGACTGTTCAGATCCAGCACCGCGCCAGTTGTCAAGCTGATGATCGCCGAGACGAGTGCGAAGGCGGCGAAGAATAGAATAACGCCGATGCAAAAGGCGAATCCTGAGGCGACGCGGTGCCCGCCCGGCTTCTTCGATTGATCGATCAATCGCATCATGATCAGAGGGATCACGGGCAAGACACACGGCATGAGGTTGATCGAGATGCCCGCCAGGATGGCCAGGACGAAGTAGACGCCTGTGCCGTAGGGCAAGACCTTCTGTCGGCTGGCATCCTCACTGGCCGGTTCGTTAACGTCACTGCCAACCGTAGTCTGGGCCGGTTCGGTCGGCGGCGCAGTCACCTGGCCTTCGAAGGCCAACTCCTTCCAGTTCGCCGCGCCGGCCGGGTCGATGGTCGTCGTGACTTCGTGCTCGAAGGGAGACAGACACAGTTCGCTCGTACAAGCCAGCCCGGTGATCGTGACGGTAACGTCCGCCGATTGGGTTGGGATCCTGGCGAAGGGGATGAAGATTACGAAGTCCCCGACGTAGACCTCCACCTCTTTCTCCAGGCCCATATCGTAGAACATCTTCCACTTCGGGAAGATGGGCGGCCCGAATGTCACTCCTTCGGCGGCGGCGCTGACCTTGAGATCGAAGTCCGGTGCCGGGGCGGTCTCCGACTTAGCGTAGTAGTGAAGGTCGTCTGTGCCGACAAAGATCACGGCCAGACCCGGCTGATCGTTCATGCGCGCCGGTTCGAGATGGGCCCGAGAGGACTCGTTCTGATAACGGGCGATCTCGACGGCTTCACCAGCATGGGTGTCATAGACCATGACGCCCAGCAAGGCGATAGAGACGGCGCACACGAGAATATGCTTCGTCGCATTCATCTCGGCATTCCAGTCACTGAAAAGGGAAAAACGTCAGTTGGTCGATTCTTCCGATCGATTGTTTTCGTCGCGGCTCGAGTCCTGGCCTTTGGCTTGCTCGGCGGCCAGCAGATCGCTGACGGTCGGCTTGTCGAGTTGGCCGCCGTCCAGGATCAGCTTGACGTCCTCGGCATCGAGCGTCTCGTACTTGAGCAGAGCGCCGGCGACGCCTTCCAGCTTATCCTTGTTGTCCGTGATCAATTGTTTGGCCATCTCGTAGGCTTCTTCGAGGATGCGTTTGATCTCCCCATCGATGGCCTGCGCCGTCTGCTCGGAGTACTGCTTCTCCGGCGGCATCATGAGCGAGTAGTCCTTCATTTCCTGACCGGCCCCGTAGCTGATCGGGCCCAGTTCGTCGCTCATGCCCCAGGTCAGCACCATCTGGCGTGCGATGCGACTGGCCTGCTCAATGTCGTTCTGGGCGCCGCTGGAGATGTCGTCGCAGAAGATCGCCTCGGCGATGCGCCCGCCGAAGCAGACCTGAAGCAGGGCCATGCAATAGCGGCGCGTAAACATCGTGCGGTCCTTCTCGGGCAGCGCGAAGGTTGCCCCGCCCATCGGCCCGCGCGGAATGATGCTGACCTTATGCAGCGGATCAGCCTCTTTGAGCATGGACTGCACGAGCGTGTGTCCGGCTTCGTGGTAGGCCGTGATCTCGCGTTCGTTCTGGTCAACGACGCGACTCTTCTTGGCGCGTCCCCAGCGGACCTTGTCACGGGCCTCTTCGAGGTCAGCCATCTCGATATCGTCCTTGTTGGACATCGTGGCAGCCAGGGCGGCTTCGTTGATGATCGCCGCCAGGTCGGCGCCGCTGAACATGGGTGTGCCGCGTGCGAGTCGAGTCAGGTCGGCGTTCGGACTGATCTTGACCTTCTTGGCGTGGACCTTGAGAATCTCGGCGCGTCCCTTCAGGTCGGGAAGCGGGACAATGACTTGTCGATCGAAACGCCCCGGACGGGTCAGCGCCTGGTCCAGGATGTCGGCGCGGTTGGTCGCGGCGATAACGATGACCTGGTCATTGGTGTCGAATCCATCCATCTCCACGAGGATCGCGTTGAGCGTCTGTTCCCGCTCGTCATGACCGCCTCCGACGAAGCTGGCGCCGCGTTTGCGGCCGATCGCATCGACCTCATCGAGGAAGATGATACAGGGCGAGTTGTCCTTGGCCTGTTTGAAGAGGTCGCGCACGCGGGAGGCGCCGACGCCGACGAACATCTCGACGAAGTCGCTGCCAGAGATGCTGAAGAAGGGGACATCCGCTTCACCGGCGATGGCCTTGGCCAACAGGGTCTTGCCGCATCCGGGCGGCCCCACAAGCAGAACGCCGCGCGGGATGCGGCCGCCGAGACGTTGGAACTTCTTCGGGCTCTTGAGAAACTCGATGATCTCACCGACCTCGTCCTTGGCTTCTTCGATACCTGCGACATCTCTGAAGGTGACTTTGACGCGGTCCTTGCCGTGGACCTTGTGCCGACTGCGACCGAACGACATCAGCATGCCGCCGGCGCCGCCGCGAAGGTTGCGGGCGAAGAAGAAGTAGAAAAAGCCCACGAGGATCAGGATGGGCAAGAGCCAGTTGACCAGCATGATCAGCCAGATGCGCTGCTCGGTGTACTGGTTCTTGATCTTGAAAGACGGGTCTTCGACGGCGCGCGCCTCGAGGTCGGCGAGGATCTCGTTGAGCCGCTCCTTGGCGCCGCTTTCAGGTCGATAGTTGACTTTGAAGGCGATCGCGTTCTGCGCCGCCTCGGCGTCCTCTTTGAACTTGCCGGTGATCTCCGTGTCGCCAATGTGGATCTCCGCCACCTGGCCCTGTTCGAGATAGGTCGCGAACTCGTCCCACGGCAGCGTACTGGTCGAGAGCCCCTGTTGCAGCATCATCATGATCGTGAACACGATAATGGCGATGATCAGCCAACTGAAGGGGCCGCGCCGGTAGGTGGGCAGGGGAGGTTTCTTTCCCAAACGTCGGTTGCCGTTGCGATCGTCTGGCGACGATGTGTCGTTCTGATTCTTCTTCATCATAAGGTATCTTGTTCTGTATCACCCGGGGCGGGTTTCAGCGATTGGCCCCGGTCGGCGCCCTTTCAGCGCTCGTTACCAGTTACTCTCCATCAGTTCTATGATTCGGCGGGCCAGCTTGTTCGCCGCTAAAGCGGAGGCATAGGTGAAGTCCTGGTTCTGGAACTCCGAATAGCTGGCGGCCGCCGTGACGGTCTTGTTGTTGATCATGAGCTTGCCCGTGTTGAGGTTCTTCCAGGTCACCACGGCGGTCAGAACGACCTCGCGCTCCAGCGGTTGCGCGACGTCACGGTCGATGGTCAGCGTCGCTTCGCTGATCGCGACGAGCTGGCCGCTGATGACGCTGTCGGATCGATCCTTGTCGGAGACGATCTTGTAAGGTGTGTCAACTTCGATGCGTTTGGCCAGCGCGTCGGACAGTTCGTATTCCACACCGCGTCGGAAGCTGCGGTTGTCGAACATCTCGAGCCGGACGCTGCGCACCTCGGTCGGGTACAAGCTCTGATTCGAATACCCGCCCGTGCCGCAGCCCGTCAGTGCGGTCGCCAGCAGCAGCATGGCGAAGGTCGGGGCGACATGGGTTCGGGTCGTGTGAGGGCTACTTGCCACGGGTTTCCGCCTCCGCCGCCGTTTCCTCCAGAGCCTCCTTGGCCAAGGAAGCCGCTTCGGTCTTGGGCCACTCTTTGACCACCCTCTCGAGGTACATTCGCGCCGCTTCCGTCTTGCCCACGCGGCGGTAGTACTGAGCGACCGTATACTCCTTGGTGGCCAGCAGTTCGTCGATCTGTTCGAGCTTCTCATTGATCTTGAAGGCCCGAACCTCGTTGGGATACAGCGTAGCATACTTCGTGTAGTATGTCTTGGCCGTGACAAGTTTCGAGGAGTCGAGCAGAGCACGGCGTCGGGCCGGGGGATGATTGTAGGCCAGCAGGTTGTCCTCAGCCATGCGGAGCAGCGCCTTCTTGCCCACCGGGCCGGTTTCCCAATAGGATGCAACCTCCGACCACTTGAGGTAAGCTTCAATGTACTGCTCCCTCTTCTCATAATGTTCGGCAACTGCGACGGCGGCCTTGAGCCCCACACTGTTCGGTTCGTCCAATCCGGCGCGATCGCTGATGCGCTCCATCAGCTCGATACCCTCCGCGTAGCCGGAAATCTTCAGAAACCCGAGCACCTTCTTCTTACGCCCGTCCAGATAGGCCTGGGCCATGTCGAATTCGCGGTCGAGGACGGCCGGGGCGTACTCGCTACCCGGGTAGTCCTTCAGCAGCTTCTCGTACTGCTTCATGGCCTTGGCGTACTTGTCCTTCCAGTACTGCAGTTCGCCCTTGACGAACAGATCGAGATCGGGGCCCACGTACTGGGGAAACTTGTCTTTGATCTCGGCGAGGATCTCCTCAACGGCGTCCGCCTCGCCGGTGCGGAGCAGGTCCTTGAGCTCCGCGATCTTCAGCGCAAACTGCTGGCGGGGCGTGTCGTTGGCCGACTCCCATTTGTCGCCGTCCTTGAGCCGCCACGTCTTAGCCGCCGGCGCCAGTGAGCACAACAACACCAGCACGACCGCAAGGGCCGTATATCGCATCCCATGTCTCAGCATCGTCCAGTCCGTTAAAGCCCTGAGAGAACGGTATTTCCGACAATTTCCTACAAACTGCGGCCCATTATACTTGCTGGCGTCCCCAATGCAACGCACAGTTTCAAATTAGGCGTTCGGGGGCGGGCCGGGGCGCGATTTGCCTTTACCCCGGGTGTCGAATCGACTATAACGACGGCACGAGTGTGACTTTCCGGATCGGAGGCATCGCCGGGCCCGGAGGGGGCGCGAAGTCAAGGGGGTAACCATACGTGGGAGACGAAGGAGAACAGCCATGAAGCGACGAATCCTGCTAGCGATCAGTGTTGCCCTGGTAGTCGTCGGCGCCGCGGGCTGCGGCCGCGGACGTCTGGCCCGGCTGAACCCGGTCGATCGCAACGTGCGGCAGGTCAGCGTGGAGGATTACGTAGACAAGATGAAGGCCGGTTGGATCGGGCAGATGGCCGGCGTCGGCTGGGGAGGTCCCACCGAGTTTCGGTACAACGGCGTCATCATCCCTCAGGAAGACATGCCCCAGTGGAAACCCGGCCTGATCAACCAGTTCGAGCAGGATGACATCTATGTGGAGATGACGTTCCTGCGCACGCTCGAGTTGTACGGATTCGACGTTTCGATTCGCCAGGCGGGGATCGACTTCGCCAATAGCGGCTATCGACTCTGGCACGCCAATCGCGCCGGCCGCGACAATCTCCGTAGCGGTATAGCGCCGCCCGACTCGGGCCATCCGCGTTTCAACAAGCACGCCGATGACATCGACTATCAGATCGAGGCCGACTACGCCGGTCTGATCGCGCCGGGCATGCCCAACGTGGCGATCCAACTGGGCGAGAAGTTCGGTCGACTCATGAATTATGGAGACGGCCTCTACGGCGGCCAGTTCGTTGCCGGCATGTATTCCGAGGCGTTCTTCGAAGATGACATGATCAAGATCATCGAGGCGGGCCTGCGGTGCATCCCGAAGGGCAGCCAGTACCACGAGTGTATCACGGACGTCCTCAAATGGCACAAGGAGCACCCCGAGGATTGGACCAAGGCGTGGCAACTGATCAATGAGAAGTACCAGCTCAACCCGGACTACCGCCTCTTCTCGTGCAGCGGTCCCGAGGCCGACTTCAATATCAACGCCACGATCAACGGGGCCTATATCGTCATGGGCCTGCTCTACGGGGAGGGCGACCCCGACAAGACAATCATCATCTCGACGCGGTGCGGCCAGGACTCGGACTGCAATCCCTCCAATGCGGCCGGCGTTCTCTTCACCACCATCGGTTTCCGGAATCTGCCTGAGAAGTTCAAGATCGCACTGGACCCCTGGGGCAAGTTCAGCCATACGACCTATGACTTCCCGACGCTCATTCGTGTGTGCGAAGATCTGGCCCGGGATGCCGTCGTCAACTGCGGCGGCAAGATCGAGACGGACGATCAGGGCAAGGAATGCCTGACGATTCCCGTCCAGAAGCCTCGGCCGAGCGATCTGGAGCAGTGTTGGGAGCCGGGGCCGGTGGCGAACAGTCGCTACACCGAGGCGGAAATGTCCAAGATCACCGCCCTGTTGGGTAGGGATATGTCCAAGGCCATCAGTGCCTTCGCGCCGGGCTGGACCATCGTCAAGTGCGGCGATGATATGGATCCCGGCCTGCGGGAGCGGCTGCGCGGGCGCGAAAATGTGCTGGTAACCCATCCTCTGAACCAGGAGATGGGCTGTGTTCTCAGCCGGACAGTGAAATTGCCCCGAGACAAGCCGAGCATGTTGAAACTGGTGGTCGGTCATGACCCGCGCGGTGACTGGGATTTGATCGTCCGGGCCAATGGCCAGGAGCTGCTCAGGAAGACCATCGGACCGGAGGCAACCACCGTGGGGTGGACTGAGGTCGGTGTCGATTTATCGCCGTACGCCGGGAAATCGGTCAAGATCGAACTGGTCAACGAGCCTACGGACTGGCGCTTCGAGGCCGCCTACTGGGCGGAGATTTCGCTGCTGAGCCGCTCGAGAAGGCGTTGATTCCCCCCAAGGGGATTCTCTGAACTGGGGCCTCTGACCCCGCGTAAGGTGGTGGGGCTGTTGGATCGGAAGGCCATCTTTGGTATGATGGTCAGGAGTGATTGTCTATGCCGTCTGTTGAGGGCGTCGTCTGTCACATGAGAGTTCTTTGAATTAGGAGCCGTTGCGTGTCGGAGAATCTGGATCGTCGAGCGTTTCTGAAGAATTCCATGCTGGGCACAGCCGCGGCTGCCTCGGCTCTGAGCCTGGAGGAGCAGGCGCTGTTGGGGGCGATGAAGAGGATGCCGGCGAAGGCGCCAGGCCCATCTATCAAGGGGATGACGGCCGGCAAGATTGGCGATGTGACCATCAGTCGTCTCATTTGCGGCGGTAATCTCATTGGTGGTTATGCCCACAGCCGCGACCTGATCTACGTTTCGTCCTTGCTGAAGAGCTACTTCACGGACGAGAAGATCATCGAGACGCTTCAGCTCTGCGAGGAATGCGGCGTCAACACGATCAACGCCGGGACCAGTTCCCTCGGCGTGCTCCAGAAGTACTGGAACGAGCGGGGGGGCAAGATCCAGTGGCTCGCCCAGTGCACGGCTTCGTCGAAGGACCTGACGGGCGACGTGCAGAAGGCGATCGACGCCGGAGCAACCGGCGCCTATCTAATCGGCAACCTGGGTGACAAATGGGAGCGAGCCGGCCGGGTCGATCTGATTGGCAAGGTCGTCGATTTCATCAAGCAGAATGGGCTCATCGCCGGCGTCGGAGGGCACAACCTCGAAACCGTCCAGGCTTGTGAGAAGGCCGGCTTGCCCGTGGACTTCTACATGAAGACCCACCACAGTACCGACTATTGGTCGAAGCGCCAGCCGGGCCAAGACAAGGACGTCATCGACAACTACGCAGTCGACAACTACTGGGACAAGCACCCTGATCAGACGGCTGCCTTTATGCAGAAAGTCGAGAAACCCTGGATCGCCTACAAGGTGCTGGCGGCCGGAGCGGTGCATCCGCAGGATGGCTTCAAGTATGCGCTCGAGAATGGGGCCGATTTCATGTGTGTCGGCATGTTTGATTTCCAGGTGCGTGAGGATGTGATCATCGCTAACAAGCTGCTGAAAGGTCCGTTGAATCGGACCCGCCCCTGGCGGGCGTGAGGCCTGTGTATCGGGCGGCAGTGCAGATCGAATGATGGGAGTGACGGTATGGCCGAGAAGGAAGTGGATCGACGTGGATTCATCAAGAAATCGATGGCGGCTTCGGCCGGTGTCGCCCTGGGCATGCAGAGTTTCGAGGAGCGAGACCTGCTGGCCAAGATGAGCGATGGTGGCGGTTCGGCCGGTCGCAAGCCTGCCGGAAGCAGTTCCGGAGCCATGCCGTGTGGGCAGATCGGAGATTTGAAGATCAGTCGCATCTTCTGCGGCGGCAATCTCATTGGCGGTTGGGCCCACGCCCGCGATTTGATCTACGTCTCTCCCCTGGTCAAGGCCTACCACACCGACGAGAAGATCTTCGAAACGCTCGAACTGGCTGAAGAACTGGGGATCAACACGATTCTGACCAACCCGGTCTCCGATCGTGTGATCAATCGGTACTGGAACGAGCGGGGCGGCGAGATCCAGTGGTTCTCCGACTGTGCGGCCGGCAGCAGTATTGAAGAGGGGATTAAGCGTTCGGTCGACAACGGCGCGCACGCCGTATACGTGCAGGGCGGAATCGCCGACAAAGCCGTCCGTGATGGGCAGATTGACGCGTTGGGCAAGGCGCTGGACTACATCAAGCAACACAAAGTGCCTGGTGGTCTCGGCGCCCACGAATTGGAAACTGTCAAGGCTTGCGTCAAGGCGGGCTTCAAGCCGGACTTCTGGGTCAAGACCCTGCACCCGGACAACTACTGGTCCGCGACACCCAAGGAGAATCGGCGGCCGTTCGACGTGATGGAGCCATACAGCAGCGACCACAACCAGGGCCATGACAACATCTGGTGCCGCAATCCCCAGGAGACCATTGCGTATATGAACGGGCTCGAGGTGCCCTGGATTGCGTTCAAGGTCCTGGCGGCCGGCGCGCTGCATCCGCGGGAGAGCTTCAAGTTCTGCTTCGAGGGCGGCGCCGATTTCCTCTGCGTCGGCATGTTCGATTTCCAGGTGCGCGAGAACGCCATCCTCGCCCAGCGGACACTTGCGGGCAAGCTCAAGCGAAGGCGACCCTGGCGCGCCTGATCGGCTGTCGCCGGTCGTTGCGATGAACGCATCGATCGTGTTGGCTGCTGCGCCATTGCCGAAGTAGGCGTACCCACTCACGACGCTCATCGCACAGACATAAACCCATTCGCTGGTGGGCGGGGGCACCGCTGTTGCTTGACGAATCGATGTAGCTGGCCGATGGGCCTGTGCTGAACTGTATGCCGTTTGGCGCCTCATAGAGACTGTACGAGCGGGGTCTGCTGTTGCCAGGGGCGCGAAAAAGAAGCCCCCGCTATTGATGAGGGAGAGGAAGCGAGACTACGCGGGGGCCTGTGGACTTCCTTTAATTGCCTCAGTACATATTGTATCCCTTTGCTTGAGGGACGTCAACTTCAGATGCACGGATTTCCAGAAAATTATTCCACGCATCTTTCAGTCTATTGGCAGGGGCGCGATTGCTCCCACCTGAGCCAGATCGACAAGCTCAACGTCGGGGTGGGTCGGGGACCGCGACGGGGCGCCCTTGACGGGAGAGGGCGGATAATCTATAAGGTGGATTCGTTACGAGGCAGATCTCAGATTGTGAACGTCAGAGGACTTTGAATGACCGACAAGAAGAACCAGTGTGAACGCTGCACCGGCCTGTGTTGCCGCTACTTCGCTCTGCCGATCGAAACCCCCGAAACCCGGGAGGACTATGACGACATCCGGTGGTACCTGTGCCATCGCGATATCACGGTGTTTGTCGAGGACGGTGACTGGTACGTCAATGTGAAGAACAAGTGCCGCCACCTCTCCGAAACAGACTACCGTTGTGGGATCTACGAGGACCGGCCCACCATCTGCCGCAAATACAAGCATGGAGATTGCGACTTCGTCGAGGGTGAGTACGACTATGAACTGCACTTCACCAACGACACGGAGATGCTGGAGTACATCCGGATCAAGTTCGACAACAACGTGACCGAGAAACAGCGGACGGGCAAGACGAACAAGGGGAAGAAGGCACGGTCATGAAGATACCGCCGGTCAAAGGAACGCGTGATTTCTATCCCTCGGAGATGGCTCGGCGCAACTGGATCGTTGATGGCTGGAAGACGGCCTCGATCTGCAACGGCTTCGAGGAGTACGATGGGCCGATCTTCGAGTACCTGAAGATGTTTCAGGTCAAGAGCGGCGACGAGATCGTCGAGCAGCTCTTCTCCCTGCAGGATCGGGGCGGACGCGACCTGGCCATTCGGCCGGAGATCACGCCGACGCTGGCGCGCATGGTGAACCAGCAGATCAACTCCCTGCCCCGTCCGATCAAGTGGTTCTCTGTGCCGCGATTGTGTCGAGCCGAGCGCCCCCAGAAGGGCCGGCTGCGCGAGTTCTTCCAATGGAATATCGACATCATCGGCGTCGATAGCCCTGAAGCGGATGCCGAGGTTATCTTCACGTCGTTGGATTATCTACGACGCACCGGACTGACCAGCGAGGACATTCGCGCGCGGATATCCAGTCGCAGGCTGCTCGCGGCCGTGCTCGGCGCGATCAGTATTCCGGAGGATGGTTTCGACGCGATGTATGCGTTGCTGGACAAGAAGGCCAAGCTCCCCCCTGAGACCTTCGAGGCGTTGCTGCGCGAGCAGGTTTCGGATAGCGATCAAGCGCGGACCATCATGGATTTCATGGCGCTCGATTCGGTCGACGAGATCGAGCGGGTGGTTCCGCTGGACGAGAATGTGGAAGGCGCGATCGCGAATCTCAAGAGCGTCTTCGCATCTCTGGACTTGATGGGTGTCACGGATTTCTGCGTCTTCGACCCGGGAATCGTTCGGGGGCTGGCCTATTACACGGGGGTCGTCTTCGAGGTTCACGATATCGTTGGTGAACTCCGCGCCATCTGCGGCGGGGGACGCTATGACAATCTCTTGCGTGATTTCGGCGGCCCGGCGATCCCGGCGACCGGCATGGGAATGGGCGACTGCGTGCTGGAGATTCTACTGCACGAAAAGGGTCTGCTGGACAGCCAGGTCCCAAGACGTCACCTGGAGTATTTCGTCGCGTGCGCCGACAGTGAGTCCGAGCCGGCGATGTACGAGATCACGGCGAAGATTCGCGCTGAGGGCCATTCCGCCAACTTCAGCTACAAACGGGGCGGGCTCTCCAAGCAGCTCAAGGAGGCCGCTTCGCAGAAGGCCCAGCGGTGTATCATCATTGGCCAGGAATACAGCGACAAGCAGGAGCTTGTCATCAAGGATATGACGACGGGCGACCAGACATCGACGGGCGCTGACGCGTTCCTGACGACGCTGCGCTCCGATTAGATCGGGGCGATGGGCGTCTTCATCCATCGGTCGTCTGCACAGTGAAGGGAGAGCTACTATGAGCGGCCGTTGTCTCTGTGTATCCACCGCGGTTCTTCTTTCTCTGATTGGCTCGTTCCCGGCCAGCGCCATTGCACAGAGGCGGGGCACGCCGATTTGGCCGGAGGTACACTCCAATCGGACGGTGACGTTTCGACTGGAGGCGCCGGAGGCGAAGCGCGTCCTTCTGGATGGCGGGGGGCTCTCGCAGCCCGGCGTGATGACCAAGAACAGCGAGGGCGTATGGTCTCTCACCACCAAACCACTCGACCCGGGGATATACGACTACCGCTTCAACGTCGATGGCTTGAAGATCGCCGATCCGGTCAATCCGTTCGTTAAGGTCTGGCGGCGGAGGTCGTGGAGCATGGTCCAGGTCCCGGGGAGCTTCCTTGACGAACGGAACGTGCCGCACGGGACGGTGCATGTGCATCGGTATCCATCCCAATCCCTGAATGTCACCAGGGGGCTCTATGTCTACACGCCGCCCGGCTACGAGACGGCGGCGCAGACTCGGTACCCCGTTCTCTATCTGCTGCACGGAAGCGGGGACACCGAGGATGCCTGGACCACAGTCGGGCGGGCCCACATGATTCTGGACAATGCCCTGGCGACCCGTCGCGCGGCGCCAATGATTGTGGTGATGCCCTATGGCCACACGCCCGGCGTCGAGCGGTCCCAGGGGCGCAAGGCGTTCGAGGCCGATCTGATCGGTGACGTGATTCCGTTCGTCGAGAAGAACTATCGCGTACGCGCCGGCGCCTGCGATCGCGCGATTGCGGGGCTGTCCATGGGAGGGGGCCAGGCGCTACGCATTGGACTGGGGCACCCCGAGCTGTTTCCGTGGATCGTAGCGTTCAGTTCCGCGGTGCCATCGGACGAGGAGCTTGAGACCCTACTGGCTAAGCCCGACGCGATGAACGAGTCGCTGAGCCTGCTCTGGGTGGGCTGCGGCCGCAAGGATTTCCTCTTCGAGGCGAATCAGCGGTTGCTCACGGGGCTCAGGGCCAAGAAGATCGAGCACACGGCCCGTATCACAGCGGGCAAGCACGAATGGCGTCTGTGGCGTCGCTACCTCAATGAGGTTCTACCCCTGCTGTTTCAAGCGAACGACTAGCCCGGCGCGGGCAGGTCTACGGGGCAGGCGGGTGCGAAGGAAGCGGGAGTTGCATGCGAGAGGCCTCCGTCAATCACTACGAACGGGCATTCGAGCATTGGCTGATCGATGGCCAGGTGGACTACGTGCGGGCCGATGAGCACAAGCGCATCGGTGCGGTGGGCCAGTCGGTGAAGAACTTCGATTTCCTCATCTATACCCGATCGGCTCGGCGGATCGTCGTCGAAGTCAAGGGCCGGACCTTTCGCGGCACGAGCCTGGTCGGCATGAAGGGGTTCGAATGCTGGGTGACGCAGGATGATGTCGAGGGGCTGGTGAAATGGCAGAAAGCGCTGGGTGTCGATCACGAAGCCGTTTTTGTCTTCGCCTATCGCCTGGCCCAGGCCGACGTTGACCTCGATGGCAGGGAGGCGTTCTGCCTTGGCTCGGATCGTTACGTCTTCTTTGCCGTACGCGTCGATGACTACGCCCGGGCGATGAAGCGCCGCAGCCCCAAATGGCGAACGGTGACGCTCCCTGCCGCTGCGTTTGGACGATATGCAATGGAGCTGACGAGTCTCTTGAACTAGACTCGCCAGCTCCCAGAGCTTACTTGGGCAGGTTGCTCTCGAGTTCCGCCAGGACGTCGGCGGTGACGGTTTCGACGTGGAGACTCCCGAAGATGACACGGTACTCGGTCTCGGAGACCTTCCATCGCATCAGCACGAGATCGGCATCTTCCGGCGTGACGGTCTTGCCGTAGTAGGCCGGGTCCTTCCCCTCCTGAGTGAGCGTCATGTAGAACGTTCCGATTCCCTGGATGGGCATCATCACGTCCATCATCTTCTCAGTCTGCTCTTGCACCATCTTCTTGACCCGCTCCTCCCGCGGCAGGTCCTTATCTCCCACTAGAGACTCCTGAATCTTGGGGTCGTTGACATCACTGAACATGGTCGTTTGTGACATGAGGGTCATCATGTCCAGTTTCTCGGGATAGGCCCCGTTCATATCGGCGCACAGCTTCAACCCCTGGATCGCCGTCTCCTCGCCGATTTCCGGCATCTTGATGGGCCCTCCGGACAGGGTCGTGTAATCAGCCGGGATGATCGGCTCGAACTCGGACACATCCACGGAAACGTCCCACTGGAAGTTGTGTATCACGGCATGGGTCTGCAGGGGCATTTCCATCATCTCGAGTTGCATGTCCATCTCCGATCGAACCGGCAACTGTGTTTCGACATCGACCCAGATCTTGACATCGATCTCGCCCAACATGCCGCCCAGGTAGTTGGGATCGGTGGTTTGGAAGCCCTCCACTTCGAACCCGTCGATAGTCGAGCGACCCAAGCTGGTATAGTCGCATCTGAGGATCTGTTCGACCATGGCGCTGGGGTCGTTGTTCTCCTTCTGCTTCTCCTGGAACCGGACTTCATCGAGGTCGATCTGCATGTACATCTTCTGGGCTGGTATGAGGGTGACCATCCTCTTCTGCTGGGGCAGCATGTACATTTCCTGGTGTATGGGCTCGGGGGCGTTCGGGTCAGCCAACCCCAGGTCCATCTCCATTGTCATCTTCACGCCCAGTTCCTGCGACACCAGGGTTGTCATCTGCACTTCCTGATCCAACGGCTTGTCGTTGACGACGAGCCCCGTCGTGGTCATGGTCGTCTGGTACGCGTAGACACGGATCTGTTGCAGGCGGGTCAGTACATCGGCCAGGGCGACGCTCGATTGGGTGCCGCTCCACATAGACCATCCCAGGATGCAGGCGATGGCCACAGTCGCGGCGATGGCGAGTCTGGTTACGGGACTCTTCATGGCTATTCTCCATTGGCTATTTGCAGCCGTTGAGTTCTCTCTGTGTTCCTGCCGGGCTCGCAGCACGTCCGCGAGCACACGCTCGTCGGTCTCAGGGCGAATGCCCAACGGGGCCTCGGCAAACAGTCGTTTCATGTCATCTGCGGGTCGCATTGTGGTACCTCGCTATCAAGGTGTGACCGCAGTTTTTCCAGGGCGTATCGATATCGACCTTTGGCGGTGTTCACCGATGTCTTCTGAATCGCTGCAATCTGGCGGAACGTCATGTCCATCTCCGCCCGAAAGCAGACGACTTCACGTTGTTCGTATGGCAACTGCTCCAGGGCCCGACTCAGACGCGCCAACCGCTCGCTGACGACCGCCCATTGCTCGGGACCTCGACGCTTCGAGAGCAGTGTTTGGGCCCCGTCCAGGCTGGTCTCGGCTCGCCGATGGCTGTCACGTCGATAGTTGCGCGTCCGGTTCACCACGCTCGTCACCAGATAGTTCTTCAGGCTGCCGGTTGCGGAGAGGCGATCGCCCAACTGAGCGAACTTCACGAATACGTCGTGAACGATGTCCTCGGCGGTATTCGCGTCACGGATGAGCACGACGGCTATCCTGAGCAACTGGACCTTGTACTTGTCATAGATCTGGCGCAGTGCCTGCTGGCTGCCGCGTTTGAATCCCAGGATAAGCAGTCTGTCTTCTATCATCGCGTACGCTCGTGCGAAAAGTGATCACTCTTCGTCCCATTACACACCGAGAGAGCCTGTTTGGGTATGAAAGAAATCTCGGGCGATCAGATTTCCGCTTGGGTCGACGCGAGGAGGGGCCGCCGGATGTTCTGCGCACCACCGTAATCTGCTGGCGAATTGACCTGAGGACGCTACAATCCAACGTTTGGGAACTGAAACGCCATGATCCAGCTGGTCGACAAGCAAGTGACAACCTCCGATCGGGCCTGGCCGCTCTATGGGGCGGCGTTTGCCACGGCCGTGGCGCTGAGCGTCTGCTGGACGGCGATGCCCTTTGTCCTGACGGGCATCGATGGGACCGAGGCCCACGTGGGCTATGCCCTGGCGGCCAACAGCCTGGCCTATATGGTGGCGCTGCTATTGACCGGCTCGCTGCTGGGCCATCTCAACGTCAAACGTGCGACCTGCCTGGCGACGGGCGTGGCGCTCAGTGCGGCGCTGGCGATGCTTCTGGCGGTGGCGGCGTCGCGACGTCAGGACGGCGCCGGACAGTTGACCTGGATCTGGACGATCATCTGCGCCGGTGGACTCGGCGGCGCTTCCATGGCGCTGTATTGGCCCTTCCTGATGAGCTGGGTATCGGCCCGCTACGAGGGGGCGGAACTGAACCGCCGCTTCGGGCGGTACAACGGCGCCTGGTCCGGCGGGGCGTTGATTGGCCCGTTGGTGGGCGCCTGGCTGGTCGGGATAGATCCCCGCTGGCCCATGGCCGCGGCGGTCGCGTGTTTCGGGGTCTGTCTGGTTCTGCTGGCCTTCGGTCGAAACGGGGCCGGCGGGCCGGCTGCCGAAGCGTCGTCGGACGGGGAGCAGGGCGCCCCGGTGGACGCTCGTTTGCTGGCCGACTATCGCTGGATGTCGCGTGTCACGCTGTTCTGCGGCTGGGCGACGCACGCGATCCTCCGCTCGCAGTTTGCGCTGCTGTTCGTGGAATTGGGAAACTCGGAGGCGCAGTTCGGCCTCTTTGTGACCACCTTCGCGGCGTGC
>JANQFY010000243.1 GCA_028277585.1 Sedimentisphaerales bacterium
GGGGCTTCGGTCGCAATGTGCTGGCCATCGATCCGGAGACGAAGAAGGTGCTCTGGAGCCATCGCGAGGAGGCGCCGATCGACGGTCGCGCGATCTGCATGAGCCATGGGCGACTCTATTTCTTCCGCTTCGGCGCGTATCTGACTTGCCTGGACGTCAAGACGGGGCGGGAGATCTGGCGCAAGACGCCCAAGAACGCACCGGCGCTGTTCAAGTCGCTGGGCGAATACCTGGAACAGCGTCAGGATTGGCGCACCAACTGGCGAACGGCGTGCTATCTCAAGTGCAGTGACAAGGCGCTGTATTTCGCGGGCCCGCCCGTGGGCAAACTGCTGGCCGTCTCGACGAAGGACGGCAGCGTTCTCTGGGAAAATGCCTATAACAACTTCCAGCTCGTCCTGCGGGACGACGGCTTGTACGGACTCAGCGGTCAGATCGACAAACACCCGAGCAAGCGGTTCGATCCGTTGACCGGAGAGGTGCTGGGTGAGATCACGATGCACCGTCGGGCCTGCACGCGTCCCAACGGTACGGCCGACGCGATCTTCTGTCGCGCCGAGGGCGGTTCCATCCGACTCGACACAACGTCCCAGCGGCCCGGTTGGGTCTCGCCCATGCGCCCCAACTGCCACGACGGCGTGACCATCGCCAACGGGCTGTTGTATTGGTGGCCCTCCGTCTGCGATTGCCAATTGACGCTCTACGGCGTCACCTGTCTGGGCCCGGCCGGTGATTTCGACTTCACCCCGAACGCGACAACAGCGGCGCGCCTTGAAGAGAACGAAGGTGTCGGTCGTATCGCGGACTTCTCCGTCTCTTCGCGAGACTGGCCGAGCTTCCGCGCCGATAGCATGGCCAGCGCGACAAGCCCCGTATCGGTGGGGCCGAAGGCGGAGCGGCTGTGGCAGTTCGAGTCCGACATCGCGGCCAGTCTGGGCATTGACATCGTGACGGCCCCGGTGACCGCCGACGGTATGACCTTCATAGGCGGTTGCGACGGAATCGTTCGCGCCGTAGATGTCCGGACCGGCAAGCTGACCTGGAAGGTCCACACGGGCGGCGCTATCCGCATGCCTCCGACACTCTGGAAAGGGCGGGCCTTCGTCGGATCGGGTGACGGTTGGGTTTACGCCCTGGAGGCGCGGACCGGACGTTTGTTCTGGCGTTTCCGCGCGGCGCCGGCCGAGCGTCGCATCCCCGTCTACGGGGCGCTCATGTCGACATGGCCGGCCGCCAGTGGCGTTCTGGTCGAGGACGGCATCGCCTACGTCGCGGCCGGAATCGCCAATTACGATGGCACGTATCTCTACGCGTTGGATGCCAAGACCGGTGCGATCAAGTGGCAGAACAACGACTCGGGCCACCTGGATGCCCAGGCCAATACGGGTGTCAGTGTTCAGGGCCATCTCCTGCTGCACGGCGACAAGTTGTACCTACCGGGCGGCACGTCTGTTTCGCCGGCGATCTACAACGCCGGAAACGGCAAGTGCCTCAATGATTCCAAGCAGTTGGCCGAGTGTGTCGCCCGGAGCCCGCGTGGCTGGGAATTGTCTCTGTTGGCTGATCAGGTGGTCGCGTGCGGCCGGCCGTTCTACGCCCATCCCCAGTACGATGTCTTTGACGCGACGGTCTTCGATCGGGCGTTCATGAGTACGCAGGGCGGGCGGAAGGTCGTATGGGCTTCCTATGAGGGCGGGCAGCAAGTGATGTGCTTCGACCGGTTGAATACCAGGGCCCTGTCACAGAAACTGGGTCAACTCGGCGGTGGATTCCATGTCAACTGGGGCAAACTCTCGTCGGGCGACAAGCCCCGGTGGGTCTTCAAGTGTCGCAAGGCCCTGGCGACGGCCGTGTGCCAGAATGCGGTTCTGGTGGCGACCGATTCGAGATTGCAGGCCCTGGATCTGAACAATGGCTCTGAACTCTGGGTACAGCCTCTACCGGCGTCACCCGTCCCGTGGGGGCTGGCTGTTGATCGTGATGGGCGGGTGATCGTGACCCTCAAAGACGGGACGGTGCTCTGCTTCGGCCCGGATGAGCGGGTCTAGTGCGCCGTGAGACGTTCGAACTTCGTCGAACCCAATCGATGTGATGCCTGAACGAAAGGATTGGCTGGTAGCGTGAGAAGACTACATCTGGCTTTTCTGATATTGGTGTCTTGGTCCAGTCTCCCCGCGGGATCGGCCTGGGCGTGTCGATACAACGTGCTTGAGGTCGGGTTCATCGATCTGGGCATCGAGCCCTATCATCTGCTGGGCTATGTGGATCAGAGCACCCCTGCGTCCTTGGTTTCGACGTTTGAGGATCAGGCGACCATTGCGCTGATCGATACGAACGTGAAGTTCGAATTGGTTCGCGTGGAACGCGATCCGAATCATCCAGCCCTGGAGTATCTTTCCGAGCACAAGATCACAGAATTCCCGGCCGCCGTTCTGGTCTCGCCCGATCAGCAGTCGCGGGCGATCCCGCTGGCTGGACCGCAGGATTCGTTCGCCGCTCGGTTCTCGGCCGCGGTCGAGAGCATCCTGACCTCACCGAAACGCGCGGAAGTCCTTTCCAGGGCGGCCGCCACCTATGGTGTGGTTCTGCTCATTGAAGGTCCGAACGAGGCCGAGAACGACATCGCCCGCATCGCGGCCCAGGCCGCCGTGTCCGAGGTCGCGGCCCAGATGGAGTTCATGCCCAAACCGATTGCCCATCCACCTGAGGTGGTGACATTGAAGGCTGAATCGCTCCGGGATGAAGAGGTCTTGCTTTGGAGCTTGGATCTCAAGCCGGAGGATGTGAACGTGCCCTGTGCGGCGGTGATCTACAGTCGCGGGCGATGGATCGGGCCGCTGTTTCGCGGCGAACAGATTACCCAGGAACACTTGGAGCGAATCTTGTTTGTGATCGGGGCCGATTGCGAGTGCGGGCTCGATCATCGCTGGCTCCAGGGCACGATGGTGCCCCTGCGCTGGGATCAGACGCTCCAGGAGGCCACCGCCAAGAGCCTGGGGCTCGACCCCGAGAGTCCCATGGTTAAGATGGAGATGATCTCGATTATCCGCCGCGGCATGGGCGGCTTCTCGGCGCCCGGCATTCCCTTTGGCTACCGTGAGGTCGAAGTGGGGTCCGAAGTCGCCACGCCGATCGAGTTCGTCGAGGAGGAAGAGGAGGCTGATCTCCCGGAGACGACTGCGGAATCGGTGACGCCCGTCGAGTCGGCTGAACCAGTTGAACCGGCGGAAACGACGGAACCAGCGCCGCCCAAACGCCATGAAGAAGTCCCGCCGATTCCGGAGGGAGTGGTTCCGACCCATCAGAGGAGTACGCCCGAGACGCAGCCAGTCGATGGAGAGGGCCCCACTGCGACGCCTGTCCTTGGGTTGGGATTGGCCGGACTGGCGGTGTGTGTGATCGGTATGGGGGTGATGGTCTTCATGAGGTCGAAGAAGTCATGAGTCAGTTGTGCAAATCGGCGGTCTTCTGGGCAGTCATCGGGTGGAGTTCTCTGGCGCTGGCCGCTGATTGGCCGGCCTATCTGCGAGACAACCGCAGGGCAGGTGTGACAGAGGAGAGTCTGACCCTGCCTTTGGAAGCGTCCTGGGTCTTCGAATCGCGACGCGGGCCCGAGCCCGCCTGGCCTGAACCGGCAGGGCAGGATTACTACCATCGGTATCACAATCTCCGCGCCACCATCGCGTTCGATCGTGCGTTTCAGCTCATCGGCGTAGGCGATACGCTGTATTTCGGGTCATCTTCAGAGGACTGCGTATACGCCCTCGATGCACGTACCGGACGCGTTCGCTGGACGTTTTTCACCGAGGGGCCGATCCGTTTCGCGCCGGTGTTCTCAAATGGCAAGATCTACGTTGGTTCCGATGACGGTTTCGTCTATTGCCTGGCCGCTCAGAGTGGTTCGCTTCTGTGGAAGGTCCAGGCAGCCCCCCAGCGGCGTCTGATCCCGGGGAACGGCCGCATGATCTCGCTCTGGGCCATCCGCACGGGATTGGTGGTTGACGATGGCACGGTCTACTGTACGGCGGGGCTCTTCCCCAAGCAAGGCGCCTATCTCGTTGCCCTGGACGCCGAGCAAGGGACGCTGCAGTATCGACGCGCGATCGAAGTCTCCCCGCAGGGCTATCTGCTGGCTTCGCATGAACGCCTCTATGCTCCGACCGGTCGAACTGCTCCGGCGATCTTCAAGCGGGCCGATGGTCGTCTCGAAGGGACGCTGCCGAGCGCCGGCGGCGCCTATGCGCTGCTGGTCGACGATGTTCTGGTGACAGGGCCCGGCCGCGGCGCTAAGCAGCTCAATGCAAATGATACGCAGACCAAGGATAGTATCGCCACGTTCGGCGGCCTGCGCATGCTCGTCAAGGACGACATGGCGTACATGCAATCCGAAAGCGAGTTGACCGCCTTCCAGCGGGGGCGCTACCTGAAGTTGTCCCGGCAGATCAATCGTCTCAGCAAGGAACTGGGGACGTGCCGGGCGGAACTGAAGAAGATCAAGACACCCACGCCCAGGGCGGATGAGCTTCGGGCCGAGATCACGCGGTTGACGACGGAGATCAATCGTCGCAAGGTTCAGCAGAAGGCTTGTTACCTCTGGACGGCGCCATGCGATTGCTCGGATGCCATGATTCTGGCGGGCGCGACGCTGTTCGTCGGGGGCGCAGACAAGGTCGCCGCCATCGATTGCACAACGGGCGATTTCCAGTGGAGTGCTCCGGTTCAGGGGCACGCGTGCGGATTGATCGTGATGGACGGCGGGCTATACGTCAGCACGGACAGAGGGACGATCCACTGCTTCCGGAGCGACAGCGGACCTGAGCGAAAGACCGCGGGGCCGAAACTGGACGCCAATCCGTATCCCCGGGACGAGTTGACGGATCGCTACGCTCGGGCGGCCGGGTACCTCGCTGGGCTGCACCGGCCTGCACAGGGGTATTGTCTCGTTCTCGATTGCGGCGAAGGTCGACTGGCCTACGAACTGGCCCGGCGGACCGAATACAAGATCGTGGGTCTAGAAAGCGATATCCGGAATATCCGCGCCGCGCGCGATCGCTTGGCCAAGGCGGGTTTGTATGGCCGGGTCGCCATTCACCATGCCCCCGAAGGCGAGCTACCGTTCACCAGCGCTTTCGCGAATCTTGTGACTTCGGACGGCCTGTTGCGTGGGGATGGATCCTCGTACTCGGCTGACGAGGCGCAGCGTCTTGTGCGACCGTTCGGCGGGCGGGCCGTTTTCGCGCGGCTCTCAGACACCGATGGAGAACTGGCGTGGGATATCCGGCGCAAAGGCAGTCCCGGAGGCGCGGGCGAATGGACGCACACCTATGCCGAACCGGGCAATGGCGCATGCAGTGGCGACGAACTAGTTCAGGGGCCGATGGCGCTGCAATGGTTTGGTGAGCCGGGGCCGGCCGAGATGATCGACCGGCATCATCGCAACGTGCCGCCGCTGTTCAAGGACGGCAGGTTGTTCGTCCCGGGCGACTGTGTTGTCTACGCCGTGGACGCTTACAACGGCACGATTCTCTGGAAGGCGAGTATCCCCGACTCGCGGCGGTTGGGCGTCTTTTTGGATTCGGGCAACATGGCTGTGGACGAGCGTTTCCTGTACGTCGCTGCCGGCGAAAAATGTCACCGGTTCGACGTCCAGACGGGACGCGAAGGAACGCCCTACGTTGCGCCTCAGTCCAAGGGAAACAGCTCCAAGAACTGGGGTTATCTCGCCTATGCTGACTCGATCCTGTTCGGCTCGGGTTGTCGCCCGGGGGCGGCGTACACGCAGACCAGCTACGATGCCGACCTGGAACTGTGGTATCGCGACATGAAGCTTGTCACCAGCGACTATCTGTTCGCCCAGGACAAGGAAGAAGGGACGCTTCTGTGGACTTATGAGGACGGCCTGATCCTCAACACGACGATCATGGTTGACCAGGGACGCGTGTATTTCCTGGAAACGCACGGCGCCGAGGCGCTGGCCGAGCAGACAGGCCGAATGCCCATCAAGGCTCTGTTCGCTGATCGCGCCGTGGCGCTGGTGTGTCTGGATCAGCGGACCGGAGATGTCGTGTTCAAGAAGCAGATCGACGTGGCGCATTTCGAGGAACCCGTCTATCTAAACGGCGCCGACGGGGTCCTTCTACTCAGTGGCTCGCGCCTCGTCGACAAATCCGTACGCTACCACTACGATGCGTTCAATGCCGCCGATGGATCGCAGCGCTGGCGCGCCAGTCACGACACCGGACTCGCAATCGACGGGGGGCATGGGGAGTACAACCGCCATCCGACCATCGTCGGGGATGTGGTCTACGCCTGGCCCTACGCCTACGAACTCGATACGGGCAAGAAGCTCGAGGGTTGGCAGTTCATTCGCCGGGGGCACGGTTGCGGCGGACTCTCGGCGTCCGCCCAGTGTCTGTTCTGGCGCGGCGCCAATCCGTGGATGTACGATCTTGGCCCCGAAGGGGGACCGCAGAGCCTCAATTCGGTGACGCGACCGGGCTGCTGGATCAACATGATCCCGGCCGGTGGGTTGGTCCTGGTCCCCGAAGCCAGTTCGGGCTGCACGTGCGGTTTCTCGCTTCAGACGTCGCTGGCTTACATTCCGGTCAGCCAACTCAATTAACGTGAACCGAGGTCGGCCCGGGCCGATCTCAAACCGGGTACCTGACGCTATGTCAACGATCAAGATGATTTTCAAGGAACTGTGGCACCGAAAGGTGAACTTCCTTCTCGGTGTCCTGGCGGTGACGACCGCCGTGGCGTTCTACGTGGCGTTTCAGACCGCCGCCCGCGCCTCGAATCGTGAGACCGCGCGCCTCATGCTGTCGATGGGCTACAACCTTCACATCATTGCCGGCGGCGCGGATGTCGGTCACTTCCTGATGACCGGCGTCGCCGATGAGACCATGCCCGAGGCGCATCTCGAGACACTCGCCAACCAGAAGAACATCTCGTACAACCATCTCCTGGCGACACTGGAAAAGCAGATCCCCTGGCGCAACCTCCAGGTCATCCTGACGGGATTGACCCCCGAGATCTGTCCTCCTGGGCGTAAGAAGCCCCCAATGATCTTTCAGGTCGATCCGGGCACGGCGTACGTGGGATATCAATTGGGTCAGCAGCTTGGGATCAAGCAGGGCGATACGATCGAGGTCAACGGCCTGTCGCTCAAGGTCGTCAAGTGCCTGGCCGAGACGGGCGGGATGGATGACATGCGGATTCAGTGTCACCTGAGCGATGCGCAGCATATTCTCGACGCGCCGGAGCAGATCAGTGAAATCCAGGCCGTCGATTGTCTCTGCTTCCTGGAAGGCGCCGACCCGGTCGATATCCTCCGCAAGCAAATCGGCGCGATTCTGCCCGGCACGCAGATCCTGCAGGCCAAGTCGGTCGCCGACGCGCGGGCCAAGCAGCGGCGGATGGTCTACAAGGTGTTCAATGTCATGCTCCCCTTCGTGATCGTTGCCTGTGGCGTATGGATCGCCGTGTTGACGGTCATGAACGTGCGCGAGAGACAGACGGAGATCGGCCTTTTGCGGGCGCTGGGCTACGGCACTGGCAAGATCGGCGGCTTGTTCCTGGGCAAAGCGCTGCTCATCGGTCTCTTCGGCGCGATGGTCGGCTTCCTGCTGGGAGCGGGATTGGCCCTGATGGTCGGGCCCGAGATCTTCAGGCTGACCGCACGGACGACGGTGCAGCCGGAATGGCCCGTGTTCTGGCGCGGCCTGTACACGGCGCCGTTGTTCGCCATGATTGCCAGCTTCATTCCGATGATGATTGCTGTCAGCTATGATCCGGCCACGACTTTGAGAGAGGAATGAGTGTGATTCTTGTTACAGACGTTACGAAGGCGTATACGACGCGGGCCGGTCAGGTCAAGGCGCTGGATGGCATCAGCCTGGAGATCGCCGAAGGCGAATTCGTGGCTGTGCGCGGCCCGAGCGGCAGCGGGAAGACGACTCTGTTGATGGCGATCGCGGGGATGCTTAGACCCACGTCGGGGACCGTCAAGGTGGGGCAGCAGGAACTCTATGAATTGAACCAGCGCGACCGTGCAGCCTATCGCGCCAAGAACATCGGTTTCGTTTTTCAGATGTTCCACCTGGTTCCCTATCTGAACATTTCGGAGAACGTCTTACTGGCCCCGCGTATTGCAGGCGCCAACGACCGTCAGGCCGAAGCGGCGCGAGTTTTGGACCAACTGGGACTGGCCGATCGAGCGACGCACAAACCGGCTGAACTCAGTGCGGGTGAGAAACAACGGACGGCGATCGCGCGGGCGCTTCTGAATCGACCCAAGGTCATCCTGGCGGATGAACCCACGGGGAACCTCGACCCGGAGAATGCCGACACGGTCGTCAAGTATCTGGCTGACTTCCAGAGCCAGGGGGGCACCGTTGTCGTCGCCACGCACGGTCCGGCCGCTGAGGCTTCCGCGACACGTGTGATTCAACTCCGCGAGGGCCGACTTGACGACGGCGGGTAACAGCGACGACACAGGGATCAGCCGGATTCACTTGCACTCTGTCGTGACAGACCCCATACTGGGTGAGACTGTTCCAAATTCGGGCAACCCGGACCATAGATAGGAGGTCAGGACGATGGCGCAACGGCAGGCGACACGACGCGAGTTTCTCAGTGATGCGGTTGTCAAGACAGGGGCCCTGGCGGTATCACCCATTCTGCTGAGTTCGGCCGCTCGGGCGCGATCTGAAGGCCTGCACGTCGCCTGCAACAGCTACTCCTGGTCCGTCTTCTATGGTCGCGAGGGGCGTGATTTCAACAAGGCTCTCGACACAGGGCTGGCGGATGTCGCCGCCAGCGGGCTCGATGGATTCGAGCCCGGTGCGGGGAATCCGGGCGAGATCGACCGATTGGCCCCATTGCTGGAGAAGCACAAGCTGCAGATGCGCTCGTTGTATGTGAACAGTCTACTGCACGAGCCCGACAAGGCCCAGGCGAGCATCGCCACCGTCTTGGCGGTGGCCAAGCGAGCGAAACTGGCTGGGACCCGCATCATCGTGACGAACCCGAGCCCCATCGCCTGGGGCGGGGCTCAGAACAAGAGCGACGATCAACTCAAGGTTCAAGCGAGGGCTCTGAACGAATTGGGCGCCAAGCTCAAGGATATGGGGTTGGTGCTGGCTTATCACAACCACGACATCGAGATGCGCCAAGCGGCTCGCGAGTTTCATCACATGATGGTGGGCACCGATCCGGCGAATGTGACACTATGCCTCGATTCCCACTGGGTCTATCGCGGCGCCGGCAATTCCCAGGTCGCGCTGTTCGATATTCTGGAATTGTACGGTTCCCGAATCACTGAACTGCACCTACGCCAGTCGCACCAGGGAGTCTGGGCGGAGACCTTCGGCGCCGGGGATATCGACTACGGCCGACTTGCCGGACGCTTGGGGGAACTGGGCATCCGCCCGCACATCGTGCTGGAGCAGGCGGTCGAGAAGGGGACGCCCCATACCATGAAGCCGGTTGAGGCCTTCCGCAAGAGCACCCAGGTCGTGCGGCGCCTCTTCGCCGATTTCGGGGAAAAGGCTTGATCCCAGAATGCCGTTCCGATAAAATGGCGATTGTGTAGAGGCCTAGCGGTGGGCTGGAAAGCAGTAGCAATTACATAGCGTCGTTTGCCATCATAATCCTAACGCAGCATATCATATCGCCTCCACCTGCCGCACCTCTCTGAGACGAGGGTTGTGTTCTGCAGAGATTGGGGGAACCGCCTGCAACTCACGCACAGTTGAATCGTATTATCCAAAGGCCCGCTCGTGCTCTGGTCGATGAGACTACGGTTGCGCTGAGCCGTGGATATCAAGCGTAGGGATTTCCTTCAAGGAGCGGTAGGATGAGATGGAAAGCGACGGCTACAGTTGCCATATTGGCTGGCTTGCTAGTGGGGGTTGCCCCGGTTCGTCTGGCGGCTCAGGCCGGGACCGACGATTCGGTCGAGGTCATGCTGGTTGCCCCGAAGACACTGTACGCCGGCGCTTCGGCGGCGGTGACCGTGACGGTCGTCGCCGGCGATCAGCCGGTCGTCCAGAGATCTGTGGGCCTATGGCTCACGGAAGGGTGGAAGGGCCGAAGGCTTGCGATCGGGGCGACAGATGACGACGGACGCTGGGTAGGGCGCTTCGAGACTCCGAGTCTGACACCAGGCAGCTACACCATGAACGTGCACGTCGAGGGGGCCAACGAGATTCTCACCGCTCGGGTCCAACTCCAACAGAGACCGGTCGTTCTGATCGAGACCGACAAACCCATCTACAAGCCGGGCCAGACGATCCAGGGGCGCGTCCTGACGCTGACTAACGAACTCAAACCAGTCGCTTCGGATGCGATCGTTCATATCACTGACGGCAAGGGCGTCAAGGTCTTGCGCAGGGACCTCACAACGAACGCATTCGGTGTCGCGCCGTTCGATCTGGATCTGGCGCGCGAACTGAACTATGGAACCTGGAAGATCACCGCCGAGTCCGGGACCGGTCACGGAACCGTCGACGTGCGAGTCGAGGAGTACGTGCTTCCCCGCTTCGAGATCGATCTGGACATCCAGCGCGACTACTTCCGCGTCGACGAACGGATTCCGGGCACTGTCACAGCCGCCTACTTCTTTGGCAAATCCGTGGAAGGAACGGTCGAGGTGCGGGCCAGTCGGTACGTGGGCGTGTGGGAAGAATACGCCCGATACACCGCGCCGCTGAGCGAGGGCAGCGCTGACTTTTCCCTGCCTGAAGTCAAATACGTCAGCGGCACACCCCGCGCCGGTGGTTCCGGCAGCGTCCAGTTGGACATCGTTGTCACGGACACCTCGGGGCATGAGGAGAAAACGACCAAGCTGCTTGAAATCGTTGACTCCGGTGTCGCGCATCAGCTTATCGCCTCATCGCGATCCTTCACACCAGGTCAGCCTTTCGAGGTTCTACTTATCGCAGAGACGCCGGATGGGACGCCCCTTGCGGTGGATGCCGAACTGACCTGTGAGTACTACTCCGAGGGGAGCGATGTTGTCTCCAAGGAGGGGTACTCGGTTACCTTTTCCGGGTCTGCACGCCTGTCGCTGACGGCCCCGCGCGACGCCGCCTGGGCCTGGATCACGAGTACGGCACGGACTGAGTCGGATATGGGGCGGAGTGAGTTGTACGTCTACGCGACGCATTCCCCGACCGACAGTTTTCTTCATCTCAGCCGCGCCTCTAACGACGTGGTGAACGTGGGCGAGACGGTCCTGATCGACGCCTATCATACGCACGATGCGACGGTCTATTACGATGTCTTTGCCAACGGTCACACGGTCTGGTCGGATGCTGTCGCCGGTTCAACCATTCGGTTCCAGGCGACCCATCAGATGGCGCCCGCGACCAAAGTCGTCGCTTACATCATCAATCCCAACAACGAGATCTCAGCCGACACAATCGCATTCGACGTGGCGGTGCAGACGGCGGTGGACCTGAACGCCGCCTTCGATGCAGACGAGGTCCTTCCGGGTGAGCCCGTTCGTGTTACGGTCGATGCGACCACCGAAGCGATGGTGGGGCTGGCGATTGTGGATGAGTCCGTGTATGCCCTGAACGAGGGCCGGCTCAATATGCAACAGGTCTTCAACGAACTGGAGCAACGTTTCATGGATCCTCAGGCCGAGGTCCACGGACAGGCGTACAAATACGGCGCCCAGGACGTCTTTGAGGACGCGGGGCTCCAGGTGGTGACCTCGCGGGGGCTCGAGGTTCCCGAAGGCGAGGAGTTGTGGGATCTCTGGTGGGTCCTCGACGGTCCTGTCCGGCGGGACGGCGCCGGTGGTGGAGCTGAGAACAAGGACGATGGGCTGGCCGAGCCGACGCGCGTGCGCCAGTTCTTCCCCGAAACGTGGCTCTGGGCGCCCGATCTGCTCACCGAGCCCAACGGCGTCGCGACGGTCGATCTGACGGCGCCGGACAGCATCACAACGTGGCGGCTCCATGCCCTCTCGACGTCAGAGGTTGGCCTGGGGATGACTGAGTCGTCGTTACGCGTGTTCCAGGAATTCTTCGGCGAGCCGGACCTGCCCTACGCGGTGACGCGGGGCGAGCAATTCCCGATTCGCGTCCAGATCTACAACTATCTTGACGAGCCCCAAGTGGTGCACGTGGAATTGGGAGAGGCTGATTGGTTCGACCTGCTGGACATCAGCGAGCAACAGGTGCAGGTCAACGCGAATTCTGTCTCTTCGGCATCCTTCCTCATCCAGCCGACGAAGCTGGGATCCAATCCTCTGGAGGTGACGCTTCGTACTGCTCAGCGAGCTGATGCGGTTCGCAAGGAGGTTCTGGTGGAGCCCGAGGGCACGCAGCGCGAACTCGTCACCAACGGGTTGATTCGCGCTGGAGAGACCGTCTCCCTCGATGCGAATACGCCGCCCTATGCCGTCCCCGATTCCGAGAAGCTGCTGTTGAGCATCACGCCGAGTCTGGTGGCGCAAAGCATTGAAGGCGTCGAAGACCTGCTCGGTATGCCCTATGGATGTGGGGAGCAAAACATGATCTTCCTGGCGCCTGATATCGAGGTCCTGCGTTATCTTCAGGCGACGGGGCAGCTCACCCCAGAGGTGCGGGCCAAGGTCGAGCATTTCATCACAGTGGGCTATCAGAGGCAGTTGACCTTCCGTCATGGTGACGGGGCGTTCTCGGCCTTCGGCGAGCAGGATGGGAAGCCGGGCAGTCTCTGGCTGACGGCGTTTGTGCTTGACACCTTCAGTGGGGCTCGCGAGGTCACCACGATCGACGAGACGGTCCTGGCCGAGGCGACCCAGTGGATCGCTTCGCGCCAGGCCGAAGACGGTTCGTGGGAGCCGGTCGGTTTCGTCTGTCACAGCGAAATGGTCGGAGGTGTCGAGGGCGTATATGCGTTGACGGCCTTTGTGACGATCGCTCTGACCGATTACGGCCAGGCGGACCCGCGCGTTGTCGGTGCCGGGATTCAGTTT
>JANQFY010000286.1 GCA_028277585.1 Sedimentisphaerales bacterium
CCGTGAAGATCACGTCCGAGGAGTTCCAGATGGATCTGGAGCGGTTCGCGAGCATCTGTCGCGTCGTGCGGGGATTGCGCCACGTTCGCTTCGGTGCGATCGGGAGTCGTCCCGCGGCGTTTAACACCGTGCGCTACAGCGAAAAGATCCTGGAGTTCGCCGGTATCGCAGTCGAACCGGTCGATCTCTTCGAGATTCTCGGGAAAGTGGATCGTCTCAGTGACACCGACGACGCCGTCGCGGCCAAGCTGGCCGCTATCAAGGACTACACCAAGGTCCAGTCCATCCCGGACGCGAGTCTCTTGAAAATGGCCAAGTTCGGCACCGTCGTGGACGGCTGGGTCAAGGAGAACCAACTGGTCGGCACCGCGGTGCAGTGCTGGACGGCGCTGGAGGAGTACTTTGGAATCGTCCCGTGCACGCTGATGAGCATGATGAGTGAATCGTTGATGCCCAGCGCCTGCGAGGTGGACATCACGGGCCTGTTGGCCATGTACATCCTCCAACTGGCCGGCGGTTCGCCCAGCGCCCTGCTGGATTGGAACAACAACTTCTCCAGCGATCCGGACAAGTGCGTCCTGTTCCATTGCAGCAACCTGCCCAAGTCGTTCTTCAAGGACGAGAAGATGGACTACCAGGAGATCATCGCCGGTTCGGTGGGCAAGGACAATACGTACGGCACGATCGTCGGACGCATCAAGGCCGCGCCGGCGACGTTCTGTCGAACCAGCACCGACGATGTCGAGGGATTGCTCCGCGTCTATGTGGGCGACGGCCAGTTCACCAACGATCAACTGGACACCTTCGGCGGCTACGGGGTCATGCACATCGACAATCTCCAGACCCTGTTGAGCTACATCTGTCAGATGGGCTTCGAGCACCACGTGGCGGTCAACATGACCGAGACCGCCGACGCGATCGCCGAAGCGCTGGGCAATTACCTGGGCTGGGATGTCTACCGGCATGTCTGATTCCTCGTAAGTCTTCCTGTACCGAAGAGGTCACATGGTCGAGCGAACCTTGGCAAGTGATGCAGCAAGGCCCGGCGCCGAGAGGGCGCCCTCGGTCTTCCTGTTCGTTGAGACCTCGCGCGAGTTCGGGCGCGGTCTCTTGCACGGGATCGCTCGCTATTCGCGCTTGCACGGCCCGTGGCGCGTCTACCGTCAATCGGCCGGCCTGGAGTCTCCTTTGCCCCAGTGGCGCGATCTGAAGATCGACGGAGCGATCGTCCGTGATGGGAACATGGTGGGCGATCTGCTCAAATCGGGCATGCCCCTGATCTTCGCTCAGCATACGCGCGAGAGTTACGCGCCGTATCCGGCGATCATCACCGACAGCGCCGAGATCGGCGCCATGGCGGCCGCCCATTTTCTGGATCGTGGTTTCGAGCACTTCGCTTATTGTGGTTTGGATGAGTTCGTCTGGTCGAGACTTCGCGGCCAGCATTTCGGCGAACGGCTCGAGCGATCGGGTTACGAGGTCGATGTCTATCGCCAGCCGAAAGCGCGCGCCAAGCGGGTCTGGAAGAGTGAGCAGCCGCTCATTGCCGAGTGGCTCGAGTCGTTGCCCAAGCCGTTGGCGCTGATGTGCTGCAACGACGACCGGGCGCTGCAGGTCATCGAGGCCTGCAAACTGGCGGATCTCTATGTGCCGGACCAGGTGGCGGTTCTCGGCGTCGATAACGACGTTCTGATCTGCGACTTGGCGGACCCGCCCATTTCCAGCATCGCGCTGAATACCGAAGGGGCCGGGCACGAGGCGGCCCAACTGCTGGAGCAACTCATGAGCGGAGAGCCCATGGCGGGCCAGCAGATACGCGTGCAGCCGACGCATATCGCGACGCGCATGTCCACCGACATGCTCGCCGTGGCCGACGTCGAAGTCGCGGCCGCGGTGCGCTTCGTCCGTCAGAATCCCAATCGCATGATTCAGGTCAACGACGTCGTAGAGGCGACCAACGTCTCGCGCCGCGTTCTGGAGAAACGCTTCAAGGCGACCCTCCATCGCTCCGTCTACCAGGAGATTCGCCGGGTGCGCGTTAATTACATCATCGGACTCCTCGTCGGGACGGACATGAGCATCACGGAGATTGCTCTGAAGTCCGGGTTCGATGGCGTCGAGCATATCTCACGGTATTTCCGCAAGGAGACCGGAACGAGCCTGAGAGAATACCGCAAGCGGCACGGTTCAAGGTAGCTGCCGATAGAGACGAAGCAATGGAAGGCTATTAGAGTCTTACGCATGGTGAAAGGAACACGGATGAAACGGCAAGTGGGTCTGATTCTCGCGATGGTAACGTTTCTTGTCGGCGGTTGCGCCGTTGTGACGCCCGAACCTTCGACGCAGTGGACGCCCAGCCAGGCGAACGCCTGGTACGGCGAGAAGCCCTGGTTGGTGGGATGCAACTTCAGCCCCAGCACGGCGATCAATCAACTGGAAATGTGGCAGCTCGAGACCTTCGATCCGGATACGATCGACCGGGAACTAGCCTGGGCCCACGATCTCGGCTTCACCAGTGTCCGCGTCTACCTTCACAATCTTCTCTGGAAGCAGCATCCGCGCGGCTTCCTGAATCGCATGGAGGACTTCCTCGACATCGCCGAGCGTCACGAGATCGGCGTGATGTTCGTTCTGTTCGATGGGTGCTGGGACCCGTACCCGAGCCTGGGCGATCAGCGCGACCCGAAGCCGCACGTGCACAATTCCGGCTGGGCGCAGAGCCCCGGCGTCAAGGTCCTGCGGGACCCTGAATCTCACGACAAGCTCAAGGGCTACGTCAAGGGCGTCATCGGCCACTTCCGCAAGGATAAGCGGGTCCATGCGTGGGACCTGTTCAATGAACCCGACAACATCAACCGACCGGCCTACGTGCAGTTCGAGCCCCCGAACAAGGCCGAGTATTCGCTGATGCTGCTCAAGAAGGCCTTCGCCTGGGCCCGTGCGGCGCGACCGACGCAACCGCTGACGGCCGGTGTCTGGAGCGGCGATTGGTCCAGCGACGGGAAGCTCTCGCCGATCAACAAGTTCATGCTGGAGCAGTCGGATATCATCACCTTCCACGCCTACTCGAATCTGGAGCAGACCCGCGCCCGGGTCGAATCCCTCAAACGCTACAACCGGCCCATCATCTGCACCGAGTACATGGCCCGCCCGGCCGGCAGCACGTTCGAGAGCATCCTGCCCTACTTCAAGGAGCAGAACGTCGGCGCCTACAACTGGGGCTTCGTCGCGGGCAAGACGCAGACGATCTACCCCTGGGACTCCTGGGTCAAGACGTACGCGGCCGAGCCGGCCCTCTGGTTCCACGACATCTTCCGCAAGGACGGCACACCGTACGACGCCAAAGAGGTCGAACTGATCAAGAGCCTGACCGGCGCGGATCGCTAGTGGCGGCTGCGATCGAGCAGCGCCTCCGCGGCGTCATCCAGTGACGGGGCCAGGTTCGCCCACTCGAATCGCCAGAGCGTGTTTCTGATCGCTCCAGCGCGGTCGAAGAGCGATAGGCCTGTGGCCAGTTGATGGGCCAATTGCGCCAGTCGATCGGCGAGCGCTTCCGGAGTGCCGTCATACAGAAACGGCTCCTGCTCGCCGTCGTCCGGACAACCGAAGATCTCGGGATAGGCCAAGCGTGTGGGCAGCAGAGGGTAGGCGCCGGCCAGCGTTGCTTCGACGGCGCTGAGCCCGAAGAATTCGTGATTGGCGGTTGAGACGAACACATCGGCATCGAGCAGAGCGGCTAAGTAGTCGGAGCGGCTCTCCTGGTACCCCCAGCGTTCGATTCGATCGGCCCAAACCTCGCGCGCCCGGGCGAACACCTCCGGCTGCTCGTCGAACTGCTCCCCGACGACGCTGACGCGGAAATCGATGCGGCGCGAC
>JANQFY010000293.1 GCA_028277585.1 Sedimentisphaerales bacterium
GATGCCCCTGTTCTTCGACAATACCGGGGGCACCACGATTTCGGAAGCCGAGCGGACGCTCGAGGTCCCGATGGACTGGACGGCGCATGGTATCGCGTCACTGTCTCTGGCGTTTGCCGGCGATGCGACCAACACACCCGGCCAGCTGTACATCAAGGTCAACGGCACGAAGGTTCTCTACGGCGGCGCGATCAACGACCTGCAGATCTCCGGCTGGCTGGCCTGGACGATCGACATGTCGGAACTGGGCAACGTGGGCAGTGTCACGACCCTGACGATCGGCGTCGAAGGCGCCGGCGCCACGGGCGTGCTGTATGTCGACGACCTCCGGCTGTACCCGCTGGCCAGCGAAATGATCGTACCGACGGCGCTGGACGCGATGGGCCTGGTCGCCCATTACGCGCTGGACGCCGACTTCCAGGACAGCAGCGGCAATGGCTACCATGCGACCCCCGTCGGGGATGCGACGATCACGTCCGATCCGGCACGAGGCGGTGTCGCTAGTCTGGACGGACTGGGTGACGCCATTCAAATCCCCGCGCTGGGGGATGGAACCGCGACAGAGATGACGATCTCGGCCTGGGTTAATCTGGATGTGGCCTGGACGAGCGGGCTCCTTTCCGTCTACCACAACGACGGTTGGGTCGCTGGCGACGTCCATATGCACATCAACACCCCCGGTGTGTTCACCGCCGGCGTCAACGGTCTCGCGGGCGGCGATCTCAGGAGTTCCACGGTCCTGGGGGTCGACGAGTGGTACAATGTTACCGTCTCGGTATCGACCTCCCAGGCGAGCATCTACGTCAACGGCGTTCAGGAGTCCCTGCGCATTCCGACGGCGGCCCCCGAGAGTTTCAATTTCGGCGCCGGACACGTGGGCGCCTGGCTCAGTGGGAGCCTCCAGCGCAATCTGACTGGCCAGATTGACGACGTACGATTCTACGATCGCGCCCTGTCGTATGGCGAGGTGATGACCCTGGCCGGGCGGACAACGCCGCTCTACAAGGAGTTCTAGGCCTAAGGCACTTGCGGGAATCAGGCATTCGACAGACTGTGATGCCGATGGCATTGGCCGTCATGAGCACGTAGGTAAATGCAGGGCAGGGCAACGCTGGGTTGTCCTGCCCTGCTGTTCTTGACAGGCAGATTCACGCCGTGGGGTCTGTCGGGTATTTGAAACGACTGGGATGCCATCGGCCTGGGCTCGCTTCGTTGAAACGGGCAAGCCAGGTCAGACGCTGACAATCTTACTCGGGTTGCGAGCGGATCATAGAGATTCCTATTGTTGCAACGATCTCTAGCCGATATACTGGAGTACGTTAGGGTTTCTTGAACAAGCGAGGACGCTGCGGCACCTGCGGCGCGGCGAGGGAGATCGGTGATTGCCGGAATCGTACGTTCCGGTAGTAACGCTGCTCGGAGGCCTGAACGCCATGTGGTACGGGAAGCGCAGGGTATATCAGGGGGTAGGTAGGGAAGGTGCATCCTGCGAGAAACTGTGCTGGTTCCCCCCATTCGTAGAGCGAGGATTTCCGTGGCAGTGGAAAGGGGGTGGTCCCGGAATCTCATAGTCTGTTCCATCAGAGAGCGATAGACCCAAGTCTGGATCGGTCCAAATAGAGGCCGGTCGCTCCGCCAGGGAGGGAGCAAGCGGAGAAACAGGGAGGCAGGTGCACTTCGGCAAGTGGCCGGAGTGAGGTTGGTTGAGTTTCTTCTGAAGGAGGATCGTCATGTCTAGAGTATCTGTGTATCTGCTCTGCGTTACTCTGGCTCTTACTCTGGTCGGCAGCGCCTGGGCTGACCTCGTGGGCTATTGGACCTTTGACGAAGGCCAGGGCGATATAGCCAGAGATACATCCGGCTATGGCAATGATGGGACCATCTACAACGCCAGCTGGGTGTCGGGGCAGCTTGGCACGGCACTGGAATTCGTCGGGGCCGACCAGGCCTACGTGGACATACCCCCGGAGTCGTGGGATCCCATCGAGACGCAGGCGACCTGCGCGGTTTGGATGTACGTGGATTCAGGGATTACCCAGAGCCCCTTTACGTTTGCTGCATATCAAGATCCCGCAGTTAACATTCAAAGGGTCTTTTCCACTCACGTGGTCTGGAGTAACGGCAACGTCTACTTTGATACCGGCAGTGACAATGGCAGTCAATACGACAGAATCGAGAAAGCGATTACGGCCGCAGAATATGGCGATGCCTGGGTGCATTGGGCCTTCGTCAAGAACGCCGATAGCGGGGACCAGCAGATCTACATCAATGGTGAACTCTGGCACAGTAGTGCGGGCATGACCAGAACCATGACCGGTATCACCAAATTCACCCTGGGCGCCAAGCCGGTTCTCAGCAACTGGTGGACTGGGATGATGGACGACTTTCAACTCTATAGCCACGCCCTGACGGCGGACGAGATCAAGCAGGCGATGCTGGGTATTACCCAGGAACTCGCTTCATCGCCCAGCCCCCCTGATCAAGCGACCGACATTCCGCGCGATGTGCCGCTGGCTTGGGAAGCCGGCGAGTACGCCGTCACCCACGACGTCTATCTCGGGATGGTTTTCGACGACGTTAACGACGCCAGCCGCGCCGATGACAAGGGCGTATTGGTCAGCCAGGGGCAGTCGGCCGCGACCTACGATCTTGATGGCGTCTTCGAGTTTGGTCAGACCTACTACTGGCGCATCGACGAAGTCAACGGCGCGCCCGACAACACGATCTTCAAGGGCGACACCTGGAGCTTCACGGTCGAGCCGCTGGCTTACCCGATCGCCAATGTCACGGCGACCAGCAACATCGAAGCGGCGCCCGGTGCAGGTCCCGAGAATCTGGTCAACGGTTCCGGCCTGAACGCTGATGACGAGCACTCGACGGAGAGTACCGACATGTGGCAGATCGCGCCGAACGGCGAGGTCGCGACCCTCGAATTCGCGTTCGACGGCGTCGAGAAGCTGCACGAAATGCTCGTCTGGAACTACAACGTTCAGTTCGAGCTGATGCTTGGCTTCGGAGTCAAGGATGTCGCCATCGAGTACTCCGAGAACGGCGCCGATTGGGCTACTCTGGGCGACGTGACGTTGAACCAGGCGACCGCTTCGACGACGTATGCCGCCAATACGACCGTCGATTTCGGCGGCGTTGCGGCTCAGTACGTCAAGATCACCATCAATAGCGGATTCGGCATGCTCGGTCAGTTCGGGCTCAGCGAAGTCCGCTTCATGTCGATCCCGGTCCAGGCCCGCGAGCCGCAACCGGAAGACGGGGCTGTGAACGTCGCGGCCGATGCCGACGCGAGTTGGCGTGCCGGTCGCGAAGCGGTCTCGAGCGAAGTTGCTCTGAGCACCGATCCCGACGCTCTGGAACTGATCGACACGGTCAGCACTACGACCGCTGATCTCGGCGCGCTGGACTTGGACGCGACCTACTACTGGCAGATTACCGAGGTTAACGACGCCGAGGCGATTAGCAACTGGACCGGCCCGGTCTGGACTTTCTCGACGGAAGCCTACATCGTGGTCGAGGACTTTGAGAGTTACATCGACGACGAGGGCGGCCGGATCTACGAGACGTGGATCGACGGCTACGGCGTCAATGGCAACGGATCGCAGGTTGGTCATCTCGAGTCGCCCTTTGCGGAGCAGGATATCGTCAAGAGTGGTGGTCAGTCGATGCCGCTGTTCTTCGACAACACCGGCGGCACCACGATGTCGGAAGCCGAGCGGACGCTCGAGGTCCCAATGGACTGGACGGTTCACGGCATCAAGTCGCTGTCCCTGGCGTTTGCCGGTGACGCGGACAACACGCCGGGCCAGTTGTATGTGAAGGTCAACGGCACGAAAATCGTCTACGGCGGGTCCATGAACGACCTGCAGATTTCGGGCTGGCTGGCCTGGACGATCGACACGTCGGAACTGGGCAACGTGAGCAATGTCACGACCCTGACGATCGGCGTCGAGGGCGCCGGCGCTACCGGTGTGCTGTACGTCGATGACATCCGGCTGTACCCGCTGGAGAGTGCGATGGTCGAGCCGGTGGCGCTGGACGCGGCCGGTCTGATTGCCCACTACACGCTGGACGCTGATTTCCAGGACAACAGCGGCAACGGAAACAACGCGACGCCCATCGGTGACGCCGTTGTTGCCAACGACCCGGCCCGGGGCGGGGTTGCCAGCCTCGACGGTCTGGGCGATGCCATCCAGGTCCCGGCGCTGGCCGGTGGGACGGCGGCGGAACTGACCGTTTCGGCCTGGCTCAACTTGGACGTGGCGTGGACGAGCGGGCTTATTTCTGTCTTCCATAGTGACGGTTGGACGACCGGCGATGTCCACATGCACATCAACTCGCCGGGCGTGTTCACGGCCGGAGTCAACGGCCTGGGCGCCGATCTTCGCAGCTCCACGGGACTGGTGGTCGACGAGTGGTATAACGTGACCCTTTCGGTCTCGGCCTCGGCAGCGGCTCTCTATGTCAACGGCGTTCAGGAATCCCTGCGTATCCCGACGGAGACTCCCGAGGCCTTCATCTTCGGCGAGGGCCATCTTGGCGCCTGGTTGAACAATGGAAACATCGA
>JANQFY010000305.1 GCA_028277585.1 Sedimentisphaerales bacterium
CGTCGTCAGGGCGTCGATCTCCTCATTGACCTTCATCGTCCCCAGTTCGGCCGCGAACGCCGAACTGCTCCGACTGGCCAGGATGAACCCGGTAATCAACGGGCCCAACTCGCGGAACAGGACAATCGTCACCAGATCCGCCACATAGATCTGAGCGCCGAACTGCCCCATCGCGATCGCCGACTGGAACGCGAGAATCACCCCGATCAAGAAGCCCATCAATGCCGTGATGCCCACGCCGTTGGCGCCGGCCTTCTCGGCCACCAGAAACGCGTCGCCCCAGCGTAGCCGCCAGGGGCGCACGAGCAGCCCCAGGAACTTAAGGAAGATCTCCCCCGTGAAGCTGACTTGCGCGTGGAAATCGCGCGACAGGACAACCGTCGTCTCGCCCACCCGCTCGGCCATACGAACGAGCGGTCCTGAGGTCCGCTCCCGCGGGCATGCCGGGCCCGGGTCGAACAGGTCCATCAGTTCGGCTAGCTCGCGGCGCAGCCCCTCGATACGAAATACTCGCTCGGTCGATTCCAGACGCGTCTTCAGATCCAGCAGCAGCGCCATGCCGGCCGGATCGCAGCTCTCCATGCCGGCCGCATCCACCTCGACCAGAGACGCCTTGGAGCCCATCACCTTGTCGGTAACCGACGTCCAGAGTCGCCCCGCGCTGTCCGCGTCGAGTTTGCCCTTCACGACCAGACGCAAGCCGCCCTGCTCAAGAGGCTGATAATCCAAACTGACCGTATCGGAGACTGTCACTGCTCTCGTTCACCCACCGCTGCCTGTCACATCCATGCGAAACGACGCCGCGCCGGCCGCATCGTCGCCCGACTATACCGGGCCAGGAGGAATCAAGCAAGAACCAATGACCGCACGCGAATTGCCGGCCGAGCGATGGCAGAAGACGGCGAGAACGGGTACGGACAAAGGCCAGGCAGCCGGCCAACCGGAATGCTAAGAGAAATGAACCAGGGAGGCAGGATTTGAACCCGAAACGAGACAGGGCATTTCACTCGTGTTAAGCGACAGAGAGCATTCACCGCTCGACAAGAAGCGTTGCTGGGGGACAAAGAAAGGCCTGATAATCATCAGACAACGATCCCCAGAAATAAATTTTGTTTGATATTGCCAATTGAGCGTACGCTGCCATTCCCCCTTTGCGGCACTGATATCGGGTATTCTGGAGGTACATCGGCCGCTTGGAATGCGTTTTAGCCGCCAATGTCTCGACGTGTTCAATGTCACGGTCTAAACACCCCCTTGGTTCTGTTCCGATGCTGTGGAGAGAAAGGCACTACCACCACGCTACGCTGATTTGACACCATTGAGTATGCACGGGGGCTGTTGTGACAACAACGATCGAGATCGATCCACTCACCAGGATTGAGGGCCATCTTGCTATTCGCACCGAGGTCGCCAATGGCAAAATATCGCGGGCCTTTTGCGCCGGCGAGATGTTTCGCGGGTTCGAAGTCATCCTCAAGGGCCGGGACCCACTGGACGCGCAGCAGATCACTCAGCGGATTTGCGGCGTGTGTCCCATCGCCCACGGAACCGCATCGATTCTGGCTCAGGATGATGCGTACGGCGTGCAAGTCCCGGATGGCGGGAGGCTGCTGAGAAACCTGATCCTCGGCGCGAACTTCATCCAGTCGCATATTCTCCATTTCTACCACCTAGCCGCACTGGATTTCGTCGATATCGCCGCGATCACCGAGTACCAGGGCAAAGATCCGCTGCTGCTCGGGGTTAAGTCCTGGATCAAACGTGAGATAGAGTCGCAAGTATTGTATCCGGCGGCTCCCTTTCTTCCTCGGTACGAAGGGAAGTACGTTGCCGATCACGATCTGAATGTCACGGCGATCAGGCATTATCTCGACGCGCTCGAGATGCGGCGACTCGCCCACAAGATGGCCTGCGTTTTCGCCGGTAAGATGCCGATGGCTGCGAGCCTGGTTCCCGGCGGTGTCACTGAAAAGATCACCGCCAGAAAGATCGCGGCATACGCCTCCATGCTCAGCGAGCTGGTGACATTCATCAGAGACGCATATTTGCCTGACGTCCTGGAGGTCGCCACGGCCTTTCCAGAGTACTTCGACATCGGCAAAGGATGCAGCAATCTCATGTCCTACGGCGTCTTCCCCGAATCGGGCGGCGACACCTTCCTGCCCGGAGGGACGTATATCGAGGGCAAGTCGGCCAAGCTCAACCCCACCTACATCACCGAAGACGTCAAGCACTCCTGGTACCGTTCAGGTTCCAGCCAGGCGCCGACCACCGGGGCGACGAGCCCTGATCCTGACAAGCATGGCGCGTACTCGTGGCTCAAAGCCCCGCGTTACAACGGCCGTGTCGTCGAGGTCGGTCCTCTGGCCCGGATCTTTGTCGCGTATGGGCAGAAGACACATCCTTCGCTGAACACGTTGGTCGATACGGTTCTGAGCAAGGCCGGTGTCGGACCGGAGAAACTGTGCAGTGTCATGGGCCGTCACGCCGCCCGTGCGATCGAATGCAGGATCGTCGCCGACCAGTGTCTCCAATGGCTCAACCAACTGAAACCGGACCAGCAGGTGTTCAACGAGTTCGAGATTCCGGACCGCGCTGAGGGGATCGGGTTGACCGAAGCCCCCCGCGGCGCGATTGGGCACTGGATCCGCATCGAGGATCGCAAGATCAGCAACTACCAGTGCGTGGTTCCGACCACGTGGAACTGCTCGCCACGTGACGACCGGGACCAGCCGGGCCCGGTGGAGCAAGCCATCGAAGGGACCGCGGTGGATGTGGACAAGGATCCGATCGCCGCCGCTCGGATTGTGCGATCGTTTGACCCCTGCATCGCCTGCGCCGTTCACTGACACATCATTGCAACTAGACTGAGGGACCGAAAATGGGGCACATCACCCGTAGAGAATTCATGAAGCTGGGCGCGTACTTCGCCGCGGCCATGGGCCTCGAGACGTCCGCCATCCCGAAGGTGGCTGAGGCCATCGAAACAATCGCTGCGACGAATCCGCCCATTCTGTGGCTCCAGGGCCAGAACTGTACGGGCTGTTCGGTTTCGCTGCTGAACACCGAGGTGCCCGGCGTCGCCCAGGTCGTAACAGAGCACATCTCGCTGAAGTTCAACTCGACCGTCTCGGCCGCGACAGGCCATACGGCGATGGACGTCATCAACGGCTGCATCGACTGCGGCGAGTACATCCTGGCGATCGAGGGGAGCATCCCGACCGGACTGCCCGAGGCTTGCATGATCGGGCATGAGCATTTCCGCGATCAGGTCGCCCGGGCGGCGCGCAACGCGACCGCCATCGTGGCCGTGGGAACGTGCGCAGCATTC
>JANQFY010000349.1 GCA_028277585.1 Sedimentisphaerales bacterium
GGCCGAGTGGTTCCGCTTCCTCTCGGCGCCCGGCACAGAAGCCATCCGCGTGCAGCCGCGGGGCAAGGCCCAAGTCTGGCTCGACGGCCAGCCCATGCAGGACGCAGGAGGAGGTCGTTTCATCGCAACCTCCCCGGCTATAACCGCCGCGGTCGTTGCCCTCCGCATCGTACCCCAAGCGGGATGCAGCGGCGGCGCCGCGATTCCCGAACCAATCGTCGTCGAGACCACCGGCGCAGGGACCCTCCCTCTGGGCGATTGGTCGAACGTGGGCATTCTGCACAACTACTCCGGGGGCGTCCGCTACCGCACCAGCTTTGCCCTTACGAAAGCCCAAGCCCAGGGCCGCGTCGAAATCGATTTGGGACGCGTCGTCGCAACCGCCGAGGTTCACCTCAACGGCAAGAAAGTCGGCGTGCGGGTCGCGCCGCCCTGGCGACTGAATGTCACCGGCTTTCTGACCGCGGGCGAGAACACGCTAACCGTTCTCGTGTACAACACGCTGGCCAATCATTACCAGACGATTCCGTCCCGCTATCGGGGCGAACCGACCTCCGGTCTTCTTGGACCCGTGCGATTGCTGTCACGCGACTGGAACTGCAGCGAACTCAAACCAGACTAAGGTCGGGTCAGGTCCGTCCGCGTGAGTTTGACGCTTCTTCCCGGCTCGACCTTGATTTCCTTCTCCAAGTCACCACAGACGATGCGGATCTCACCGCCGGCGGCGTTTGGCCCGGCGTGAATGACGGCCGAGGAGAACGCACCGTCTTTCCAGTGGATGTCGACGGTGTAATCGCCTCGGGCGCGAAGGCCCCGAACGTACCCGTCGCGCCACTGGTTTGGCAGCGCGGGCAAGAGCTTGATCTCATCGTTATGGCTGTGCAACAGCATTTCCGCCACGGCGGCGGTGGCGCCGAAGTTCCCATCGATCTGGAACGGCGGGTGGTTGTCCCAGAGGTTGTCGAGCGTGGATCGTCGCAGGATTGCGATGAGGTTCTCGTACGCCCGCTCGGCATCCGAGAGTCGCGCGAACATGCCGATCGTCCAGGCGCGGCTCCACCCGGTCCCGGCGCCGCCCCGCTTCAGTCGTCCTTCGATCGATTTCATCACCGCGTCGCGCATTTGCGGGTCGCGGTCCAAATTGATCTGGTTGCCCGGATAGGCGCCGATCACATGCGAGATGTGTCGATGACCCGGCTCGTGCTCCTTGAACGGAAGTCGCCATTCCATCAGTCGACCGTCTTCGGCGACGCGTGGGCGATACACCTTGGAAATAGTCTCTTTGATCTTCTTGACGAACGGATCGTTCTGCTTGCCCAGCGCCTCAGCCGCTTCGACATAGTCGCTGAACACCTGCAGAACCATGAACTGATCGAACGTATTGCCGGCCGACAGCGCCGCGCGAACCTCGTTGCCCTCTTTGTCCTTGTAGCGGAAGGAATTCTCCGGGGAGCAGGACGGGCGACACATCAGCTGGCCCTCTACGGGCCCCGGGATCAGCCAGGACTCGGCGAACTGGGCCGACGCGGTGAGGATGTCCCAGTTCCTCGCGACAAAGGCCTTGTCACGATTGAACCGGTAGTGCTCGAGGATATGGAACGTCATCCACTGCCCGCCGAAGAAAGACCCACCCCAGAAGGCGGTCCGGCTCATAATCTGGGCGTGCCCCCAGATGTCGGTCGCATGGCCCATGCACCAGCCCTTCATGCCGAGTCGGCGAGCCATCTCCTTGCCGTTCGGCTGGAAGTACCGGATCAGATCGAACAGCGGGTGGTGCATCTCGGCCAGATTCGTCGTCTCCGCGGGCCAGTAGTTCATCTGAATGTTGATGTTGAGGTGATAGTCAGCCCCCCAGGGCGCCGACGGATGAGGATTCCAGACGCCCTGAAGGTTGGCCGGGAAGCAGCCGGGTCGGGAGGAGGCGACCAGCAGGTAGCGTCCAAACTGGAAGTACGTCTCGACCAGGTCGGGGTCAGCGCCCTTGCCTTCCTTAATGCGGTGCAGACGATCCTTGGTTGGCAGAGCGAGGACGTCCTGCCCTGATTGGCCCAAGTCGAGGTCCAATCGGCTGAAGTACGTTTGATGGTTCCACACCGCCGCGTACTCGATGTCTTCCGACGACTTGCCATTCAGATCGTCCAGATCCCGAAGCGCTTTGGCTTGCCAATCGCCGCCCAGCATCGCCTGGCTGTTGCGGCGATCGAAATTCGTCGCGACCGACAGGTAGATCGCCATCTCCTGGCAGTCCGCGATCTCCAGAGCCCCGCCGACCGGCTTGACTTTGTCGGCCGGAAACGCGCGAACGCGCCCGACGAACTGAGTGGCGTTGTCTCCCTCGGCGGCGCCGATCTTGACGATGTCGCCATTCTCGATTGTGCTGCCGTCCAGTGAGACCTCCAGTCGTATCGCCCGACTGGCGGAGATCACCACCGCGACCACATCGTCGGGACCACTGACGAAGACCTTCTGCGTGATCTCCGTCCCGTCGTTGAGCACGTAGACGTTCGTCGCAATGCCGGTCTTCAGATCCAGTTCCCGACGAAGCTGCTTCAACGGCGCCGCATCCTGGTACGCCAGCTTCAGCCAGCCGAGCAGTTGATAGCCGCACGGGTCTTGCGCATTCTGGAGATGCTTCTCGAAGTAGCGATCCGCGCCCGCATAGTCTCCGGCCGCTTCGAGCCGCCTGACCTCCTCCAGATGCTGGTGACTGTCCTCGGACATGCCGAACGTGTCACGACGGGCCCAGATCGTCTCCTCATTGATCAGGATCTTCTCTTCCGGGAACGTTCCCCAGGGCATCGCGCCCAATCGCCCGTTACCCACGGGATACGCCGTGTCCCATTTCGCCGCGGGCTGATTGTCCCAGATGACCAGGTTACCGGCGGTCGCCCCCGAAGCGACTAGAACGCCGACCCACAGAACGGCGCACAGGCGCCAGCGGGAAACTCCAGGGTTCAGAACAGCGGAACAGATGCGCGCTCTCTTCATGACCATCGCTCTCCTATGATCGACCGACTCAACGGTGATTCCCGATAACGCCCCGCCCCGGGGCGCAACACACCGCATCATACCACCACGCCCTACCGGATCTCAACGGTTTTGCGCGTCAACGGGTCAGACGCGGGGAGAATCCAGAGCGGCTTGCGGGGCAGGCGACGTTGGATACTTCAGGGATTGCCCTGATACCGCCGCCGAGTCACTTGATTGAGGTAACGCAACTGAATAGAATACAGCCTGTCTTGTAGGACCTTCCATGAGATCGGGGGCATGCCTCGTCGTCCAGGTTGCCGCCGGATGGGAATAATGGCAGTAAGTGCAGGAGCAATCGACTATGACGTCAGATGGCAACTCGCCTTCAGCAGGAACTTCGAGCCCTTCACGGCATACGGAGAGAATCGTGTATGCGGACTCCTGGGAGCCGCTCCTGACAGACTTCGGCCTGCGCACATTCGACGACTACTACCACTTCGGCGAGGGCACCACGATCGGCGTGAATCGCAAACGCAATGTGCAGCGACTCGTCATCGGTGACGGCCCCGATCGCAAGGTCCTCTTCATGAAGCGTTTCGACCACCCCCACTTCAAGGACATCGTCGACACCTTGAGAGCTTTCGGCGGATTCGTTTCGCAGGCCGGCGTCGAATGGCGCAACGCGCGGCTTCTGCTGGACAACGGCATCGGCGCGTACCGTCCCGTGTGCATGGGCGAGCGCACGCACTGGAAAATGGAGAAGCAATCCTTCTTCATCACCGAGGAACTCGACCAAGCCTGCCTGCGCGACTTCGTGACAAGTTCCTGGCACACCCTCGACCGGGCCGCACAGGACCACATCATCGTCGCTATGGCGTCCCTGGCTCGCACCCTCCACGGACTCAACATCGCCGTCCCCGACCTGGTTGTCTGGCACCTGTACTTCGAGCCGGCGACTATCGCCGACGACATGCCGTGGAGCATCATCGATCTGCACCGCATGAGGCAGGGTGTTCGCAGCCAGAGACGAAAGGCCCGGGACATAAGCAGGCTCTGCTGGAGCATGCTGCCGGAGTACTTCGACGAAGACCACAAGCGGCTCCTCTTGGCCACGTATCTAGATGGTCTCAGTGACTCGCAGGCCAAAGCCCTCACGCGCGTTATCGAGCGATACACCGCTACGCTGAACAAGCGACACACGGCCCACCGGTACTACCCGAAGAACGAACGGGCACCGGCTCTCCAATCCGATTGATGTCCTTCGCCGCCGTCGCGGCCGGTCACGGGGTTAGCTGGAGGGTCGTGGGCGTTTGGATCTTGGTAAGGACGTCGCCGGTTTCGCGGTTCATTTCAATCCACGGGACCAGCGCGCCGTTGAGCATGCAGTCCTGGTTCTCGTCGCCCTCGACGACAACGAGGTTCTGGGCGTGGTCGTAGGAGAGGATCGCGCCGGAAAACGTGCTCTTGTCGTCGTCATAGCTGATGCCCCCGGAGGCGGTCAACATCGCCAGATCGAGGCCGTTCTCGGCCGTCTCGACCAGTTGGATCTCGACATGGCGCGCCGTGGTGTACACCGCGGTATCGTTGACTTGGGAGAAGTAAGTCAGTTCGATCGGCCCACTCTGCACATCGGCGGTGATCAGGCGTCGCGTGCCGGAGTAGGTCAGCATGTCGAACTCCTTCATGAGCACGATGCAGGGCCGGCCGATGCTCAGCTCGTTCGGATCCGCCTCGGGGTCCAGGTCTTCTTTGTTGCGGAGATCGAGTTCGCCCGGACCGATCAGGGTAAACAGTTCATCGGCCGCATCGTAGTCGAGCCCCGCCGCCTCCAGTTCGAGTTTGCCGACAACGGCCCCACCGGCCATGCGCCCCGCGTAGAGGGCGACCGGCCCACCAGAGGTGGTGAATCGCTTGAGTGTCACGCCATTTGCGTCGGGCCCGGCATTCGGATCATCCATCAGATCCAGGGTCAGCACCTCGGCGGCCAGTTTGTAGTCATAGATGTAGTTCGGGTCGCTCTGCCGCGCCGTGACCACGCAATACCCCTCGAGCTGAATGCGATTGGGGCCGCGCAGATAGCGGACGGCGTCGCGGGCGGTGACAGTAACGGGAACAGGCTCGCCGGCCGTGTCACGACCCATCAGATCACCCGCCTCGAGGGCGAAGGTCATGGCGACCGGGCCGACCAGGGTCGCATTGGTCGTCGTGGCGTCGAATTCGATGCGGTGGGCAATCACAGTCTGGCGATTTGGGTCCGCCGCCGGTGCGGGGAGCAGCTCTTTCGCTTCCAGGCGCGAGGCGAAGACGATGTCCTCGAACTGATCCGCTAGTTCGGACGACCCCTCGGGCGCCACGACGAACCCACCGTCGCAGGTGACAACGATATCGAAGAATGACTCGGGAATCGCCTCGAGCTCGACGGCTTCCGACGCGCTCGTGTCCAGCGCCTCAGGGCCGGGATAAGGCAAATCCCCCGGCTCGTTCCGCTCGTTCGGCTCGTTGGCATCCAGTGTCACCGGGCTAAACGCGCCTGGCGTCGGAAGATTCGGTTCGGGCGGCGCGGAGGCGCTGGGCTCGTCCGGCGCTGCGGGCTCATCGGACGGCTCGTCCTTCGAATCGGCCCAGAGAATGTTGTTGATGACCAGCCGATCGCGCGCGGTGACGACTTGCTCGGGCGTGGTGATCTTCACGTTTCGGCGGAAGATGCACCGGTAGATGTCTCCGGCCGGCGCGGCATTCGGATCGACCGGCGGCGTAGCGTCTTCAGCCGGGGCGACCGCGACCGCCGGAGCCGCGTCAGGCGCCGGTTCGTTGGCATCGGCCGAATCCGGCTCATCCAGCTCCTCCAACGAATCGAATGTATCGCTGCGAAGGCGCAGACTGTCCATCTCCCGGACGCGGAACAACTGCAAGCGCTGGGCCGGCTCGTCGTAGATCAATTCCATCCCCCGACCGACCAGCTGCGCCCCGCGCGAGACGAACCGCACGGCGCCGATCGTTGAGAACAGCGATTGATCGGCCAGGAACGCGACGTCGTCGAGGTAGATGAACGCCGTCATCAGATCGTTCGGCTCGGACGGGATAATGCGAATGACCACGTTGCCCTCGAACTCCGCGTCCCCGGCCTCGGTCTGCCCGAACGTCGACTTGGCTTCGATCCTCCCTACGTCGGCGGTCACGCGGATCTGGACGTCGGCCATGTAGATCTCGAGATAGGGATTCGTCATGATCCACTGATCGTTGTCGGAATGGCTCAACTGCTCGAAGCCCAACTTGCGGTCCATCCGCCCGTTCTCATCGGTATGGACGAAGTGGGTCTGCTCGATGCCCAGGATGCTGACATCGCCGACCCGTCCGCCCGCTCCGGTCGGGACATCCAGTTGATCGTCGTCCAGCACGTTGCCCAGATCGTCCACCGCATTGAGATCGATCTCCGTGCCCGGGTCCAGCCGCAGATAACTCACGTAGACCAGCAGCAAAACGCCCAGGACCGCCCCTCCGATAACGAGTTTGCGCAACATTGGATTCATGATCTCATACGCCTATCGTCATACGAGGTAGCGTTCCATCAGCGGCTGCCATCGGCCGGACGTCTTGAGGATCAGTTCGATCACCTCGCGGACGGCGCCGCGTCCCCCGCCGCAGGTCGTGACATAGTCGGCCCGCGCCCGGACCTCAGCCACCGCGTCGGCGACCGCCACCCCGAATCCAACGTGACGAATCGCCGGTAAGTCGGGCAGATCGTCGCCGATGTAGGCAACCTGCTCCGGGGTCAAATCCAACTCGGCGATGAGCTTCTCCAGGGCGGGCAGTTTGAAATGGCAGTCCTGCAACACGTGGGCGACCTCCAACTGATCGGCGCGCCGCTGCGTCGGCTCGGAATAGCGCCCACTGAGCAGCGCGACCTGCAGCCCCGCCCGTTGCCAGAGTCGAATCCCGTGCCCATCGAGCGTATGAAAGCACTTGCTCTCGGTGCCGTCAGCGTGGATCACCAGTTGCCCGTCGGTGAGCACGCCGTCGACGTCGAGGACCAGCAACTGGATCGCTTCGAGTGTTTGCTTCGTTTCTTCGGTCATCGGCGCGGTCGTTCTTTCCGTCGTCTCATCCCACGACTTTGATGGTCACGATATCCTGCACGTCGATCATGCCGACGGGTCGATCCTCGGCATCGACCACGGGCAGTTCGTCGATCCGGTACTTATGGAAAATGGCGGTCGCCTCGGCGGCCAGTGCGTCGGCGCGGATGCGTTTGCACTCGGCGGTCATCACCACACCAAGTTGCTGAGTGAAGGCATCGTCGCCATGCTCGGTCAGCAGACGCCGCAGGTCGCC
>JANQFY010000422.1 GCA_028277585.1 Sedimentisphaerales bacterium
GATTCAGAATCACGTCGAACGCACCCGGCCGACAGAAATCACGCATGTCCTCCTGGACGAACTCGATCGAAAGGCCCTCGGTCTCGCTGGCGGCCCGCGCCTCGGTGAGGTACCGTTCCGTGCGATCGACCGCGGTGACTTGAAACCCACGTCGCGCCAGTTCCAGACTGTGTCGTCCTACGCCGCAACACAGATCGCAGATACGCTGTCCGGGCGTCAGACTGAGAAGCTCGATCAATCGGGTGATCTCGTCCGGCGACAGACCTCGCCGCTCGGCGTCGAAAATGGTCGGCCCGAAGGTTTGCCAGAACTCGTCCTGCTCATGCCACACGCCGCGTCTGTGTTCTGTCATGGTTCTGCTCCCAACTTCTCCCCGATCCCAACGAAAAAAGCCTCCCAGAGCGGGCTGCTCTGGAAGGCTCTTCGTTAACCTGGCAAGTATCGCTTCTCAGGGCAGCTCGGGTTCCTCCGGGGTAATTCGAATAGTAGCCCCGCCCGCTATCGGCGCGCAGGGCAGGCCGCTCATCCCGTTGACGCCCAATGCCCTGTTCTCTTCGTTGCTTCGCATGTTCAATATTGCTCCGGTTCGGCCCACACGGCCTATCCTTAGCTACCAAACTAGTCGGTCCAAGTCAATCCCCGCTTTAGCAATTCCCGAGAGCAAAGCCCAACGATCTCTGTGGCAATCTTAGACCGCCCCTGGGGGCTTGTTGATGGCACTTTCGATGATTTGACCACATTGCCTGGCAATGCCCTCATCTTTCCCCACCGTGGTCTTGAAGGGGACGAACTCAGCATGGAGAGATCTGACTTCAACGCGATTTGTCTGCACCGCGATCAAGACCGGCTTCGAAACGCCGTACACATCTGAAAGGGCCAGCAATCGACAGACATCACCATCTGCCTCGGGACCGTGGAACTTCCCATGCCAGATTAGATGCACGTTCAGCGGCAAGACGGGCTCTACGTTGTTCCGGATGAAGTCAAACCAGCCTCGTCGTCGCGAGCAAAGCAGGTAGAAACTCCCAGCCCTCTTCTTGCGGAATCTCTTCAACCAGAATCTGTCTCGCACTCCGCCAAAGAGCACCCAGATCACGAGAAGAGGCCAGATCGCACCCACAAGGAGGACGAGAGCAATGACGCACAGGACCCAACATACTTTCTTAAGCGTGGCAACCGTTGAACAAGCCCTCCAGCTAGCCTCGGTCGGGATTGGGCGCGCGGCCCCAGGTGCCTGCATCGCCCCAGGAATCAATCCCGCTTCGCACGATCTCAACTCTGACGCGCCTACTATACCGGGTCCGGGGGCACAGAACAAGTCCGGTCAGAGTGTACCTGGACGGCTGGCAGGTCATCCGCGGAGTTTCAGGCCGCTGGGATCACCCGTTTGCTTGACAGGGCAGGGCGTTTTTGGCATACTTTGCGGCTTGTAGCGACACATTGAGATCAGTATCTAGGGTTTACGAATTTACGTCAGCTTTGGAGTTGGATATGAGAGCATCGGAAATGCGCAAGGGCCAGACCGTCAAGATCGATGACAAGCTGTATGCCATCGTGGATTACCAGCACGTGAAGCTGGGCAAGGGCGGGGCGGTCTACCAGACGAAACTTAAGAACCTGATCGACGGTTCGATCCAGAACATCCGGCTGCGCGCCGAAGAGATCGTCGAAGAGGCGTTCCTGGACAAGACGACCTACGAGTACCTCTACTCCTCGGGCGACGAGCACATCCTGATGAACACGGTCACCTACGATCAGATCTCGCTGGACGACGACGCTTTCGGCGATGGGCCCAAGTATCTCAAGCCGAACACGCAATTACAGGTCAGCATGTACGAGGGCAAGCCCGTCGTCGTGACGCTCCCCAATACGGTCGATCTCGAGGTAACGGACACGCCGCCGGAGATCAAGGGCGCGACCGCGACGAACCAGAACAAGCCGGCGACGATGGAGACGGGGCTGGTCGTCCAGGTGCCGCCGTTTGTCAAGATCGGCGAGATGATTCGCGTCGATACGCGGACGGGCGAGTACGTGACCCGCGTGAAGGACTAGATGAGCGATCGCCGGGTTCATTGCGGCAAGACCCTCGTGGCATACCGAAGACGGATGACGAAGTACGATGGAGAGGATTGAGTAAACGATATGGCTCCGAACGCAATCAGCAAAGTCCTCCTGAAGATCTTCGGTTCGCGCCAGGATCGGCTCGTCAAGTCCTACGGGGGCATGGTCGAGCAGACCGGCGCCTTCGAGGAACAGACCAAGGCGCTGGACGACGCCGCGCTGAAGGCCAAGACGACCGAGTTCAAAGCGGCGATCAAGTCCGGCAAGCGCCCTGATGACCTCTTGCCCGAGGCGTTCGCTGTCGTGCGAGAGGCGGCGCTGCGCAACCTTCAGATGCGTCACTTCGACGTGCAGCTGATCGGCGGCAACGTCCTGTTCGAGGGCAAGATCGCCGAGATGGCCACGGGTGAGGGAAAGACCCTGATGGCGACCCTGGCGGCGTACATGGTGCATCTGACTGGTCGTCGCGTGCACCTGATCACGGTCAACGACTACTTGGCTAAGCGCGACGCCGAGTGGATGGAACCGGTCTACAACGCGCTCGGGATGACGGTGGGCGCGATCCAGGCCGATATGGACACGGCGGGCCAGGAACGGCGCGAGCAATACGCCTGCGATATCACCTACGGGACGAACAATGAGTTCGGTTTCGACTATCTCCGCGACAACATGAAGACGTCGTGGGAGCAGATGGTCCAGGGCGAACTGGAATACGCGATCATCGACGAAGTCGACTCGATCCTGATCGATGAGGCGCGGACGCCCTTGATTATCTCGGGGCCTGCCTTTGACGACGTCTCGCGCTACAAGAAGGCCGATCAGATCGGTCGCCAACTGCTCAGTCTCCAGGCCGGGCACGACCGAATCAAGGGCCAGGCCGACGCGGCCGAGCGCAAGATCGCCAACGCCCAGGGCGAACTAGCGGAAGCGAAGAAGGAAAAGGACGCCAAGCGTACCGAAAAGGCCCAGCAGGCCATTGCCAAGGCCGAGCAGGACCTTGCCACCGCCCAGGCGCGGCTCGAGGAGACGACTCAGTACTACGAGGTCGAATACGACCGCAAGGCGGTCCGGATGACGGACGAGGGCGAGAAGGCCGCTCAGGACATCGCGGGGATGGGGTCTTTCTACACGGGCAGCAATATCGACTGGCCGCACCTGTTGCAGCAGACTTTGCGGGCCCACGTCGTTTTCGAAAAGGAGAAGGACTACGTTGTCATGGACGGCAAGGTCGTCATCGTCGACGAGTTCACGGGGCGACTGATGGAGGGGCGTCAATGGTCTGACGGGCTGCACCAGGCCGTCGAGGCCAAGGAGGGCGTCACCGTCAAGGAGGAGACGCAGACGCTGGCGACGGTGACTCTGCAGAACTTCTTCAAATTGTACGAGCAGATCGCGGGCATGACCGGTACGGCCGAGACCGAGGCCGACGAGTTCATGAACATCTACAAACTGGATGTGGTGGTCATCCCGACGAACGAGCCGTGTGTACGCGACGATCGCGACGACGTGATCTACAAGACGATCAAAGAGAAATTCAGCGCGATTGCCGAGGAGATCAACGAAACCAGCGCGGCCGGTCGGCCGGTCCTGGTCGGCACGATCAGCATCGAGAAGAGTGAGGCGATCTCAAACGCGCTGAAGCGGAATTTCGGTCTTGACCATGAGGTCTTGAACGCCAAGCAGCATGCCCGTGAAGCCCAAATCGTCCTCAAGGCGGGCCAACAACACAAGGGTCGTGACGGCAAGATGTGGGGCAACGTCACAATCGCGACCAACATGGCCGGTCGCGGCACGGACATCAAGCTGGGAGAGGGCGTCGCCGAAGCGGGTGGCCTGCATATCCTGGGTACCGAACGGCACGAGGCCCGACGAATCGACAACCAGCTTCGCGGCCGAGCTGGACGACAGGGCGACAACGGGTCCAGTCAGTTCTTCCTGAGTTTCGACGACGACCTGATGGTCTACTTCGGCGGTGAGAAGATCCTCAAGCTCCTGACCCTGGTGGGCTGGCAAGAAGGGGAGCCGATCTACCACAAGCGGATCAGCCGGGGGATCGAGAAGGTTCAGAAGAAGGTCGAAGAGCGCAACTTCGAGATCCGCAAGAGCCTGCTCGAGTACGACGAGGTGATGGACTACCAGCGGAAGATCTTCTACACGCGGCGGCGTCAGGTCCTTAAAGGTCAGGACTTGAAGACGACGATCGAGGAGATGATCGAGGCGACCATCACCAACCATTGCGATTCCATTCTCGACAAGGAGTACGCGCCTAAGTGCATGATCGAATGGGCCCGGGCGAATTTCGATGTCGAACTGAAAGTCTCCGACGTGGCCGGCGCGACCCCACAGGATGTCGAGTCGCTGATTAAGAGGCGGGCCCGCGACGCCGCGAAGAACAACATCTCCCTGTCGTTGGGCGAATACCTGGAGGACTACTCCGATCCGAGCACGTGGGACGTACAGGGGTTGTGTAAATGGGCAATGTCGGTGTTTCAGGTAAATCTCAGTGCGGGCAAGGTCAAGCACCAGCAGCCCGAGGACATTGAGGAGCAACTGGTCGCCGCGGCTGGTGAGCAGGTGGACAAGAAGGACTGTGGGCCGCTGAGCGAATTCCTCAAGGACGACTTCGCGATCCGCCGCCTGGCCGAATGGGCCCGGGCGAAGTTCGACCTCCGGTTGGATCTCGAGAAACTCGCCGATCTGGCCGCGAAAGACGTACAAGAGTTGATCCAGAAGGAAATCGAGGCGAAGTACCGACGCCGCGAGGTCGAATACCCGATCGAGTTCGCCTTGAGCATGGCATACGGGCCCCAGGGGGCGAATGTCTACGGGTTCGAAGCACTCGCCGAATGGGCGAACAAGAAATACAACGCGAACCTCTCGGCCGAGAAGCTGCAAGACGCCAAGCCGCGGGACGTGCATGCCCAGTTGCTGCAACTCAGCGAGCAGTACAACAATGGCAAGCTCGATGAAGAATTGGCGGGCAAGACCAGCAGCTTGGGGCGAACCGAGCTGATCGCCTGGGCCAACGAACGCTTTGACGCTTCGCTGACCGAGGAAGATCTCGGTGAGGATGACGATCTGGCCGGCCGTTTGACGCAGATCGGCAAAGAATTCCTGCGCCGGGAACTGGCGGACCTCGAGCGCTACGTGCTGCTGCAGGTCTACGACAGTACGTGGAAGGACCATCTCTATGCGATGGACCACCTGAAGGACAGTATTTGGACCCGGTCATTTGCCGAGAAGGATCCGAAGACCGAGTACAAACGGGAAGGGTTCCGGATGTTCAACGACATGCTGGAATCCATCGAGGATAAGGTCACGGATATTGTCTTCCGGGTGCATCTGGAAGCTGGGGCCCGGACGCGCAACGTCTGGAACGTTAGTCAGACGACGCACGATGAGGTGGGGCAGTTCGCCATGGCGGAGCGCCAGCGGGCGGCCGCCCAAGCGCCGCAGGGAGAGCAGAAGGTCAAGCAGATTCGGCTGGATCAACCGAAAGTGGGGCGAAATGATCCGTGTCCGTGCGGGAGTGGCAAGAAGTACAAGAAATGCTGTGGGCAGAACGCCTGATAGACCGATTCTTAGAGCAAGAATGGCGTCTGCTCTGTGGAATTGCTGGGAATTGGGGTAGAAAGAAAACATCGAGTAGCGATGCGCTACCCGATGTTTTCCGGAGGGGAGAAAAATCTTAGCGTTTTCTCAACGTTGTCGCTTTCGATTCTATTGCTGATTCAGCTCCTTATTGCTATTTTGCGTCCTATAAGGGTTACGCCGAGGAGTTGGAGAAGGTTCGTGCGGTGTCTACGTTTTTTCCATCACCTCTTTTGGGATCGAGCGCGGTTAAGGTTGGCCACGCGGGGTCGATAACAACTTTGTGAGTTGGGTGAACCGCTTAGGCATGACAAGATGCTTTGAGAGGGTGCTTGGAGCGCTCGAAAGGACCGTTGGGAGCCGAGGGAACGGGTGAATCGTACATGGACGACGAGAGAGCAGCAAGGATGGTGAATTGGGGATTGCAGACCAGGAGGGGGTCCAGCGGAGCGATTCTCCTGATAGTCTGCGTTCTCGTTGCCTATGCCCACTGGCGACCCTTGGCCTATATCGAGACCGAGTATCTTCTCTATCTTCCAGTCGTTTTGGCTTGTATGTGGTTCGGCTGGCGCGGCTGGGGGATTGCTGTGTTGGCGGCCGCCGGCCTCATCGTGAAGGCGATCCTGACTCCCTCGCCTGTTGACCCTCTCGGACACAGCATGACCTGTGCGCTGGTGCTCCTTGCTGTGGGAGCCTGTTTGGCGCAGCTCAAAAAACGCCATCGCATCGCATGGGGTGAAGCGGCGCGATTGCGGGGATTGCTGGCGGAAGAGGGAAAGGCCACCGACCAACAGGGCGTGGAGCGACGTGCTGTCGATGAGAGGCGGTTCTCGGAGTCGCTCATTGGCTCTCTGCCTGGATTGTTCTACGTATTGAACGAGGGGAAACGTCTGGTTCGCTGGAACCGGAATCTTGAGCGCATCACCGGATACACAGCGGAGGAACTCACAGACAGGCCGGCTCTGGAACTCATTGCCGATTGCGACAGGGATTTGGTCGCGCGATCATTCGACGATGTATTCACCGAAGGCGGCGGGACACTGCGGGCGCTGCTCCGCGCCAAGGACGGTCGGCAGACGACCTTCCATTTCACGGGGCGCTTGACTGTTGAGAACGGGGTCCGGTACATCGTCGGCAATGGCTATGACGTCACGGAATGTAAGGAAAGTCAGGAGGAGTTGGAGCGGATCTTCGATCTCTCTCCCGACATGATTTGCGTGGCCAATCTCAATACCGCCGCTTTCACGAAGGTAAACCCAGCTTGGGAGAGAATACTGGGCTATACGCAGGAGGAACTCCTGAACCGTTCCTACCTGGAGTTCGTTCATCCGGAGGATCTGGACAAGACGATTGCCTTGACCCGTGACATGGCGGAGCAGGGCGTCAGAGTGGTGCGTTTCGAGAATCGCTATCGCTGCAAGGACGGGACCTATCGGTGGTTGAGTTGGACCTCGGAGACCCTGCCGGAGCAAGGCTTGGCGTATGCCATGGCCCGCGATATCACCGCTCGCAAGCGTACGGCAGAGGTTTACCGGGCTCTGGTGGATTACTCGGCGCAAGGTTTGGTCATATTCCAAGACGAACGTGCCGTTTTCGCCAACCAGGCGATGGCGGATATCTGTGGCTACCCCCGCGAAGAGATTCTGAGCGCGTCAATGGCAAAGATCCGCGATTTCGTTCACCCTGAGGATCGTGACTGGGTATGGAACCGACACCGGAAGCGGATTGGCGGTGGAGTC
>JANQFY010000447.1 GCA_028277585.1 Sedimentisphaerales bacterium
ATCTCTACGATGAAGAGGATCGCACGCTGATCCTGCGGGCCACCCGGGGATTGAATCCGGAATGCGTCGGCGAGGTTCGACTGGGGCTTGGGCAAGGGCTGACAGGGTTGGCTCTTCAAGAGATGCAAACCGTCTGCGAGGCGGACGCCAGCCGCAATCCCAACTACAAATTCTTCCCCGGAATCTACGAGGAGCGTTACAACGCCTTCTTAGCCGTCCCGATCGCACGCGGCCTCTCCAAGATGGGCGTGCTCGTCCTCCAGCGTGACGCCCACGAAGCCTTCATGGCGGCCGACATCACGGCCCTGGAGACCGTTACCTCGCAACTGGCGGACATCCTCGCGAACGCCCAGTTCCTGCTGGGTATGCATGAATCGCGCCCCCATACGACGCGGACACTGCCGGCCGACATCCGATTCCTCAAAGGCAAAGTGGCCGCCCAGGGCTTCGCCTATGCCCCGGCAATGGTGATCGACAAGCAGAAGAGCCTGTCGTTCATCCTGCGCCGCGATTTCGACGCCCACCATACGCTGGAGGAATTCCACGATGCCGTTTCGCGTACGGCCGCTCAGCTTGAGGCCCTCCAGGAACGCGTCGAGGACAAGCTCTCGGACGCCGCCTCGCTTATCTTCGCCGCTCACCTGATGATCCTCAAGGACAAGGCGTTTCTCCAGCAGATCGTCGGCCGCATCGAATCCGGGGTCAATCCGCCCGTCGCGATCGCTGAAGTTGCGGGCGACTACATCCAGGGCTTTCTCGCCAGCGACAACAGCTATATGCGCGAGAAGGTCAACGACATCGAGGATCTGGCGATCCGACTGGTGAACAATCTCATCAGCGAGAGTGAAGACGTCCAGATCTATCGTGACCACGTGCTGATCACCCGCTCGCTGTTTCCCTCCGAGCTGCTGAAACTCTCGTCCGAGAACGCCAGCGCCGTGGTCCTGGTCGGGGGAGGCATTACGTCGCATATCTCGATCCTGGCCCGGTCGCTCGGCATGCCCATGATCATCAGCGACAGGTACGAACTGCTCAACGTCCCGGACGGGACGCCGATCCTGGTGGACGCGGAGATCGGCAACCTGTTCATCGATCCGGACGACGAGGTCCTGGAACGGTTCCACTCTCAGCAGGCGGCCCGGCTGACCGTGGACCAACAAAAAGAACTGATGCAACCGCAAACCCTCACGCGCGACGGCGTCGAAGTCCGTCTGCGGGCCAACATCAACCTACTGACCGACCTGGCTCTGGCCAACGAGTTGCACTGCGACGGGGTCGGCCTCTATCGCACGGAGTTTCCCTTCATCGTGCGAGCGACCTTCCCCTCCGAGGCCGAGCAATTCGTCATCTATGGCAAACTGGTCAGCGCCATGAAGGGCAAGCCGGTCACGCTGAGGACCCTTGATGCCGGTGGGGACAAGATTCTGTCTTACTACCACGACATGCAGGAACAGAATCCCGCGATGGGCATGCGTTCGATCCGTTTCTCGCTCCAGAACCGAGCCATTTTCGCCGAGCAGATTCGTGCGATCCTCCGCGCGGGGCTTGACGCCGATCTGCGGATCATGTTTCCCATGATTTCCTCGCTCGATGAGTTCCGCCAGGCCCGGGACGTCGTGCTCGAGGCGATGGACATGCTCAGTCAGGCGGGAATCGCCCACAACGACAAGCCGAAATTGGGCATGATGGTGGAACTGCCGGCCGTCGTGAACCTGATGGACGAGTTCGCCCGGGAAGCGGATTTCTTCTCTATCGGAACGAACGATTTTGTCCAGTTCATGCTGGGCGTCGATCGTACGAACGACAGCGTCGCGGATTTCTACCTGCCTCACCATCCGTCCGTCTTACGGGCTTTGCACGGGGTGGTGCAAACCGCTGTCAAGCACGGGCGTGAGGTCTCCATCTGCGGCGATATGGCCCACGTGCAGCGTTATGTTCCGTTCCTGCTGGGGATCGGCGTCCGAACACTCAGCGTGGACCCCGTCTACCTGCTGCGCACCCAACAGACGATCATGGGGACCTCCCTCGACGAAGCCGAAGCCCTCGCGCAGAGCCTCCTGGCTCAGAGTCGGGTCAGTGAGATCGACGCCCTGCTCGAAGCACAATCCATCGCGTCGTGACCGGCCACCGCGACACCGTACCGCAAGCAGACACCGAGGCGATCGCAGTCGCGCCCACACCGCCTCCCATTGCGCTTGAACTGCGAGGAGTTTGCCAGTAGTTTTATCTCATGCAGTCGTTGCGCTATTGGGACACAAGAAGAAGGACAGAGGAATGATGAGCGATACATTGGCGCTTCTCACCGCCGATATCCCTGGGACGGGGGGCGTCATCAAGACACGCGACGAGGACTTCTGCGTCGAAGAGGTGCCCCTCTACGAAGCCGGCGGGACGGGCAGCCATACCTACGGGTTCATCGAGAAAAAGGGTCTGAGCACGCGCGAGGCGCTGAATCGCATCGCCAGGGCCCTGGACGTTCAGAGCCGACACATCGGTTCGGCCGGACTCAAAGACGCGCGGGCCGTGACACGGCAATGGATATCAATCGAGCACGTTGGGCCCGAGCGGCTGGAGAAACTCGACATCCCCAACGTGCGCGTTCTCAAGGCGACCCGCCATACGAACAAACTCAAGCCGGGACACTTGGCGGGAAACAGATTCACCGTGCGTCTTCGCAACCTGACCATGCCCATCGAACAGGCCGCCGATACGGCGCGAGATGTGTTGGCCGTTCTGACGAAGACGGGGCTTCCCAACTATTTCGGGCCCCAGCGGTTCGGCAACCGAAACTGCAATCACCTGCTGGGCAGAGCCGTGATCCGAAACGACGCCGATCGGTTCATCGACCTCTTCCTGGGGCATCCTCAAGAAGACCTCGACAGCCCGGCCACCCTGGAGGCGCGCCGGCTCTTCAGCGAGGGACACCACCAGGACGCTCTCAATGCCTGGCCCGCCCAGCAACATGAGCATTGCCGCGCCCTGCGCGCTTTGATCAAGAGTCAGGGCGATACGAAGCGAGCGTTCTACGCCGTGGACAAGCATCACAAGGGCTTCCTCGTCTCGGCGTATCAGTCCGAACTGTTCAATCGCGTGCTGACCGCACGTATGCCCAGTATTGACACGCTGCTCAGCGGCGACATGGCGTGCAAACACGTCAACGGCGCCTGTTTTCGCGTGGAAGATGCGGCGCTGGAACAACCGCGCTGCGATCAATTCGAGATCAGCCCCACGGGGCCCCTGTTCGGGCAGCGAACCGCCCGTCTGACCGGCCCGGCCGGCGAGATCGAGAATCCTCTCCTGGACGCCGAAGAACTCGGCCCGAACGAAATGCAACAGATGAAGCGCCTGGGCGCTCGGGGTGGTCGGCGTCCCTTGCGCGTTCTGCCCCGTCATACGCGGGTCACGACGAGCGAGGACGACCTTGGCCCCAATCTCGAATTGCAGTTCGAACTCGATCCAGGCTGCTACGCCACCACCCTGGTCAGGGAGATCACGAAGACCTCCCTGACCGAGTGATTCTGAGGGAACTCGTCAGCGGGGCCTTACAGCGACCCGGAGTTCACTACATTGTCGTCCGGCCGATACGCGTAATCCGGGTGACTCACATCAGTGACGGTGAAAGTCGATGTCGACAAAGAGGCCCACCCTTGGGGACCAGCCAGAATGGCCAACCCGCGCCAACCGGTCGTGGCCGTAGCCTCCATGGGGGCGCCGCCATCAAACGCGCCCGTGACCACGGCACCGATGACCGGGTTCCCCGCCTGGTCCACGACCGTGACCGCCGCCTGGATGCTTCTCCCCATGAAACCGCTGTAGGCCTGGAACACCATGACCGAAGCGACGTGCATTGACTGAGTCGGTTGAATGATCACGTTAATCGGATCGATGACAGTCGTGTTCTGCTCGGGCGCGTTGTCGGTAGCGCCGGCGATGATGATATGCTGCTGTCCATCGCCCAGGTCGGTGGAGTCCCACTCGGCCTCGTACAATCCGTTCGACGCATTGTAGGCCGCGTGCAGCCACACGGCGTAGTCGATTCCGACCTCGACCACCAGTTCACCCGGCGATTCCTCAGCATCGGTGGCTTCGATTCTGAAGAGAACCGTGCCGCTGACCACCTGCCCGTCCTGGGGCTCGAGCAGTTCCACGTAAGGCGGTTCGTCTACGATCGGATCGGGCTCCGGCGGGTCGGGATCACCCCCGTCGCCAGGATCGCCTCCATCCCCCGGGTCCGGTTCGGGATCAGGATCCGTTTCAATCCCCGACCAGATGGGGCCGCACTGGGCGCGATACGCGTCCCACATATTGGCCGTGAAGGGGCTCATGGACCGCCAGTAACCGGAATACTCGCCGCCCGGCGCCGAGAACGCCATATAGCGATCGGTGTAATCGAAGAAAGCGTCGTGGTTCCACAGCTCCTTGGCGTCCATCAGCAAAGCAGGCAGCGCCAGGCCGTTAAAGGGTGGGCCGGCCACGGCGCGATACAGCGTGGGCAACCATTTGTTGCTGTACTGTGGATGGGTCGCGTGCCGAACGCCCCACTCGGGCAAGCCGATGTCGTCAACCGTATAGGGAATCTTCTGCGAGTCACGCGAGTCGGGCTTGAATTTCGGGCCGTTGGTGATATCGACATCCGCCTGTGTGACACAGAAGGTCTGATCGTCCTCCCCGAAGTGAATGTAGTCCGGCGGGCAACTCCCGGGGCCGTAACCGGCCTCATAGAGATAGTCTCCCGATGTGGCGCCGATCGCCTTCATTGCCTCATCGTTCAGCATGAGCCCGGCGAAGAGGATCGGCCATTTACGCCCGCCGGCATGCCCGCCGTCGTTGTTCCAATTCCAGTGGCCCCCGTTGACGGCGATGGCGTGTAGATCGATGCCGAGTTGGACGTAGCTGTGCAGCAGTGGCGCCTTCTGCTCGACAGGATAGTCGAGATGCAGCATCAGGGCGCCCTCCCCGATTCGGGTCGCCACTTCGCGGCCATAGTCTGGCATGTTTTCGATCGGATGGTGAATGCGCCCGGTCCATCCGCCCTGATGGTCCAACCAGGGACGCTCGAAGGAGCGTTCCATCGTCTCTAGGGAAGGGGTCTCAGGCACCGCTGGCAGACTCTTCAACAGCGCGTAGTCCAACTGACTTGCATTGTGTCGAATCGTCTTGTCCGGGTCACTGTACCCGGGACGGAAAGCGCCTGCCGGCGGCGCAGTCTGCAGAACCGTCAAGACCGCCGCCGTAATGATCTGGGGAATCTGCCCCCCTTCTGCGACGCTCTTCGTAGAGACCAGCGAACAGGGCCCCGGCAGATCCACGGGCTTGTCGGGCGAGACACCGAGTGCGACATTGAGACTCGCGTCGTATTTGTTGTACGGCATTGCACTGTCATAGCCTTGCGCACTGGACCCGCCAGGCGGATCGATCATCGAGCCATGTCGCGTGCGTCCGTCCTCGTTTGTGCTGGCCGGTGTAATACCAACGATCGTCACCGGCCCAAGGACCCAGAAGTCTCCGTTGGCGAACCGGCCGATCTGCCGCTCCTCTGCGAACGACCAGGTAAACCCGAACTGACGAATCGCCAGCGATCGATAGACGCGCTCGGGCCACGTGGTGTCATTGAGGGCCTCGTCGAATTCGAGAATGACGATTGTGTCACCCGCGGCGCTGCGCGACGCGATGTTCCCTAGCGACTTCCACGCCCCTTCGGGTGAGGTCCCCAGTTCATTGTCGCTGCCGTTGACCGGATCAATATAATACACCGTTGGGCCCGTGTTGGTGTCGCCGCTCGAACTCCCGCCCGCGCTGCCTTGGCCCGTGCTGACCCCACTGCCGGAGGTCAGTGACCTGAGCCATTCGGAGAAGCCGGCCTGGGCCGGTGTGGCTGCGATCGACAACATCACCCCAATTACGGAAACCGCTAGAACGCGTCTCTTTCCCTGCATGGTGCTTCCTCCTTCCGAGACATCGGGTTGACCGGACGCCAACCAGCGTAGACGTAGCGGCACCGCGGGCGCACCTGTCACAGGGCTCGCCTGACTCGGCGATCCGAGGACAGACCCTGACCGCAATCGTGGCGGCGTTCAGCGTTTGTCATCACGGAGTGCGCAGACTGGTCGCGCCGGGACATGGCCGCACCATACGCGCGACAGAAAACGGGCACTCTCTCTCATCGTGGACGGCGGGCGGCTGGGACGGGGGCCTGATATCGTGACTCAAGGATAGCGAGCGGGTGTGCTCGCCCCCTGAGATACGTTGCGTAATCGAGTCACACCATAGCACACAGAGGTGGGTTTGTCAACACCAAAGTGGCTATAGTGGGTCAGCAATTTTGAGGACCATTCGCGTCGTCGACCGCAGGGGTTGGCAAGCCAGCTAGGTGACTTCTATCGCGCCGCCGGGATCGATGCGCACCTGGCCCTTGAGTGTCTTGATCGTGACGAACTCATATTCGCGCGTCCCGCGCAGCCGGACGACGCCGTCATTGACGGCCAGCGTGAGGCTCTCCCCGGGGTCCCGCCGTCTGATCACGTTGGCCAGGAGAAAGGCCTTCTCGACACCATCCCCCCGGCTGTAATTCGCCACTTCGTCGGGCTGGGCAAGCCGGCCGCCCTCGTATATGGACGCCTCATCAAGGCCCTGCAACCAAGTGTATGCTTGCTCAACCGTCATCGATTCGGTGGCCGCCAGAGAAACCGGGTTGCGCTCGATAGCCGCCTTGACAAAGGGTCGCCAATCGCACGTCTCCATGTCACGATAGGCATAGAACGCCAGATCGACCGTCTTGTTGGTCTGACGCATTGCCTGCAAAGCCTCGATCATCTCCTCGCGGCTCTGTTCCGGCGAGAGACGAATGGGCGCGGACTCAACGAAGCGTTTCTCTGTAGCGGGCAGTTTCGGGAGAATGCGAATGAAATCGATCAGTTGCTCGACCAGAGTCTTCGCGTCAGGGACAACCGGCTCGAGGAACCGGCACAGCGCGGCGGCGCCTTCGGGTGTTCGCAGGTCCGGTTTCTCCGCAGCGAGGAACGCATCGAACTGATCGCAACGAATACGATTGGGCAGTTCGTAGCGAACGAAGTCCTCGTCCGAGACCTCAGCCAGGAGTTTCTCGTGCGTCGTGTCAGCAATTTTGTAGGGGCTGCCATGCTCGTAGTGGAACAGGACCTCGGCTTTGAGGAACTGAGGATGCCCATGACAGTCGCGACAGATCTGGAAGTACTGCTGGTAGTCTTGATGTCCGCGCAGGAAACTGGCAAAGTGCGTCATGGTCAAATCGGCGCACAGGTACTCCCGCAATCGCCCTGACAACTGGTCATATGCCTGCGGATCGATCGTGGCGTCATCGTACAGACAATGGATATAGCCGCTCGGATGCGTCACGATCGTGACCTGTTCGTTGCGCAGCGCCCGTTGCGCCTTGTGCGAGATGGCGGTGCCGTTGAACCACATGGTCTTGGTCACCAGACGCCGGTTGTTGGTCAGGATGCCGTCCTGCATGTCGATGAAATTCTGTGAATGCAGGGGTGTCAGGATCAGATAGATCTCCTCCAACGGGATACCGCACACAATGAACGCGGCGGCCGCATAGAGCGTCGCCAGCGAGACACACTCGCCGGCCGCCTTGTCGTAACCAGCCTTGAAGCGAAACGCGTCCATCGCCTCAACGGTTTCCGTCTTCCAGTAAGGGATGATGTCCCCATCGTACTTGTCGAGCCCGAAGTGTTTGCGGATATCTACGTCGAAGTAGTATTTGTCACCCTCATAGCCGAACAGCGCATTGCTCCGGGCGATTTCTTCCGGCGGCAACACGGGCTCGAACCGTTTCAGTTCGACCTGCTGGGTGGTCAGTCCCCACGTCTCCAGATCGAGGTTGAAATCGAACTCGTCCATGATGTACTGGCGCAAGCGCATTAGCTTGCGGTAACTCGTCTTGCCCTCCAGTTTCTTGAAACAGTCTTCGTCCCGCCACCTCCAGATGATCGGGCTCATGATATTGGCCAGAACGAGGCTGTACATGAGTTCGGGGAAGACGAAGATCTCCATATCGGAGAGCGTGATCGCCGACGAGTATTTTTCCAGTTCCTTTGGATTCATGCTGTCCACTTCTCCCGCTCAAGACATATCGGATACAACTGGCACGCGGGGCATCCATTCCGACGGCGACCGTTGCAGTCATCGAGAATGCCGATTCGGGAAAGCGCGAAGTCGTATTTGACCGGATCAGTCGGTTCCATCCTAGCAAAACTCTCGGTCACTTGCACGGCTGTGGCCAAAGAAATCGTGCGTCCTTCGTAGAGGCCCAGAATCGCACAGAGCCGCGCCATATGCACGTCCATCGGGACAATCAGCCGGGCCGGGTCGATCGATTTCCACAAACCGGGATCCACCGCGTCGCGGCGCACCATCCAACGCAAGAACAGGTTCAATCGCTTGCTGGCGCTGCCCCGCGTGGGACTGGCGAGCAGATACATCAGACCACGACTGAGTCGCCCATCATGGCGCCGCGCATAGGCGTCAGTCAGACGATCACAGAAGTGCGCCAATGCCGGCACAACGGTGGTCTGGGCCGGATCATCCCCACTGGTGAAGAAGGCTTCCAGCGTCCCGTGCTCGCGCAAGACATCCCGCAGAAGACCCATCAGATCGGCGAGCGTCTCGCCCGTTGTGAAACGGTGTTTGAAACCTGTCAGTCGTTTCCGCTTCGCGTCCGAGAAGGTACGTACGAAGCGGTAGGGCCGGCTGTCCATGCGACCCAGCAGATCGTTCACGCTTCGCTCGATCTGCTGGACGCGACCGTAGGCCAAGCTGGACGCCAGGAACGCCGCAATCTCGATATCCTGAGGATCGCAGAACCGGTAGGCGAATTGCAGAGGATCGGCGCCGATGAAGCGGCGGTGGTTGTACCGCTGATACACCCTCTCGAGCGTATCTTTGAGCACATCGATTGCCACGGCGTACATCGGATTCCGTCCTTACGCGTCGCGCCGCTTGCGCGGGATGTCGCCTGCGAACCGACAGTCGATCTCGCCGGTCGTCGTATTGAACTTGATCCGCCGTCCGCGCGTGCCACCCACCTCTTCGCGTACGATGCGGATCCCCGCCTCGCGCAGGACTTGGCGGGCCACTTCCACATTCGCTTCGCCGATGCCTCCTTCGGCACCGCCCGATTTGAGCACGGCGGCCCCACCGAAAACCGACGCGCGGAAGTGACGCGGGTCGTCATCAATCCTCAGCATGGCCCGCACGATGTGACGTGTAGCCGTGACGCCATACTGTCCAGTATCGGTTACAGATGAGCGGCGGGGACGCGCCCGGAGAAAGTGGTTCATGGCGCCGAAACCAGCTTTCGAGTTGTAGAGGCACACAGCAACACAGGAGCCGACCAGCGTCTCCACCATGGCGGCACGCTTGACTGCATAGTATTGGCCCGGCCGGAGGAACTTTCGCGGCGGTAGCGTTTTGAGTGTCACGCAGATAATCCCCCAATCACAACGATTTTGACTGCCCGAGATCGGGCTCCGAGGCCACTATTGTCCTACCCCGTCGCGGACCAACTAGTTCCCGGGCTTCTCGTTCACTTTGACGAGTGTGACCAAACCACGCGGCTGATCCGCATACATGAGCGTGCTCCAAGGCAGCGAGGAGACGCCGCCGCACTCGGGCCGGGTCTTCTCGACCGCCTTCACTGACCAGGGCATCTCCATTCCCATGCGGTTGCGATAGTGGTTGACGATCTTCTCGTACATGGGTCGCAGGCGCCCCCGGCCCTTGGCGGAGATCGCCTTGTGTCTGTATCTGCCCCGGTAGCTCTCATAGTACTCGAAGGGTACGTCAGCCCCTAGATTATACTGGGCCGTGTATTCGAATCCTTTGGCGAGTCTGTTGTCGTAGGCGCTGTACAAGTCAACACCCTGCTTCCAGGCGATTTCGCAGGAATTCACAAGGTACTCCAGCCCCATCTGCGTATGGTTCTGGTCGCGTCCGCTCTCCTGACACTGGCCGAACGCATTGAAGTAGTGATTGATGGCGCCATTCCCGGCGCCGTTGCGACAGTAGTCGACCGCCCGCCGGAACATGGCTTCATCGTCAAGCCAGATCCCCATGGCCATCATGGTCTGGATCATGGAGGCGTCCCAGTTCCCGTTGGCCGTCGGGTAGAAGTCCTCTATGACGGGATACAATACATTTTGCAGCATCGCCCGGAACGATTCCTGACTCGCTTGCGACCAGCCCGACCACGTGTGTTTCAGAAGTTCAGCCGCATTGCAGAACTGAATCCCGCCCATCCCGATCAGAAGCCGGGCGTCGTGATTTCCGACCGATTCAAGCGTCGCCGACCACGCACCGAGAATACTCGCGGCCTTGGCGGCGTGGGCCTCCCGTTCGGTGAAGACCCAAAGCAGCATATGCGTGTAGGCCGCGGTTGCATCCCGCATGAAGGATGTGCCGCCGATATCAGGCCGGTTGTAGGCGCCGCGCTCGACATCCGCCACGGGCTTGGGCGTCCAGGAAAGCGACGCGTAGGACGATGCACGCAGTTCGTCCCAGGCCTGTTTCCAGGGCTGTTCGCCGCTGCTTACTTTGGACTTCACAAAATCCAGTTCAGCTCGATTGTGCGATATGCCCGGGTGCACGAAACCGGTGGCGCAGTCGCCCCCAATCGCCATGGAGGCCGATCCGAAACAGCACAGGATTACGATACATACGGTTCTACGCGTCATAGTTCTCTTCCCGCCTCATCGGCGCAGCTAACTGGAACATCCAGGGCTATTCCTTCAACGCCGAGATGCTCGCGACGAATCGCCCATTATCCCGGAACACCTTGATATCACAGTCAAACAAGTCACTTAGACGTGTGGACGTCAGTAGTTCGTGAGACGTCCCCTGATCCACCGCCCGCCCTGCTTTCATGAGGACCACCTGGTCGACAGCGCAGGGCAACTCGTCGAGGTGGTGAGATACAACCACCAGGGTCGGCGGATCCGTCCGCTGCATCAGACGGTCCATCGCCCTGACGCAGGCCGCTCTGGACCCCATGTCGAGCCCAACCGTCGGCTCATCGAGCAGCAAGACTCGCGCATCGCCGACCCGCGCCCGCGCCAGGAGGACCTTCATACGTTCCCCCGAAGACAGATCGCCATAGGCCCGATCGCCGATACAGTCCAATCCCAAAGGCGGCAACTCAGCCTCGACTCGCTGCCACTCGCCGGCGTCGAGGTCGCGATGGAGCGGCAATACGATCGTCCCGAACAGGCCGGTCGCGACCACCTCTCGCACCGACATAGCCGGCTTGAAGGCGGGCGTCCGAGACGGCTCGATCAACCCGATCTCGCGACGCACGTCGCTCAGATTCACCCGGCCGTAGCGACGCCCGTGGATCGTCACGGTTCCTGCCGAGGGCCAGAGATAGCCGCTGAGCACTGCCATCAGAGCCGACTTGCCCGAGCCGTTCGGGCCCAGGATCGCACAACAACTACCAGCCCGAACACGCAGACTCACGTTCTTCAGGATCGCAAGACCGCGCCGAACAACGTCGATGCCCTTAAGCTCGATTGCATAGGTCGCCGGTCGCGCGTCAGAAAACTGCAGCGTCATTACTCGCCCGCGGCCGAGACGGCCTCTTCCCCCAGCACCGCCCTCTTGAACTCGTCCATCCCGATCTTCTCGATCAGGGCGCCGAGCCGTTTGTGCGAACCGGCATTCTCCTTATAGTACTCGACGATCCTGTCGAGCAAGTGCAAGGCGTCTTCATCCGACAGGTCGCGAGTCAGCTCCTGGGCCAGACGCGGCCGCGCCCCGCCGTTGCCGCCCACCAGCACGCGCCAGCCCTTCACCGTCCCGACCAGGCCGATATCCTTGATACAGGTCTCGGCGCACTGGTGGGGACATCCGCTGACGCCCATCTTGAACTTGCCGGGCAGTTCCATGCCGTGGTACTTGCCGTCGAGTTTCATACCCACCGAAAGACTGTCCTGCAAACCACGCTTGCAGAACGTCGTACCGGGACAGGCCTTGACGCTGCGAATGCACAACCCCACCGCGAAACCGGGCCGCATGCCCAGTTCCGACCAGATCGCCTCGACGTCTTTCTCTTCAACACCGACAATCGCAATTCTCGCCGCACTGGTGATCTTGAGCGCCTGGGCTCCATACTTCTCGGCCACGTCGGCCAGCCGTCGCAGCGTCTCGGGTTGGACGACGCCGCAGGGAATGTGCGGAGCCACTGCATAGGTCTGCTTGTCACGTTGCACAATGACGCCTTTGTCACCATCATTCAGCATTCACGATTCTCCTCAAATAGCCATCTTGAAACTGTCAATCAGGGAAGCGAGTTTCTTGCGATCCACTTCCCTCTCGTAGAGTGGACGGGCATCGTCTTCGTAGATCCCCGTGTTCTCTTCAAAGCTCTTCTTCGGATTCACGTAGAAGACGCCGAGCGGAAGCTTGTCGTCCTCGATCGCCTTGGCGAAAGCCGCTCCCCGGTCCGCCGGGTCGTGTGAATCATCGAGATAGTACACGTTGTCCTTGAACCACTGGTAGGTGTTCAGCTTGTTAAACGTCACACAAGGTTGCAGGATATCCACGAGGGCGTAACCCTTGTGGGTAATCGCGCGCTTGAGGATCTCACGGGTCTGTTCGCGATCCCCGGCGTTCGCGCGAGCGACGAAACTCGCGTTCAGCGCGATCGCCACGGCCATGGGATTGAACGGCTCCAGAATGACCCCCGCCACCTGGACGGGCGTCTTGAACCCACGGTGACTCGTCGGTGAGGCCTGTCCTTTGGTCAATCCATAGACCATGTTGTCATGGACGATATTCGTGATGTCGGGATTGCGGCGAATGCAGTGGATGAAGTGGTTGCCCCCTTCGCCGTACATATCGCCGTCACCGCTTTCAGCGATCACCGACAGTGCCGGGTTGGCGGCTTTGATCGCGGTCGCCGGCGGCAGCGCCCGGCCGTGCAGTCCGTTGAAGAAATGTGACTTCAGATACTGGGGCATC
>JANQFY010000085.1 GCA_028277585.1 Sedimentisphaerales bacterium
TCAGGAGGATGGACAGGCTTGAAGAGGCCGAGCCATACTTCCGCGAGACGCTGGAGGGCAACCGCCGGGCCTTCGGCGACGATCATCGGAACACGATGATCTCGATCCACAACATGGGCAGGCTGCTTCGCGACCTCGGGAGACTGGAAGAAGCTGAGGCTCTTGGCGCCAAGGCAGTCGCCTGGGCGAGGGATTCACTCCGCGAAGGACACCCGGACACGGCTGCGTATCTGCGCAGCTACGGGAAGACGCTCACGGCGATGGAGCGGTACGCTGGTGCAGAGGCGGCACTGTTGGAATCTTATGACATCCTGGCAGACGTGGTAGGTCCCAGCCACAGACACACGCTTCAAGTCGCCCGGACCTTAGTCGAGCTCTACGACGCCTGGCAGGTCGCCGAGTTGGATGGGGGCTACGAGGCCGAAGCAGCGGCGTGGCGGGCCAGGCTGACGGCTCCAACAAGCAGACCGGCTTCGCAGTAGCGCTCCGACCGGGCCGGCGCCATGGGCACGGCCGAATGACCCACGCGACTTGCGTGGTAGTGACAGAGTCGCAGGAGTCAACTGAGTTACAGGCATCTGACTTATGCACACCACACGTGCCAGTCTGCTCGTTCGGATCAAGGACCCCAACTCCACTGCAGCATGGTCGGAGTTCCGTGATCTCTATGCGCCTCTCATCTATCGCTACGCCCGGAGACGGGGACTGAGCCGAGATGACGCCGACGATGTTCGGTCCGAGTGCTACAAGGCCATCGTGCAGCAGATCAGGACCTTTGACTACGACAAGACCAAGGGCGGCTTCAAGGCCTGGCTGCGGACTATGGTCGATCGCCGCGTTATCGACCTGTTTCGCAAGAAGCGTGAGCAGCAGGCCAACTCTGGCGCTTTGCGCCGCATCGAGGACGTCAATCCATCCCCTGACGAAGTCTGGGAGAACGAGTGGAGGCACCAGCATCTCAAGCATTGCGTGGAACAGGTTCGCGGCGAAGTGTCTCGGAGTACATTCCAGGCCTTCTCGATGGTGGTCATAGAAGGCCGGCCGGTAGCCGAGGCCTGTGACGAACTCGGCATGACTCCCAATCAGGTGTACAAGGCCAAGGCCAGGACTCTGCGCCGCGTGCGCAACAGAATGGCAGAGTTCGGCTGCCAAGACGTCGCCGGCGACTGAACCCAGCCCGGACGCGACGCGGCTTTACCACTAATCGGGCCCCGCAGGGAAGACGCGGTTTGGCTACCTGAATTCAGCGCGCCCCCAGACTGCGCCGCCCCCGAGGAATCACGGGCCAACCAAGCCCCCCTACCACCTGTACATCACAAGTCGACAGTAGTGATCGGTTAATCCAGCCAGAAACCGCCCCGGAGGCGCCCCGGGCGGGTTTTGGCCGCCCAGCCACGACGCCGGAGATATTTTCGATTTTTCAGGGCTGATTCTGGCCTCTCGTTCGAACTCCCCCGCGAGACCGGCCAGGTGCAGCCGGGGCGGCGCCCACGCGGGCAACCCGCTCATGAAACGCCATACCCTGCGACGGTCTTGTCGGTGCATCGCTGGCCGGAGGTGGCCAGCGGATGACATGGAGTAATTCGCGATGGCTCTGGATTCGTGCAAGCAGATAAGGAAGAAGGAAATGGACAAGGGAACGATCATCAGGGGAAACATCGTGTCGCTGCTATGCCTGGCTGGCGGGGCCTTGGCGCTGGGGGCGGGTCCTAAGGCATCCCACGCCAGTGAGTACCGGTGGATAGCCGCGGGCGGCGGTGCCTTTCACAATCCGATGAGCTGGATTCCGTTCGGACCACCGGGGAGTTCAAGCACCGCGATCTTCGACCAACCTCTGGAGTATCAGGTTTCCATCGAGCACCCCCTGACAACTAACGAGCGTCTGCGCGTATCAGCCGGAGAAGTAGACTTCCGAATGGGCGTGCCGGGCAGCGACGACTACGGGCCGGCAACGTACAATCTGCTGGGCTCCGGTACCTACATACGAACCGCCGCAATCATTGGAACGTCTCCCGCCATCCCGGCGACGCTCCGAATCAGAGACCACGACTGGCACGGCATACCAACGGCCCAGATCAATGCCCAGGGGATGCTCATTCTGGGCCAGGTCACCGACAGCATCGGCACACTCATCATCGGTGACAGTACCAGCCAGCAGACCATCTGGAACAGCTCCTACCCTACTCTGATCGGTTCGAGCGGTATGGGGGAGCTGAAGATCGGCGAGCGTGACCGGTTGATCAACAGTTCCGCAACCTTGGGTCTGGGTCCCGGTTCGGAGGGTATCGCCACAGTGTTCTACAGCGGTTCCTGGACCAGCAATGGCACGCTCACGATCGGCAACAGCGGAACGGGCACACTGAACGTACACGACGAAGTAATCAACACGGGCGACGCCTACATCGCCAAGGAGCCCGGGTCCGTCGGCACGGTCAACGTGGATCCGGCGAGTGGCTTCATGTACGTCGCGGATGGCTGGACCTGCGGGGGCTCCATGTACGTAGGCGGAGACGACGAAGGTTCAGGAGGTACCGGGGAGCTTCTCGTCATCGAGGGGGGAGACGTGACCATCGGCGAGGACCTGACGGTCTGGAGTACCGGCTCTATCACGGTGGATGAAGGATTCATCGAGGCCGGTGAGGTGGACATTCGCAGTGGGGGTTCGATCTCGCTCACCGGGCCGGACTGGGCCATGGGTGGAGACCTCAACTGCGTGAGGACGGATGTCTGGTACGACGGCACGCTGACTATCAACGCTGGAGGAGACGTCAACTGCGACGACTTCTACGCCGTGGGTACGGTCGAGATCGATGGTGGAAAGCTCTCTGCCAGCAATCAGGTCGGCAGCTCCCCGACCTGCACGTTCACGCTCTCGGACGGCACGATTCAAGCCGGATCGCTGACTGGTTTCCATGGGGACCTGGTCTGGACCCAAGGAGCCGTGGACGTAACGGCCAGCAGTTTCAGCATTGATGTCGATCAGCCGTTGGGCCACAACGTGCAGATAGGCGAAGGCAAGTCGCTCTCGGTGGCCAATAATCTGAACGTCGGGCTGTTCTCGAACGGAATCCTGGGTGTGGTTGACGGCGGAACCGTAACCAGCGGTACCGCAACGATAGGCAGCCTCTCAGAAGACATGCTCCAGGCCTCCGCGCTTCTCAACGGCACCGACACGACGTGGACGATCACTGGCGATCTGGACGTGCGTGGCGCCGTCGTGTCTCATCTGTCAGTCACCTCCGGCGCGACCGTGTCCAACGACAACGCCTACCTGGCAGCCGAGCCGGGAACGAACGCACTGGTCACATTGTTCGGCACCGATGCGCAGTGGGATTGCGCGGGCGGTCTGTACGCCGGAGGCAATGCGCAGGAATCCCGGGGCGCCGCCACTGTCCAGGTGGACGGCAGCGCCCAACTCAGCGTTGCGGGGACGCTGAAGGTCTGGGACGACTCCGTCGTCGAAATCGATGGCGGCAGCGTAGTTACTTCTGACCTGGACATCGCCGGTGAGGTCGTTCTGCTGAATTCGGGGGTCCTGGATGTATGCGGCGGCATGCTGGACATTGACAACGGCGGGATTCTGAACGGGGCCGTCACCGGTGACTCACTTACCGAGGTGGCGTTGTACGACAGCTACACGAGTTGGCTGACG
>JANQFY010000154.1 GCA_028277585.1 Sedimentisphaerales bacterium
GTAGCGCGTGTCCTTGCGGTCGCTATGACCAAACTGCGCTCCGGTTGGCCCGACCTCCAGGCCCACAAGAAAACGCTGGTACCACGGCTCTGACTTGTCTTCCCCCATGGAAGATTCACCAGCAGCAACCTCCCCGGGACCGAACACGCCAACGATCGCCAAAAGACCAACCCACACACATCCGATTCTAACCAATCCAGATACACTCATGCCTAGACTCCAAACGGTATAAGAGTAGTCGTCACAGTATATCACCAGGCTGGAGCTTCTGTAAGGGCTTCACGGATTCTCTATCCCGGTCTCAGGCACCGGAACACAGCTCCTGCTGATCTTGATACGAAAAGGTGGGGTCCCATACTGGAATCAACCTGCCCTCCGCGCATACGATCCACCTGGTGCAGTGAACTCAGTTCAATCGGCGTGACACGAGGAATACAACATAGCTCACCAGCGCCCCCATGGCCATGCCCCATGTCAAATCCACGGCGGTCACTATGACGGGCCAGTCCTTCAGGAGCGCCAGGTTGGTCAAGTCATAGGTACTGAATGTCACCAAGCCGAACAACGCGCCGCGCACCAATACGCCCCTCGCAGACCTGCGCCGCACGCCTGGTTCGATGACAAAGACGAGCAACCCGACAACGAACACCAGATAGAAGAGCAGCGCCGCTATCCAGTTGGGATCCGACCGCAACAGAAACCCGAGATGCTTGGCGTAGAAGCCCTTTGCGACCAGGCCGAGCCATACCGCATCGACCAGGAGCAGAGTAAGCGATGTCGTCGTGAAGAGCTTGGCATAGTAACCGATCATCGACCTGACCTACCTTCCTTCTCCTATGACCTGTCTGCTGGATCACCATATCGATCACATGAAGCCCCGTTCCACCCTGTTCAAAAGGATGCAGGGCGCCGGGGATGCCCATGCCGGCGCCCTGCTCGGACCATCGCTAGTTGGCCCGCGGAACGGATTCGATTTGTCAAAGACCTTCGAACGAAGTAGCAAGTGGATTAGCTCACTGTCCTACTGTCCGGGAGGAGCCTGCGGGAGCACGACAGCGTCGATGGCATGAATGACGCCATTCGAAGCTTCGACATCGGTGACGATAATCGTGGCTTTGCGGCCCAGGTTGTCTGTCAGGACGCCGCCGTCTTGCCCAAGGTTGCCGCCCGCCAGCATTTCGATCTGCTCGGCAGCCAGCACGTCGGCGGCCAGTGACCGTCCTGCTGTGACGTGATACAGCAGCACGTCAGTCAGAAATGCCTGGCCGAGATCCCCGACGTTCTCCGGGGTGAGATCGATCGCGGCGAAGGCATCGTCGGTGGGTGCGAAGACCGTCAGTTGTGAATCGCCGGCCAGCGCCTCGGCGATTGAAGGATCGGCCGCCAGGACTGCTGCGATGAGCGTATCGAAGACACCTGCGAAGTCGCCTTCCGAGTTGAGCTGGATCGCCAGATCCAACAGGTTTGGCTCAGGTTCAGGCTCCGGCTCCGGCGGCGCCTTCGGAAGCACTATGGCATCGATGGCGTGAATGACCCCGTTGGAGGCCTCGATGTCGGTGGCGATGATGTTGGCCGTTCTGCCGAGGTTGTCGGTGAGTACACCGCCGGCCTGCATGAGACTGCCTCCCTGAAGCATCTCGATCTGGTCGGTCGCCAGCACATCGGCAGCAAGCGCCCGGCCCAGGGCAACGTGATACAGAAGCACCTCCGTCAGAAAGGCCTGGTCAAGATCGCCCACGTTCTCCGGGGTGAGATCGATCGCGGCGAAAGCCTCATCGGTCGGCCCGAAGACGGTGAATTCGCCCTCGCCTGACAGCGTCTCCAGAATCGCCGGATCAGCCGATTGGATCGCAGCCAACAGGGTGTCAAACTGGCCCGCAAATGGTCCCTTGCTGTTGGCGCCAATCACGGTTTCAGTGATGGTCGGTGCCAGGGCGATGACGTTCTGCAGGACCGTAAACGTCCCGCTGTCCGGGGAACCGACGGCGTAGAGGAAATACGCCTTCTCACCGCCAAGCGTCAATGACACGGGGCCGAAGAGAGGGTGCTTGACGCCGGCCGGGGCAATGGAAACGTCCCAAGTGCCTGGCCAGGTCGTCAGAATACCCTGGGCGCCGTTCGTCACGTGGCTGAGATTCAGCGCCCTGAAGCCAATTGGCGTGGCGACCTCCGCACGGACATCGACAGCCGGAGCGGCAGCCGTATGATGAACAATGAGAGGCGATTGATAGTCTTTTTGGCATTCGGCGATACGGTTCGAAAACACGCTGGCCGTCGCCTGCGCGTGTTCGCTCAGGTGGGCGATGATCGTCAGGTTGTCTTGAGCAGCCAAGGGGATGTCGGCTTCGATGACGGCCGGTTCGCTGCAAGGGTTCTCCGGGTTGGCCAGACCCGGCTTGAGATTGTACTTTCCTGGTGTCAGTTCGATCGGGCCAGTCACAGTCCCAAATCGAAAACCCGCCAAGGCGCACGCGCCGTTCAGGGCTATGTCGACAGGCAGATCAGCGTCCAAGCCAAGATCCTGACCGGGAATGCCGTGAATCACGTAGACCACTGCCGGCATCAATCCAAAGGCGGCATCGGGCTCCAGCGCCCCGTCGTACATGAGCAGAGCAAGCGAATCGTTGCTCAGCGATCCCACCGCGAAGATCAGGTAGGATTGAGATGAGTCCACCATCAGCCGCTGTGGGCCAAGAACGGGTGTGTCGCTTCCAGCCGGAAGCAACGAGACTTCCCAGTTGCCCGGAGGCACGGTAAGGGCGCCCTGCGCTCCGTTGGGAACCGCATCGAACTGGCGGTCCCCTTGCCAATCACACAGGGTGCCCCGGAGGAGGACATCCACTGCGGGGGCCGCCGCGGTATGGTGGATCGTCATACGGGATCGCCCCTCGTCGGTGGCCGAGGGATCCAGCATGAACTTCGAGGCGGTCGGCGCCCCATCGGCGGTCAGGTGAGCAATCACCACGGCTACTTCGTCGGCCGCAAACGGGACATCGGCTTCAATGACCGGAGGAGCGCTGCACGGATTCTCAGGATCGGCCAGTCCGATCTTGATGTTATAGGTTCCCGGCTCGAGGCTCAGTGGTCCAGCCAGCTCACCATAGGTAAACCCTTGCAAAAGACAGCCGTCATTGACGGCGACGTCAACTGGAAGGGCCGCGTCTAGGTCCAGATCGCGCCCTTGAATGCCATGAATTACATAGACGGAGGCGTTCCCATCCTGCGCACTCGAGGTACCCACGAGGAAAGCCAAACCCAACATGCAAGTTATAAGTGTGTGTTTCATTGGTCCAACTCCTTCTAGCTAGATTGATCGGTCGGTTCTTCAACACTGCCTTGCAACAACCACCACAATCAGTAGATCAAGCTCCTTCTCATTCTGTCCGTGAACGGGTATGTCTATTCGGGGAGCATCACAGTATCGATCACATGGATGACCCCGTTTGAGCACTTGATGTCCGTTTGAGTGACCATCGCCTTATCCACCATGACGCGTCCGCCGGCAATGTTAATTGACAAGGATTGGCCATTTACGGTCTTGGCCGTGGTGAGGTTCAGTACGTCAGCAGCCATGACCTTGCCGGGTACGACATGGTAGGTCAGGATGGATACAAGCTTCTGCTTGTTCTCAGGTAGCAAGAGGCTGTCCAACGTTCCGGCCGGCAGCTTGGAGAAGGCCGCATCCGTGGGTGCGAACACCGTGAAAGGTCCGGGGCCCTTCAACGTACCCACAAGGTCAGCCGCTCCGAGTGCAGCGGCCAGCGTGTTGAAATCGTCGGCCGCAACAGCCGTATCCACGATGTCCATCGCGGCCGGCTGCTCGCAACTTCTGCTGGCACCATGGCCGTGACAGCCAGTTGTTGCGATGGCAATAAGTGTCAGAATGGACGATAAGGCCACTAACTTGGGGTTCAGTTTCCAGTTCATTGTACTTGTCCTTTCTTCTGATCCATCAGGCCTGCCCTGGTAGTCCCTACTGCTTCTTCGCCTGATGAATCAACTCTCTCGGTTAGCAGTTCCACCTGGTCGAGTTGTTCGATTTCTTCGATATCGGGTGCTATTCGGATGGCGATGGAGGGCTGGGCTGGCAGAAGTGCCCAGCCCTCCAAGCAAAGTGATGGAAAGTCAACTTGTCTCGCGCGGCAGGATCACGGTGTCGATCACGTGAATCACGCCGTTGGTGCAGTATATGTTCTTCATCTGCAAACCCGCATTGTCTACCATCAGAGAGGGGTAGATCTTCTGACCACTGAGGGTCTTGACCGTGTGGACGGCCACGATATCGTTCGAGCCCAACTTGGCGGGCAGCACATGGTACTTGAGGATGGCCTGCAGCTTGGCCATGTTCTCCGGCTTCACCAGACTCTCGACCGTACCGGCCGGAAGTTTCGCAAACGCCGCATCTGTGGGGGCAAAGACCGTAAACGGTCCCTC
>JANQFY010000215.1 GCA_028277585.1 Sedimentisphaerales bacterium
GGCTGGTCCGCATTGAATTCGAGGGCGATGCGCCGCCCATCCACGCCCTGACCGAAACGCCGCAATGGACCCCGGCGGCTCGACAGTGGGAAACGATCAAGCAACAGTCCATCGAGCACCCCGCCCAGATAGTAGTCCTGGGCGTCGCAGATTCCGGGCCGGACGTCATCGTCTCCGGCGCGCGCATCGCGATCCAAACCTCCACCGATCCCGTCGGCGCGCCGCTGTTCTATCGGGAGGTGAACCTGCCCTTCATCGACGCCGTTCGCGACCCGTCGCGCATCCGCTGGCGGTTCGGGCCGATCGACTCGCCCGAGGCGCCGCCGGTCGTGTTGGAGAACCTCCCCGTCTGCGGGAACTGCCACTCCTTCAGCCGTGAGGGCAAGACCCTGGCAATGGACGTCGACTACGCCAACAGCAAGGGCTCCTACGTCATCACGCCGGTCAAGCGGGAGATGACGCTCGCGACCAGCGATGTGATCACCTGGAACGACTACCGTAGGGAGGACGGCGAGCAGACATTCGGACTGCTCTCGCAGATGTCCCCCGATGGGCGCTACGTCGTCAGCACGGTCAAGGACAAATCGATCTTCGTACCCCGGCCGGACCTGGCGTTCTCGCAACTGTTCTTCCCCATCAAGGGAATCCTCTGCGTCTATGATCGCGACAAGGGGACGTTTGCCCCCCTGCCCGGCGCGGACGATCCGAACTTCGTACAGAGCAATCCCATGTGGAGTCCGGATGGGCGATACATCGTCTTCGCTCGGAGCCGCGCCTACGACCTCAAGCACACCAGTGGTCAGGGCAAGGTGCTGCTGACCCGGGCCGAGTGTAAGGAATTCCTCGAAGATGGCAAGCCGTTCCTCTTCGACCTGTACCAGATCCCGTTCAATGAGGGCCGCGGCGGCACCCCCGAACCGATCGAAGGCGCCTCGCACAACGGGATGAGCAACTACTTCGGCCGCTACTCGCCCGACGGGCAATGGATTGTCTTCTGCCAAGCCAAGAGCTACATGCTGCTCCAGCCGGACAGCGAGTTGTATATCGTCCCGGCTCAGGGCGGCCCGGCCCGGCGGCTCCGCTGCAACACCGCCCGCATGAATTCATGGCACAGCTTCTCCCCCAACGGCAAGTGGCTGGTCTTTGCCTCCAAGGGCTACTCCGACTACACGCAACTATGCCTGACTCATATCGACGAGCAGGGGCTCAGTACGCCGGCAGTCCTGCTGGCGCACCTGACCGCCCCGGACCGGGCGGCCAACATCCCCGAATTCGTCAACGTCGGCGCCCAGAAGATCCGCAAGATCAACGAGCAGTTCCTCAACGACTACTCCTTCGTGCGGGCCGGGAATCAGTTCTTTCGCCAGCGCGATTCGGACGGGGCGATCGGCGAGTATCGAAAGGCGCTCGAGCTGAATCCCGACAACGCCGAAGCCCATCACAAGCTGGGCTTCCTGCTCTACAACATCAAGGGCGCTGCTCAGCAAGGGTTGGCGCATCTGTCCAAAGCGCTGGCCCTGGCGCCGCGCAACGCCCGCGTACAATACGACATGGGCATGGCGGTGCTGCACCAGAGGCAGTTCGATCGGGCGGCCCGGCATCTTTCCGAGGCGGTGCGTTTGGAGCCGGAGGGCATTGACAAGCAGTACAGCGCCGCCCAGATGCACTTCCAACTGGGTCGCGCCCACCTGTTGACCGGACGCCCCGAACCGGCGATCGCCCCGCTGTCTAAGGCCGTCACGGCTGATCCCAACCACGCTCGCGCCCACTACCAGTTGGCGCTGGCGCTGGCCGACCAGAAGCAGACCGACCAGGCGCTGCAACACTACGACCGAGCGATCGCACTGGAACCGAAAGTGGATGCATCCCCCGTCCTCCACCACCTGCTCGCCACCCGCTATCAGGAACGTCGACAGTTCGCCGAAGCGCTGCGCCATGAAGAGAGAGCCCTCGAACTGGCGCAAGCCCAGGGCAACACGGCTCTCCTGGGCGAGATTCGCAAGCACGTCGAACTCTATCGGCGGCTCACTCAAACCGGCGCGGACTGAACCTCTGGCCCGACGCGGCTCCCTCGGGAAATCGAGGGTCTTCGAGGGTCTTCGAGGCAGTTGAGACCCTCGATCTGGCGGAGTCGGGGACGTTCAACATGTCACTCTGAAAGCGTCAAGTCTCGCGGGAACACAACGAGGGCCGCGAGTCGTTCAGACCCGCGGCCCCCTCAAGTTGTTACAGCCCCCCCGGACTGTGTTTGCCCCGGTTAGTCCCCCCCGGACGCCGGAGTTTGTATGCCGCCCTCGGCGAGATTTCGATGCTGCGCGGCTATCCTTCGGATTTCGTTTGGGCCTCCTCGATCTTTTCACGGATCTTCTTGGCGGCCTGTTGAGCGGCCTCTTTGCTCAGATCGATCGCCTTATGCAGTCCGGAGTTCACCTGTCGCGCAAATTGCTCTGACTTGAACGATTTGAACGACACGCGCGGCTCTCCGGTGACACCCGGCGTCCCTTCAGGCGCCGGCGCCAGGCAATAGATCGCTGTCACAAAACCAGCCGCATACACGACGAGCACAAAGACGAACTTCGCTCTCCAACCCATGCTTAAGATGTTCCCCCCTTCTTGCGCGGGATTCTTCTGGCCAGCCCCAGCCATTCACTACCATCCGTCTCTATTAAAGTAATGGGATATAATCGCGTGAATGCAAACCGAAAAAGGGCAAGGAGATAGGGAAAGCACGCCGCGCCGGGCGCTCGGGGCAAATGGGATCGTGGGGTGCGGCCGGATCAGGCCAATCCGGCGTCGAGAAGGCCTTTGAGAGCCCCACAGACGAACGCGACATCGTCGACCGTCAGATGGGCGTGGAACGGCAACGCAACCGTCCGCATACCGGCCCCTTCGGCGACCGGGAAGTCACCGGGCTGATGCCCGTACGTCTCGGCGATGAAGGGCTGCAGATGGACTGGCGGGAAGTAGTTGCTGACCTGAATCTTCTGCTCGGACATCGCCTCCAGGAGACGGTTGCGCTGCTCAAACGTGTAGACGTCGCACAGACGGACCACGAACGCGAACCAACTGATCCGCGATTCGGGCGATTCGGTTGGGACAATGAGTCGCTCCTCACCGGCCAGCATCTCCTGGTACCAGTCGGCGACCTCGCGCCGCCGGGCCATGATTTCTTCGATCCGGGCCAGCTGCGCCAGTCCCAGCGCACAGTTGATGTCACTGAGTCGAAAGTTATAGCCCAGCCGCTCGTGGGCCAGCCAGCCGCCCCCGGCGCTACGCCCCTGATTGCGCAGAGAAACGCAAAGATCGGCCAGGGCGTCGTCATCGGCCACGATCATCCCCCCTTCGCCAGTCGTGATCTGCTTGTTCGGATAGAATCCGAAGACACTTAGATCGCCGAACGTTCCGGCCTTGCTGCCCCGCCAGGTCGAGCCCAGCGCTTCGCAACTATCTTCCACGACCGCGAGCCGATGACGCACGGCGATCGCACTGACCTCCTCCAGTCCCACCGGGTTGCCGAACGCCTCGACGGGCAGGATCGCCTTGGTTCGATCCGTGATCGCGTCCTCGATGCGGCTTGGATCCATGTTGAGGCTGGCCGGATCGATATCGACGAATACCGGCCGGGCGCCCGTCATCATGATCGAGGTCGCCGAAGCAATGAACGTGAAGGGGGTCGTAATAACCTCATCACCTGCACCAACGCCCAGCGCCAGAAGGCTGAGGAACAGCCCGCTGGTCCCACTGTTGACGGCTACCGCCCGCCGCCGGCCCAGGTACTGCGCCATCGCGTCTTCGAACTCGCTCAGTTTCGGACCAAGCGCCAGGTTCGGGCTGCGCAGTACACCGACGACGCTCTCGATCTCCCGCTCAGTGATATCGGGCCGTGACAAGTAGATTCGCATTCCATGCTCCGGGCTCTATGAGACAACGATGCCGTGATGCGGGCATTCTAAGACCCACTCAGGCTCATGGGAATACAAATCTGCCTCCGCGCATCGCACTGTCACGCCCCGATAGAGGCCGGAATAGTTCTTTATAGGACCGAGATGGGCCGGAACGGAATAAGGACACCCCCATAGGGACAATTCCTCTAACCGGACTAAACAGAACCGCCGGACCGACCGAAGAGAGTAACAGCATAACGACCTTGATACAGGAATCCAGCGATGGCTAAAGGCAAGAATGTGCTCACAACCGGCGACGTCGCCAAGATCTGCAACGTCGCTCCCAGGACAGTCTCCAAGTGGTTCGACTCCGGCCAGCTCAAGGGATATCGCATCCCGGGGAGCAAGGACCGTCGTATCCCCCTGAACGAACTCATCCGCTTCATGAAGGCGCACAACATGCCGACCGAGGCGCTGTCGGTCGGCAAGCTCCGCGTTCTACTCGTCGGCAACGGCGATCCGGTCAGCACCGAACTGTTCGACCGTCTGACCACGCGGGGCAGCTACGAGATCGAGGCGGCCGACACGAGCTTCGAAACCGGCGCCGCCATCCAGAGATTCTCCCCGCACGTGGTGCTGATCAATCTGATGTCACAGGGGGTCGACGCCAACGGCATCTGCCGGAGCATTCGCGGCAGCGAGGAGTTCGGCACGATCAAGATTCTCGCGTTGGCCAATCACCTGGGCGAGCAGGAAGCGGCCGCGCTGATGCAACGCGGCTTCGACGGCTACGTCTCCGATCCTTCCGACGCCGACGAAGTCGTTCGGAAGATCGAGGAAGCCACCGCCATCATCTATTGACACCGTCTGTCCGGGCAAGAGAAAGGGCTGCAGATTTTCACCTGCAGCCCGCGATCCATCTGAGTGCGCCTGGCTTCATGCTGCCACCGGAATGGCAAGGCGTACAGAACGGGCACAAACCCGCCCCACCTTACTATCCATCCTACTCAATATCCGCCGCCCTGCAATTGTGGAAACTACGTATTTTGCGCGAGTAGGCCCAAAACGCGTCTGCTGCGCCGCCGCGCGTCTGTCATTCTCCGAGCCCAATACCCTCCGGAGCGCTGTCTGCGCCCCGCTAGGCGTTAAGCAACTCGACGCCGTAGCCTTCCATCAACTCGGGCTCCTCCCAGTACGTCGGAATCATCGCGCGATGATAGTCCACGAAGTACTTCGATTGGGGGCACTGACCCGAGGTCTGACAGGCGTAGATCGCCGTGAAGACGGCGTCTCTGATGACCGGATTGAGCTGTCTCATCTGTTCGTCTGACAGATGCTGGCCGTGGAAGTCGTCCATCGCCAGGCGAACCACCATGGCCACGTATTTGGCGTACTCCCGAATCACTCTTGGTTCGACCATTTCACACCTTCCTCCCTTTTGAGGCGCACCGATTCCCCATGCCCGGGGACCGCCCGGACGACAGAAGAACCGCAGAAGCTTCTCGTCCCTTGACGTAACCAAGTGGGTGGCGCTCCTCCGTGAGACAGGGCCAGCCTAGCGACAATCCGCCGAACCGTCAATTGTGGTGAATACGTAATT
>JANQFY010000263.1 GCA_028277585.1 Sedimentisphaerales bacterium
GCGCTGGACGAACTGAAGCTGGCCGACGAGACGCTGGTGATCTTCACCTCCGACAACGGCGCCTTCGGAGGCGTCACGGACCTGCACCCGCTCCGCGAATGCAAAGGGTATCTCTACGAAGGGGGGATCCGCGTGCCGCTGATCGTGCGCTTGCCAGGCGTGGTCGCGCCCGGCACGACCTGTGCGACGCCCGTGATCAGCATGGACCTGCACGCGACGATGCTCGAGGTCGCGGGTTTGGAGCCCGACCCAGCCGAGGCGGCCGATGGTGAGAGCCTCATGCCCTTGCTCGAGCAGACAGGCGCGCTGAAGCGCGACGCGATCTACTTCCATTACCCCAACTACGCCTTCCATCGGGGCAACCGCCTGGGCGGCGCGATCCGGCAGGGCGACTACAAGCTGATCGAATACTACGACGACGGCTCAGTCGAACTCTACAACCTCGCCCAGGACATTGGCGAAACGAACGACCTGTCCCGCCAACACCCCGACTTAGCTCGCGCCTTGAAGAACAAGCTCGACCACTGGCTCCAAACCACCAACGCCCAAATGCCCACGCCGATTCGCGCGTAGGTCGTGCGTCCCCGCACGACTCTTCGGGGCTTGTCTCGGGTGGCACCTCGTAGGGTGGGCCCTTGACCCACTTGTTTCGGGTGGCAGCTTGTAGGGTGGGTCCTTGACCCACGCGGTCCTTTTTCGATGTGTTCAACACGTGGGTTGAGAACCCATAACGCTACGAATCGCTCTTCGACCGAGTGACATTCTCTTCCAGCAAGCCGTCTTTCTGTAGTAGTTCGACCAGGGCGTCCATGCGCCGGTGGAGAGGGTTGACGGAGCGGTCGAGCCGGTCCATGAAGATGATCCCCGCGAACAAGAGGACAAGGACGGTGGGCGCCCCGTCGCCGCCGTCGTTGCCGACCCATCTCTCGCAGGCCCAGATTCCCAGGCCGAGGACACACAGGGCGAGCATATGCCAGAAGTAGATGAGTGGGTCGCTCCGCATCGCCGTCGTCAACAACCGCCTGCGGCGTTTCTGTTCGTCCAGAAGCAGCCTCGCTTCTCCGTCACTCAGTTCGTTCGACATTCTGACCTTTCTCGAAATCCCCCAAACCCGTTCGACGTACGCGGCGTGTGGTGTACACCCTACTTGAGGAATGCGTTAACCTCGGCGGCGGCTTTCTTGAGGACCGCCATGGTGGCTTCCGATTGTGCCCGTTGGCGCGTCTCAGACCAGTTGAAGTCATTGGCTTGGCGCAGTGTCACGTACTTCTCCGTCAGGATGGTGGTGAACGGAATCACGCCGGTGCGCGTGTCGAAGAGCAACAGTTCGCAGGTGGCGAACGCCTTGACCTGATCCTTCTCGAAGAAACGCGTCTTCTCGAAGATGTCACTGCGAACGCCATAGATCACCAGCAGGTCGGCCTGCAGTCGCACGGCCGCCTCGCGCATCTGGGGGAGCGTCATGCTCTGGTCCGTCATGATGCTCGGCATCGACACGACCTCGTCGACGCGCTCCGCCTGCGCTAGCCCCTCGACGAAGACCTGAACGTACTGGTGTTGAAGGTCCATGTATTCCTCCGTCCGCCAGTACGAGCCGTAGGGGCGCAGGCCCCATCCACCCGGCGTGAGATTCAGCAGGGCGATCTTGGCGTCGTCCGCCAGTCGAACGGGAGTGTTCAGGATCTCCAGAACCGCCTCGTTGCCCAGGAGCTTCGTATCCGAAGTGAACAGCGACCCGCTCAGGGTCGTCTGCTCGATCAGGCGGTCCGCATAGGAGGTGACGCCTTGGCGCCCAGCCATGAGTGTCTCCGCCTCGGGAACCGTACTGCAACCGGCCAGCAGGCCCAGCCCCATCAATCCCATCAATGCCAGTGCTTTTTGTTGCATGTTGTCCTCTCCTTTATAGATTTGGTGTTTCCGGACGCCGTCGTGGCAGTCGCCCGCGCACCTTGGCCCACAGCTTCGGAATGAACGCAATACTACTCGGGAGAAGGCAATATGAGTCGATGGTGAAGACTGCTGTTGCGAATGTGAAGAGCATTGCGACAAGGATTGTGAGCATGCCTGTATGCCAGGACCGACACAGTATGGAGATGTTAGCGATGGTCGGAGCCAGGAGCCAGGAGATGACAGACAGCGTCCGACTGGCGCGGTCTGGGAACAGGGGCAGCCATGCAAAGCACCGTGGATCGGTCTGCGACGGGGCGACGGATCTGAGCATACCGTTCAATCTGCGCATGTACAGGTACAGATGGAGAGCAAGAAGGAACGTTGTGAGAGGAATGGCTATTCCAGCCAACTGGGCTGGAACCGAGAGGCCAAGGAAGGCAATACTATTACGTGATAGCGCCTTTCTCTGGGTGAGATACGAAGCCGCTCGTCGCGGGGCCATGTCGCGGATTTCGGCCCAGAACCGCTGAAGGTGTGGAAACACAACTGGCCTCTGAGATCTCCGAATCTGAATCAGTCGCTTGTTCTGAGGATGGTTCCGAATCACCTCAAGAGGGTCAAAATGAAACTCCGTTTTCTTGTAATGAAGTGGCGTGTCGAGTTCGCAGCGATGCTCGAATCCACCTTTCCATTGGAGTACGGCAGTTGCTTCTTGGCCGTCTCTGCTGTACCATAGGTGAAAGAGCCCTTCCTCTCTAGGTCCTATCTTCGCTAGTTCCTGACCGATCTTGCGAAGCGCGGAATCATCGACTTGCCAGACCATCAGGACTGTGGGGACCATCTCCAGAATGTACCTCTGAAGCTCTCCGATACGGGCAGATTCTTCAGGAAGCGGAAGATTGCCACTCGAGAAGAGGGCTTGGTGCGCCGGTCTTGCCCAGTCGATTCTCGCCTCTTGAAGAAGGGCCTCGATCTTCTTGATGTACGTTCCTGCTTCTTCATGATCTCGGACTGCCCTTTCATACACGTCGACGAAATCCACTGTGCTCAAGAATTCTGCTTCTTGAATGGCCTCTTCGAGTCGCTGTTTCTCGGATGGAGTAGCCGCAAACAGCAGGGCAGTTACAGATACTACGATCAACGTGCGATGATGAAAGCGACAGGCTCTTAGGAAATCTTCCATTTGCGTTCTCATGGTCTCTTCTAGTCGGCGGGGCAGGGCGTCTCGCGAGGCGCCCCTCGTTCCCGCTCGCATCTGGGCGTATTGTGACACAGGGCGTTGGTGGGAGCAATGGGAATCTTGGCGTAGGTCGTGCGTCCCCGCACGACTTTCTGACCTTGATAGGAGAAGCCGATCGGGGACGCTCGGCCTACGAGGGGTGCGATGGGACGCGCTCGGTCGGGGCGGAGATTCCTCCATTTCGCCTTTGGCTTCAGTCGGAATGACAGCGCGCGGGGGGTGGCGGCCCGTAGGGTGGGTCCTTGACCCACGCGGGTTTTCGGCGTGCGGAAACGGAATGGGCATGTATACTGCTCCCCTTTAAGCGGCTAACGGAATTGGGTAGTATTCGTTCCCGAAGTCACTTGATAGGAGCAGCTGATGAAACGACGTCAATGGACATCC
>JANQFY010000310.1 GCA_028277585.1 Sedimentisphaerales bacterium
TCACCGTAAACGCCTCGCCGATCGCAATACGGGACAAGCGCTCCGGCACCGTCCTTGATGCGATCGGCGAGGCGTTTACGGTGACCCTGGCGAATGGGCGACGTATTAAGGCATCCCAACTCGACATGATCGGCTCGCCTCGCATCGAGAAGACGCCCGCCCTCGCCGACGCCGTGAGGCTGGGCGACCGGCCCGCCGCCCAGTCGATCGCCGCCTCCTTCACCGACCCTGACACGAAGATGCGCGTCCAATGGCGCGCCATCCTGCGGGACAACACCCCATACATCCGACAGATCGTGACGTTCGAGGCGATCGGCAAAGCTATTCCGATTGAGACGATCACGCTGATCGATCTGCACTGCCCGGGTGCACGCGTGATGGGCACAGTAGCCGGATCACCCGTGGTCACCAACGAGATGTTCTTCGCCTATGAGCATCCGAACGCCGACAACGCTTCCGATACGAGCGTGACACCCGCACACGTCACATGCCGCCTGAAGCGCAACGCCCCCCTGGAGCCGAATCAACCGCTCGTTCAATCGTCCGTCATCGGCGTCACCCCGGCCGGGCAGCGGCGCCGCACCTTCGCGCAATACATCGAAGCAGAGCGTCCCCGACCCTATCGCCCGTTCCTGCACTACAACTCGTGGTACGACATCGCCTGGGGCGACCGCAAGATGAACGAACAGCAATGCCTCGACGTGATCGAGGCGTTTGGCGTCGAGCTGACTGAGAAACGCGGGGTCAACGTGGACTCATTCGTCTTCGACGATGGCTGGGACGACAACAAGACGCTCTGGGGCTTTCATGAGGATTTTCCGAACGGATTCACCCCCCTCGTCCCCCTGGCCCGGAAGTACGACTCAGCCGTCGGCGTCTGGCTGTCCCCCTGGGGCGGCTACGGCCAAGCCAAGGCCGAACGACTGAAATACGGTAAGACCCAGGGGTTTGAGGTCAACGACAACGGCTTCTCCCTGGCCGGGCCCAAGTACTACGCCCGCTTCCGAGATGTCTGCGCCGAGATGATCACCAGGTACGACGTCAACTACTTCAAATTCGACGGGGTTGGGATCGGCAATGGTCGTGACGGAGCCGACGAGAAGTTCCTGCCCGACATCGAAGGCCAACTCGCCCTGTGCGGCGAGCTGCGCACCCTGCGCCCGGATGTCTACCTGAGCATCACAACGGGCACCTGGCCCTCCCCCTACTGGCTCTTTCATGGCGACTCCATCTGGCGCAACGGGCACGACTGCGGCTTCCACGGGGCCGGAACCATGCGCCAGCAGTGGATCACCTACCGCGACATGATCACGTACCGCATGATCGTCAAACGGGCGCCATTGTATCCGCTCAACTCGCTAATGGTGCAGGGCATCTGCTACGCTCAACTGGGCACCGCGACACGGATGGCGAACGATCTGGGCGATGTCGTCGACGAGATCTGGATGCTGTTCGGCGGCGGTACGCAACTGCAGGAGTTGTATGTGACACCCGGCATGATGACCCCGCCAATGTGGGACGCGCTGGCCCAGGCGACCACTTGGTCGCGCGAGCAGGCCGACGTACTGGTCGACGTGCATTGGATCGGCGGCGACCCTGGAAACGGCGACGTCTACGGATACGCCTCCTGGTCGCCCCGAAAGGGCATTCTGGTGCTGCGCAATCCGGGCGAGACGCACGCTCGATTCCTCGTCGATGTCCGCGAGGCGTTCGAACTGCCCCCGGATGCTCCCCAAGCGTATCGTCTGAGCAGTCCCTGGAGAACGAAGGACGGGATCGAGGGCATCACTCTGAAATCGAGCGTACCTCACGCCTTCGACCTGGCGCCGTTCGAAGCGGTGGTGCTGGAGGCGATTCCGATTCGCTGAGCCGGTCCTAGTGCGGAGGCATCCAGACTGGGTCCCTGGCATCCTCAGGCCGGCCCGGGTCCTTGGGCAACGTGAAGTGGAATGTACTGCCCTGGCCCGGCGCCGATTCCAGCCAGACGCGTCCACCGCAACGTTCGAGAATTCGTTTCACCATCGGCAGTCCGATCCCCGTGCTCTCATTTCCGTCGCGGGGAGAGAGGGTCTGGAACATGCGGAAGATGCGCGCATGGTGCCTCGCATCAATCCCCGGCCCATTGTCGCGTACGTGGAAACACCAACCGTCCGCGTCCTCACCATATCCCACGCTGATCCGGACCTCAGGCTTGACGCTATGTTGAATGGCGTTGTGCAGAAGATTCTGAAACACCTGTTCGATGCGCGTCGGATCGCACACCACGGTGGGTAGCGTTTCTTCGATCTCGAAATGAACATTGTCCGACGGCGCCAGCATAATCATCACTTCAGTGACAATCCTGTTCAGATCGACTCGCGCCAGTGTTTCGTCAACGCGTCCGATCCGTGAGTATTGGAGGACCCCGTCGATGAGATTGTTCATCCGTGTGACGCGGCTTGTCAACAGCGCCAGATGCTCCCGCCCCGTGGCGTCAAGCTTCTCGGCATAGTCGGCCGAGATCCAGGAGGCCAGCGACGCAATACTGCGCAAGGGCGCCTTGAGGTCGTGCGACGCCACATAAGCGAAATCTCTCAGTTCCTGGTTGGCCGCCTCCAAACGATTCAGCAATTCGGTCTGGCAAACCTCGGCCTCCTTGCGTTCGGTGATATCGCGGATGACCGCGATCACAAAGGGCTCGCCCCTGTGCTGGCCGGCCGACAGCGATAACTCGATAGGAAACCGGGTCCCATCCCGGCGCATCGCCTGCAGTTCCACGGTCTTACCGATCGCACTGTTGGGCTTGCCATGGGCAAAGTAGCCCGTCAGGAATCGTCGATGCATCCCTCGGAAGTCATCAGGGAGGATCTCATCCAACGGCTGACCGATCATTTCAGGCCGCTTGCATCCGAACATCGCTTCGGCCGCAGGGTTGAAGATGGTGATCAGCCCTTCCTTGTTGACGGCAACCATTGCATCCTTGCTGACCGCCACCGCCGTCTCGGCGAGCGGATTCCCCGCTTCCATGCATCGTTCGCCGTGTTCTACGGTACCAGTTTGTTCTGCCATGCATCTGCCCCCTGGAGCGCTCCCACTATTGGTTTCACTCAACGGTAACTCTATCGGCGAATCGTTCCTCCAGAGTGAAGCACCGTCGTATGCCCCTAACAGAAACGGGAATTGGAGTTCGGCCCGCGTCGCACCGGCCGGTGCAAGGGCAGAAGAGCGGGAATCAACAGAACCGAGGCCGGCATCTCATCGAGAAGGGGTTTTTGACGACCGGTAGAATCCGCGTTAGGATGGCGTCAACGCTCCCGAGATGCGTAGGTCGGGAGTAATGCGCGACGATTCAGGGAATCGACTGGCCGCGGTGAGACTTGTTGGGGTCGGTCCGGGAGAAATGCAGATGGCCAGAATGAGACGACGTGTACGTGCGGAACGGGTCGGGACGACGAAGAGATCCGGGCAAAAGGCTATCGCGACCATATTGCTTATCGGTCTTTCGATGGCCGCGGTCGGGTATGGACGAGGCGGGGAGTTCTTCGTTTGCCCACAGGGCGACGACAGTGCCGTCGGCACGAAGAGGCACCCCTTCAAGACGCTCGAAGCCGCTCGCGACGCCGTCCGTCGATTTCCCGGCCAACAGCCAAGAACTGTCTGGCTCCGTGCCGGCGCCCATGAACGTATGGCGCCGCTACAACTGACCGCCGAGGATTCGGGCGGCCCGAACGCAATGATCACGTACCGCGCCTGGCCGGGCGAGGACGTCCGTGTCGTCGGCGGCAAGGTGCTCAGCGGCTGGACGCCGGTGACCGACGACGCTATTCTGCACCGCCTGGCCCCTGAGGCGCGAGGAAATGTCTTCCAGATCGATCTCAAAACGGTCGGTCTGACGGACTATGGGCACGTCAACGGCGGTGGGCTGGAACT
>JANQFY010000335.1 GCA_028277585.1 Sedimentisphaerales bacterium
AAACCACTCTCCTTCCTGGCGTCCCTCGTTGGTCTGTTAATCTGCGGATGTCCCAGCGTGAACCTTACGGTGTTCGAGCCCCTTCCCATTGAGGCGAACGGCCCGTACACGCACTCCGGTTCGGGCATACCGTTTCTCCCTTCCGTGGGATACTTCCACCGGGGACGAATCACACAGTACGACCCGAAGGCCACCGACATCGGCGTGGGCTACAATCTCAACGACATGCGATATCAGGTGACAGTATCCGTCTATGTCTATCCCGCGCCGCGCGTGACATCGCAGGGGTCACCGGATAACGTCGTGGCATCGACGCGGGCGCTGCTGTTCGAAAGTCACTTCGAAACCGTCAAGGCTGAAATCGTCCGGCTTCATCCGGACGCCGCCGTCGTCTCAGAAAGCAATGCCACTCGTACTGAGAATCAAATGGACTACGGCGGCTTGAAGGTTATCTTCGAATACCAGGGCCAGTTCGCAGGTCAAGATCAAGTTCTGGCCTCTCACGCGTATCTCTTCGATTACGGCAAATGGCTTGTGAAGTACCGCATTACCTATCCGAAAGAATCTGAAGACAGAGCACTGCCACGCATTGAGGATTTCATGTCGAAGTTCACGTGGGCCGCAGGCGATGGGGCGTGACGTCTTAGACAGCACTGTCCAGGTAGTCTCGCGGGCCATTGCAGATTACTGGTGACCCATGCCTAACGCTCGCCAGTCTCTCTTGCTAGTCGCGCCAAACCACAAAGGGTATCTTCCCATGTCCCAGTCAACTGTATCACAGAAACGCACGCCCTCGGTTGGGGAGGAGATCGCCAACAGCGTCAGTCACGGGGTTGGCTTCCTGGCGGCCGTCGCGGCCTGTCCCATTCTCATCGTCTCGGCGGCGCGGCATGACGGGGCGGCGGGGATCGTGGGCAAGAGCCTCTTCGCGTTCACGATGATGCTGATGTACTTCACGTCAACGCTCTACCACGCCTTGCCCCGCACCAAAGCCAAGCGCGTCCTGCGGATTCTCGATCACAGCGCCATCTTTTTGCTCATCGCCGGCACGTACACGCCGTTCACGCTCGGTGTCCTGCGGGGCGGCTGGGGCTGGAGCCTGTTCGGCGTCGTCTGGGGCATCGCCGCGGTCGGCGTCGCGATTAAAGCCATTGGCGGCGTGCGCTATCAGAAGCTCTCGGTGCTCCTGTATCTGGCGATGGGGTGGCTCATCCTCATCGCCGTCAAGCCGTTATGGGTGAGCCTGCCTCCGCGCGGGCTCTTCTGGCTGGCGGCCGGCGGAGCGGCCTACACGGGGGGCGTCGGCTTCTACGCCGCCAAACGTGTCCCGTACGCCCACTTCGTCTGGCACCTCTTCGTCCTGGCCGGGACAACCTGTCACTGCATCGCCATCCTCAGATACGCGGCCTAGCGGCGCCGACTCAACTGTTCGGGATCACCGTGTTCGCTCGGGTGGGGACCTGCATGCCGTTCATGGCGCGGGCCCGTTCGCGCTTGGTGTCGATCTGGGCTTTGGTCTCGCCCGGGTTGATGTACCATGGGCTGTCGGTGTGCGCCTGGGCGAAGATCGCTTCGAAGCGCTTCACGATATCCGGGTGATCCTTGGCCAGGTCGTGCTCGCACGCCAGATCACGATCGAGTCGATACAGGGCGATCGGCTTGGAGGGGTGCGAACGTGTCGCCCACCAGTGGCCCCTGCGAGCGCTCTGGGCGTGGGGCGAGTGCGTGCCGTTCTCCCAATAGAAGTAGTCGTGTTTGCGTTGCTGGTCGGGCTTGCCCAGCAGGGTGGGCGCGAGGCTGATGCCATCCGTCGGCGGGGCGGTGACATCCGCCAGCTCGGCCGCCGTCGCCAGGAAGTCGTACAGCGCGCACGGGTGATCGCTCTCTCCCGCTTCAATTCGCCCGGGCCAGTGGGCGAAGAAGGGGACGCGCAGCCCTCCTTCGTGGGTGCAGGTGAACTTGCCCTTGGGCCAGGGACCTTTGTTCTTGAAGAGGGGATCGTCCGTGTAGGGCTTGCGTCCGAAGTAGCCCCAGTGGCTGTACCCGTTGTCCCCGGCGAAGAAGATAATCGTGTCCTTCGCGAGGTCGAGTTCCGCGAGCAGGGCAACTATCTTGCCGACACTTTCGTCCAGGTGCGTCATCATCGCGGCCCACTCCTTGTGCTTCTGGTCCCAGTCCTTGTCCTTGTACGCGCCCAGATTCGGCGTGATGCACGGCCCGTGGGGCAATTGGGTGGCGTAGTACAGGAAGAACGGCCCATTCTTGTTCCGCCGGATGAACGAAAGGGCCTCCCTCTGGAACAGGTTCTCAGAATGGGTGGCTTTCGCCGAGGTGGAAACCCCGTCAGGAATCAACCGACCGGTTGCATCGTAATGGTTGTCGTGTTCACCCGTCTTGTCGCCCGTATGCTTGTAGACGCGGGGCATGTTGAAGCCGTAGTTCTCCGGGTGCGGCTCAACTTCCCCGTTGTGCATCATGTAGTGCGGGAAGAAACCATGGGCCCGCAACTGGTCGTAGTAGCCATACGCGAAGTCGAATCCCTGCTCGTGCGGGACGCCTTCGGTGCCGGGCAGGCCGATTCCCCATTTGCCGATGAAGCCGGTCGCGTATCCCGCTCGCTCGAGGACCTCGGCGACCGTCACGTCGTTGGCCGTCAGGTGGTCCTGGCCCCGCACGGAGCGGTTCGCACGGATGCGACAATGGCCCATGTGCATCCCGGTCATCAGGCTCGCCCGGGCCGGGGCGCACTCAGGCGACCCTGAATACGCTTGCGTGAACCGCATCGCGCCCAGCGCCAGACGATCGAGGTTGGGCGTCGTGAACTGCTCCTGTCCATACGCGCTCAGATCGCGATAGGACAGATCGTCGGAGAGGACGAAGATGATATTGGGCTTGCGGCCCGCCGGAGCGCCCCAGGTCTTGTTCTGAGCAAGAGAGGATGCGCCGGCCAAGGCGCAGCCTGCGGCTTTGAGGAAACCGCGCCTGCTGAATTCAGATCCCATCGTTTCACGCACTCCGTCTTCCTATTTATCCAGGACATCATCGCGATGCAGCGCGACCTTGTGTTTCACCGAAGCGACGTTCGGCATGACGCTGTTCGTCGAGTCGGCGTCGGCATAGAAGAAGGTGGCGGCTGCGTAGTTCATGTGCTTGCGGAACGGATGCCAGATCTCCATGTCGAACTTGACCGACTCGGTAAAGGGGATGTCGTCGAGCAGGTGGTAGCGGTTGTTGTTCGTGTATCCCCACTTTTTGTTGCCCTCGCCGCGGGGCTGCGAAATGAAAGGCGTGTAGTAACGCTGCGGGCGGCAATACGCGTACCCGAAGTAGTCCTCCGTGCCCGTCCCGAAGATCGAGGGAAAGACCTCGCCGTCGACGTAGACCTTGTCGTCGCCTTCGCCCCACCAGGTCTGGTTGTTCTTCAGCGTGCAGGTGTTGAAGATGGTGATCGCCGTGCCCACGTAGCGGCCCGAACCGAGGACCGTGACATAGTTCAGATCGCTGCGGTTCTGCGTGCTGATATTGCGCAGTTCGAACCAGGTCGCGTGGAAGTAGCGACTCTTGTCGTCCCAGCGGTAGTCGTCGGCGGTCGCCTCGGCGCGTTCCAGGGTTACCTCCTGGTCCCCATGGTTGGTGATGGTGACCTCGGCGGAATTCTGGAAGGGCATCACGTAGTACGTCGCGAGCGTGCGGGTGGTGTTGTCGGCCTTGACATAGAACGTGTCGTTCTTCTCGTCGCTGTAGCCGACGCCGACCAGCGACCCGATGGGGATCCAGACGGTCTGCTTGCCATCGAAGGTCATCGTCACGACGGTCGAGCGCAGCGCCTGCTGGTAGTCCTCGGCCTGGATCTGAACGAGGAATCGGGTGATGGCTTTGGCGCCCGTCAGGGATAACGTGGTGGACGCCTGCGGCGCGAGCGTCAGGGCCGAACGTGTGACGGTCTCGCCCCGGACGACGGGGTCTTTACTGGTCAGCTTCGTGCCGATCCGCTTCATCAGGCCCTTCGCCTGGCGGAGCTGATCCATCGTGAAGGTCTTGACCTTCGTGCCGGGCGCGTACTTGCGGTAGCCAATCTGGTAGTACGAGCCGCCGCCTTCCCAAGTGACTTTGCAGCTCTTCTGATACGGGATGGGCAAATAAAGGTCGTGCCCGCGCCAATCGGGGTTCGTCTTGTCGTCGGAGGCCTTGAAGGAGAACGGGTAGGGCGCCAGCGCGTCTCCCCCGACCAGTTCAGCCGGCTTCATCTTGATGACCGGCTCGTCCGCTCCGTCGAGATAGATGCGGATGGTCCCGCTGTTGTTGGCGGTCGCCCACCAGCGAACGATCGCGCCGGGGCCTTGATCGTCCATGAGAACATTCTCGGTGCGGCCGTCGTTCTTCTCCACGCGGACATACTGACCGAAGTCGCGATTGGCGAACCAGCCCTTGCCCCAGTCGCGGCCCTTCTTCTCGACGTACATTCCATCGGCCGGGTTCTTGACCTTGGAGACGCGATCGTAACTCGTAGCGGCTTTCGCGTAGTACGCCGGGCTGGGGACGCGTGTCAGTACGGACCGATCCGCCATCTCCTTGAGCAGGCTCTCCAGGCTGACCGGCTCAGCCGCCAGAAGCGCTGGACCGCCCAGGGCGATCAAGGACAACAATGCGATGCGTATAGTCATCTGACAACTCCAAACCGATCAAGTGAATTCACGAGATAGAAGAACAACCGCGCCATTCTAGTGTGCAGGGCAAAACATCGCAACCGTATGCAGCGTATTCAACCTGGACAGGCGCGAGCTGGACTCGCCGAGAGGATCTTTCTAGGACGAGGATCATTGCCACGAGGGCAGCTCTGTCATTCCCCCGCAGGCGGGAATCCAGAGACTCGCGATTGTGTCCTGAACTCTCGCCGAAATACGTTTCGTTCACGCGGTGTCCGTTGTCTGGATTCCTGCCTGCGCAGGAATGACAGGGCCCGCAGTCAGAGGCGCACCTGCGAACGAAAGGGCATCCCGGCTGGAGCAAGAGAAAAGGGGTGGGCCGCAATGGTCCACCCCTTTGGGTGATTCGTGATGGCGTTCGGATGCAACGCTTAGGCGTCGAGGGGCCAGCCGTTGCGGTAGGGGCGGCTGAGGTACTCGTTCGCCTTGACGTCGTTGGTGATCCGGCCCGTGGCGCCGTCGTATTCGAGCTTCTTGCCCGCCCGGTACGCGACCAGGCCCAGCAGCATCGTCTCGATCAGGTCGCCGCTGTACTTGAAATCGCACGAGGTCTTCAGGTTGCCCTTGCAGGCGTTGGACCATTCCTTCTGGAAGTGGCCCAGATCCGGGATCATCTCGTCCTTGTCGCGGCGATTGTAGTAGCTCATGTCCGCATCGTTGCCCCACGGAATGATCAGCCGCGAGCCGAAGTCGGAGATCAGGAAGCCCTTCGTGCCTTTGAACATCGCGCCGTGACCGATCTTGTTCAGGTCGACCCAGTTCTTGGGCGAGCGGGGCATGGCGCCGCCCTGGTACCAGCCCAGTCGAATGGCGGACCGCCAATCATTGGCCGGCATGTCGAAGTGCGCTTCCAACTCGACCGGCGTGACATCGGGATTGTACGGATCGCCCTTCGCCTCGGCG
>JANQFY010000323.1 GCA_028277585.1 Sedimentisphaerales bacterium
CGCTAGGTGGCGGCATCGGGATCTACGGAACGCTGGCGCTCGCCATTCTGGCCGCTGTCGGTTTCGTTCGATTCCTGGTCGTCCCCGGCTACTTCGCCAAGCAAGCGGCGCAGGTGGCCATCGATCCGGCCGATTTTCTTCAGCACCTCGACGAGCTAGCCATCGTCCTGGGCTGCGCCTCAGTGTTGTTTGCGGTCGGTCTCTGGGACGACAAGAAGGCGCTCGGTCCCTTCGTCAAGCTGGCCGCCCAATGCGGCGTCGCGCTGGTCGCCGCGGCGTTGGCCGATATCCGTGTCGAGTTCTTCATTCAGAACCGCCTCGCCACGTCTTTGCTGTCGGCCTTCTGGATCGTCCTGATCATCAATGCGTTCAACTTCCTAGACAACATGGACGGCGCCTCAGCGGGCATCGCCGCCATCGCTGGAACGATTCTCTTTGCGACCGCGGCCTTCAACGGGCAAGTCTTTGTCAGCGGACTGGCGATCGTCTTCGTCGGCACACTGCTCGGCTTCCTGGCCTTCAACTTTCCGCCGGCCTCGATCTTCATGGGCGATGCCGGATCGCTGGTCATCGGTTTCTTCGTCGCCCTGCTGACCCTGCGCACCACGTACTACCAACAGGACCAGAGCGGACCGTGGTATCCCGTGCTCATGCCGCTGGTCGTCATGGCGGTCCCTCTGTACGACTTCGTCAGTGTCATCTCGCTACGACTTCGCCAGGGCAAGAGCCCCTTTGTCGGTGACACACAGCATTTCTCACATCGGCTGAAACGGCACGGCCTGACAGACACCCAGACCGTTCTGATGTTGTACTTAGCAACCCTCTGTTGTGGTCTCGGCGCCGCGTTTCTGTACCAGGTCAATCTGATCGGCGCCGTGCTCATCTTCGCCCAGACGTTCCTGATCCTGGCGATCATCGCCATCTTCGAGAGCACTGTCCGTCATGGCAAAGACTCCAAGTAGATCCCGCCGCGCCGCCCCGCAACCACCCAAGATCCTGGAGCTTGTGTTGTTGGGACTCTGCCTGTCCGTATTGGCGCTGCGGGCTACGTACACCGAGGCGCCAACCGCCCATACCACGACTCTGCCGGGCAGCCTGTCCGACACAGTCTACAGTCTGAGCATCTCCGGTCTGCTGATAGGCGCCCTGCTCCTATGGTTTCTTCGAGAGGTCTGGAAAGGACAGATATCCTATCGTGTCACGGGCGTCGAGGTCGGCCTGGGACTCTTCGTCCTGGCCGGCGTCGTCGCATCCTTCAGGGCGACGGACAAGCGGCTTGCCATGACGCACATCGCCATGCTGGCCGGCCCCGTCCTGGCGGCCATCCTGCTTGTCCAACTCCTCAATTCCCGGGCGCGAATCCGCATCGTGCTTCTGGTGTTGGCGGCGCTGGGCGTCGTCTCGGCCTATCAGTGCGCCGAGCAGTTCCTGGTGAGCAACGAAATCACCATCGAGCAGTACGAGAAATCGCCGGAAATGTTGCTCGACCCCATGGGCATCGAGCCAGGAACCTTTCAGCATTTCCTCTTCGAGCACCGTCTCTACTCGCGCGGCATTCGAGGTTTCTTCACGACCAGCAACTCGGCCGCCTCGTTCGGGTTGCTGGCTGCCTTTGCCGCGCTGGCGTTGCTGCTGGAGCGATCGGGGGGCGGAGACAATCGCTCAGGGAGCGGTAACCGCCTGCTGTATGTCGCCCTCGGCGCGGGCATTGTCGTTGCCGGCCTGATGCTGACACGCAGCAAGGGCGGTGTGCTCGGTTTCCTGGTCGCGGGGGCGCTCTGGGGGCTCTGGATGTGTCTTCGCAAGAAGCTCGGTGTCCATCGCAAGCCCGCCTTGATCGTGACGTCACTCCTGGCGGTCATCCTCGTCGCGGGAATCGGCTGCGCAGCAATCTCATACGGCCTCAAGCACGGACGCCTGCCCGGCGGCAACTCGATGCTGGTCCGCTGGCAGTATTGGCACGCCTCGGCGCAGATGTGTGCCGATCACCCCATCACAGGCGTTGGGCCAGGCAATTTCGCGCACAACTACCCGCGCTACAAGCCAGCGGCTGCACTGGAGTCGGTTGCGGATCCCCACTGCTTTCCCCTGAGCATTCTGACCCAATACGGGCCACTCGGCCTGGCCGGTTTCTGTCTGATGCTCTTCTTTCCACTCTTGCGAAGCGTAGTGCCCCCTTTCTCGGAAGCGCTGAATGAGAGAACCTCTTCCTCATCACGGAAGCTCACCTTGGCTGCGATGGGTCTAGTGGTCGCCATCCTGCTTCTGGTGCGTCCCTGGCTGACTCCCACCTCGGGCGGCGGGGATGCGGCCCTATGGGTCTATGAGGTTCTCGTGCTCTACATCGCGCCGGCCGCCGCGTTCCTTATCGGGTTTCTCCTGCTGGCCTCACCGATTCGATCCGGCCTCCCAGGCAAAGAACAACTGGACTGGATGCGTATCGCCGCGGCGCTGGGCTGTGCTATAGTCGGTGTCCTCCTGCACAACCTGATCGATTTCGCGCTGTTCGAGCCGGGCGTCTGGACGGCTCTCTGGCTCATTATCGCGTGCCTCGTCGCGACGGCTTTCCAGCGGGGCGCACGCGTCCCGACTGCGTGGCGGAGTCCTCCGGTGATGCGGCCGGCCTCAGTGATTCTGTCGATCACGGTGCTCGGCCTTTACGCCCGCTATGTATGGGGTCCGGTCCAGATGACCACGGGTAGAATCGGACGGGC
>JANQFY010000438.1 GCA_028277585.1 Sedimentisphaerales bacterium
AGAGAGCCTGGAGATTCTCCGGATGCTCACTGATACGCTGGATCTGCAGAATGCTCAGAATGTCTTCTTCAGCGTGGGCAAGCAGAAGTGCTCAACCCACCGGGTCGCGTCCTCGTCGGCGGCCGCGGCGCGACGCTTCATCGCGGACCACTTCTGCTTGCCCACGCTGAAGAAGACATTCTGAGCATTCTGCAGATCCAGCGTATCAGTGAGCATCCGGAGAATCTCCAGGCTCTCTTCAATGGAGCAGAGCAGATCCACGTTCTCCGGCTCTTCCGCCAACCGGTCCATCAGGTCATTGATCCGATGACTGCCCTCGTAGCTGAGCCGTTCCTTGTCCAGGCTGAGCGAGAGACGCTCGGCCTCGTCCGAGAGGCTGCGGAGTCGCTTGACATCGATCTCTTCGGCCTGGATCTCCGCACACAGATCCTCGTTCAGGATGAACTCAGCCGGCGCCGAGAGCGCCTTGGGCAAGGGCATGTTCATATTGCGAATCATCTGCATGATCGCATAGTTGTGCTCGTAGAGATGTCGGAACGAGTTCTCGATCTCCTCCCACGTGCTCTCCAGCAGATCGTTGAGGATCTGCCGCTGCTGGTCTTTGAACAGGTGACTCAGCGAATAGTTCTTGCCCCCGAACGCCGTGTTCATCAGGCGCATCACTTCGTTACTGTCGCTGCGTCGAAACGCCCTGTACAGATCGATGCGGACCTGGCGAAACGCGTCGTCGTCCATCCGGGGCCGCACGGTCGCGAAGAGGTTGTGGTCGCCCAGGTAGAAGACCACCAGATCGGCCGTATGCGTCTCGAATGTCACACTCGACTGAATCGCCACCCGGCCCGTTGTCAGGACCTGCATGCCCGCCTCGGCGCGGTCGAAGTCCTGCATCGTCGCCGAATAGCAGTAGACGTCCGTGATCTCCTCGGCGGACTCTTCGAAGACCGAACTGAGCGCCACGTGGGCCCCCACGCGATTCAGGTCGATTCGCGTCGGCTCGACGAAGGCCTCATACACGTCCCGCCCATTGGTGAACGGTCGGACATTGGCCGGGGCGCTGGCGAGTTTGCCCTTGAACTCCGGCACGAGATCCCAGTCCTGCACCTCCTGGCACAACTGCATCGCACGCGCCGCATACTGCATCACCTGGACCGTCTCGATCCCGGCGATGTTGTCGAAGAACCAGCCGCAACTGGTGTACATGAGCATCGCATGGCGCTGCATTTCGAGCAGCTTGAGAAATGTGATCTTGTCATCGTGATCAAGCACCCGCCCGGTCGCCTTGGTGATGAACGCTTCGACGTTCTCCGGGGACCGATCATTGATCACCTGAATGTACTCGTCCCGCAGCCGCCAGGGATCAGCGTGATACTGCGACATGCGCTCTTCGTAGACGCTGGTCTCCTTGTCACGGATCCAGTCCAACGCTTGGCGCAACGGAGCGCGCCACTGCTGATGGCCCGAACGCGATTGATCGGCCGCGCAGCCGCAATTGCTCTTCCACCGTTCGACGCCGTGGGCGCAGCTCCAGGAACTGTTCTCCCAGATTTCCACTTCGTGTTCCGGCGGGAACTTCTCCAAGTACTCCGCGTAGATCGTGATCTTGGCTAAGTTCTTGCTCTCGATATGGTGAAGGCAGTACGCCATCGCCATGTCACCGTGCCGATGATGGTGGCCGAACGATTCGCCATCGGTCGCCACGTGCACGAGGCGCGGACCCGCCCCATCTTTGGGGAAGGCATCCATCAGCCGCGAGGCAAAGTGCTCCCCGCTGTGCAGGAGCCCGCCGTAGGCGATGTCGTGCGAGGCCGGACCACTATAGAAGAACAGAGCAATCTGCTTGCCGGAAGGCAGCTTGCAGAGATAGGGAACGCTCGTGTCGAGGTTCGTGTCGTTGACCTCGCGCCAGCGGCGTCCGAGCTTGCGAGTGCGCCGGGCTTGCCGCGGAGCCAGGATGGTGAACTTGATCCCATGCTCGGCCAGCACTTCCAGGGAGGCCAGGTCCACCGCCGTCTCGGGCAACCACATCCCTTCGGGCGCCCGCTGGAAACGCTGCTTGAAATCCTGGATGCCCCAGATCACCTGCGTGTGCTTATCCCGCGTGTTGGAGAGGGGCAGGATCATGTGGTTGTAGACCTGCGCCATCGCGCAGCCGTGCCCGGAGAACCGGTCCCGACTCCTTTTGTCGGCCTCCAAGATCCCGGCGTAGACATCCGGGGCGTGTGATTCCAGCCAAGACAGCAGGGTCGGGCCGAAATTGAAACTGATCCGCTCGTAGTTGGAGACGATATCGACGATCTTCCGGTCGGGCCCCAGGATTCGGGAGGCCGCGTTCTGCCGGTAGCATTCTTCGGTGATCCGGGCATTCCAATCGTGATAGGGGTACGCCGAATCCTGCAGCTCGACGTCCTCGAGCCACGCGTTCTCACGTGGCGGCTGATAGAAATGGCCGTGTATGCAAACGTACTTATCCATGCAAACCTCTCTAGGCCGCTGACAGCGGCGAATTCTTCGTCATCACCCCGTCCGACCCGGCTCGACGAACCTCGCTCGGGGGGATCGGTCCAAACCACCTTGTCTCCTGCGATCTCTCGTCCCAGGAAACCGGTGATGATAAGGGAACTGGCTGAGACAGGCAACTCATCTCCGCGATTTCTCGCTTGAATTGCCCCTCTTGGCTTCGGTGATTTCCGTTTGTCCTTCGTTGCCGTATTCCATTTTCAGAGGTATTATCGACAATCGACGTCGCTCCGCTACAGTGCTTCGAACGTCCCGGTCCAACATTGACGAATGGAAGGTCGCTATGAGCCAGAATCGCCGAAATCATCGTATGCCCATCGCCAGATCCGTCGCCGTGATCGCCCTGCCACTACTTCTCTATATTACCCATTACACCGAAGCCTCCACGTCGGTGTCCTGCGCGCCCACCGGGTTGATGTGCGAACTGTTGGCTCAACCTGAATTGGCCCGGATCACAGATCCCAGACCAGAATTCACCTGGGTCGTTGATTTCCCCTGTCCCAACGAAAAACAGACGGCGTACCAGATTCTGGTCGCCTCCAGCGCCGAGCGACTGGGCTGGGACCAGGGCGACCTCTGGAACAGTGGGCGCATCGAATCCAATCGATCGGTCGCCGTCGAGTACGCGGGCGAGCCCCTCAAATCCAACACGCCCTACGTCTGGAAGGTCAGAACCTGGAACAAGGATGCCCGGCCCAGCGAATACTCACAACCCCAACGCTTCCGCACCGGGACGCTCCGAGACGACTACTCCACCACCTGCTATCCGCTCGCGACGACCCGTATCGACCCGATTCGTCTCGTGCAGAAGACGGAGGGACACTATTTCGTCGATTTCGGATGGGCCGCCTTCGGCACGATCGAACTGACGCTCAGCAACCCCAGCGCCGGCCATGAAATCGAGATCCATCTGGGCGAGGTCCCTGCCGGCTCCGACAGCATCGACCGCCGACCAGGTGGTTCCCGACGTTACCGCATGATGAAGCTGAAGCTCAGCGAGGGGACCCACACGTATCGCCTTGTCATCACACGCGACAAGCGCAACACGGGGTCACGCGCCATCAAGATGCCCGCCGACGTCGGTGAAGTGATGCCCTTCCGGTACTGTGAGATCGTCAACAGCCCCTGCGAGCTGAAGGCGTCGCAGATCCGGCAGATCGCCGTGCATTATCCATTCGACGAAACCGCGTCGCGCTTCCTCTGCTCCAGCAAAGTGCTCAACGACGTCTGGGACCTGTGCAAGTACAGCATCAAAGCCACGAGCTTCTGCGGCGTCTACGTCGACGGCGACCGCGAGCGCATCCCCTACGAAGCCGACGCGTATATCAATCAGCTCTGCCACTACGGGGTGGACCGTGAGTTCACGATGGCGCGGCACAGCCATGAGTATCTGATGGTCCATCCGACCTGGCCCACCGAGTGGATCCTCCATTCGGTCCTGATGGCCTGGGCCGACTATCTCTACACGGGCGACACCGAGTCGTTCGAGCACTACTACGACGACCTCAAGGCCAAGACCCTGATCGCCCTGGCCCGCGAGGACGGCCTGATCAGCACGCAGACGGGACTCGTCACCGATGAAGTGCTCCGCTCGATCCACTTCAAGGGCAAGCTCCGCGACATCGTCGACTGGCCGCACGGCAACATCCTCGGACTCAAAGGAGGCTACGGCGAAACCGACGATTTCGAGTTCAAGCCGATCAACACCGTCGTCAACGCGTTTCACTATCGGGCGCTCGTCGCGATGAGCCGGATGGCCCGCGTGATCGGCAAGAACGATGACGCCGAAAAGTTCGCTCACGCGGCCGCCCGTGTCAAGCAATCCATCAACAGTAGGTTGTTCGATAGCGACAAGGGGATCTACGTCGACGGTGAGGGCAGCACGCACAGCGCCCTGCACGCCAACATGGTTCCGCTGGCGATGGGGCTCGTGCCGGACGAGCACGTCGCATCTGTCGCCCGCTTCATCAAGAGTCGCGGCATGGTCTGCAGTGTGTACGGATCGCAGTACATGCTCGAAGCCCTCTACGCCGCGGGCGAAGGCGACTACGCCCTGGAGCTGATGACCGATGCGACCAGCGATCGCAGTTGGCCCCACATGATCTACGACGTGGGCACGACTATCACCCTGGAAGCCTGGGACAACAAGTACAAGCCCAACCAGGACTGGAACCACGCCTGGGGCGCGGCGCCCGCCAATATTATCCCGCGTTGTCTGATGGGCGTTGAACCGCTCGAACCGGGCTTCGCCAAAGTGCGCATCAAGCCGCAGGTCGGCTCGCTGAGAAGCGGCAGCCTGGATCTGCCGACCGTAAGCGGGACGATCCACGTGGACTTCGCGTCGATGCCGGCCGAGTCTTTCGTTCTGAACGTGGACATCCCGGCCAATGTCGAAGCGATGGTCTATCTGCCCCGCCTGGACAGCGACCTGCCGGACATCGTACTGGACGGGCGCCTCGTGAAGGGCGCCATCGAAGGCCAATTCATCGCGATCGACCACGTCGGATCGGGGAAACACCGCTTCGAGAGACGCCGCTGAGAATCCCCTATCGCGCGAAGGGAACGGCCCGGATTTTTGGTTGACAGAACCTCGCCCGGGCCATTAGAATCCCCCTCAGTATTGCGGCTGTAGCTCAATGGTAGAGCGCGACCTTCCCAAGGTCGATGTTGTGAGTTCGAATCTCATCAGCCGCTTTTTTCATACGCCCTTCCGGACCCTCGCCAGCCGGTATTTCACACAGAATTAATGAACCATCGCCTTCGCAGCGCTTATAATATGGATAAGCTGACAGTCCAGGATCTTGCGCCTGGATGCGGTGGGTTTCTGCCCGAGGAGGGCAATTGACGAACACAGACCCAGTATGGCATTGTGGTCAATCTCACTGGAGGTCGGTAGCCATGGTCTTGCGTGCGTTTCCTCGATGGTTGGGTCAAGTCGCTCTTCTTCTATTCGCCCTGACACTGCTTCTGCTACCCAGCGCCGCAAGGGCTGATGACCTGGCTCAGGCCGGGCACGTGCTCAATCGCATCGGATACGGCCCGTCGCCTGCCGACCTGGCCTATATCCAGGCGATCGGCATCGAAGCCTATATCACCGAGCAACTCGATCCCGAGACAATCGACGAATCCGACAACGCCGCCCTGCTGGAGCGGCAAGACGCCCTGTTCGAGTGGTTGATCCCGACCGAGGAAACGCGGCTGGTCGGCGCCGGCGCGATCTGGCGCTATCGCAAGGGAACGAGCGAGCCCAGTTCGGCCTGGAAAGAGATTCGCTTCGACGACGCCTCCTGGCTTCAGGGCCCAACCGGGATCGGCTACGGTGACGGCGACGACGAGACCGTCCTGAGCGACATGCGCAACAGCTACGTGTCCGTCTACTTACGGCACACCTTCCACCTGACCGAAGCCTCCCTGGGTGCGATCGCGGATTTGATTCTGCGTGTCGATTACGATGATGGATTCAAGGCCTATCTGAACGGGACCGAAATCGCCCGGGCCAATCTACCGGCCGGAGAGGTCCCCCACGGCACGACCGCCACCGGAAGTCACGAGGCCGGGACGCCCCGCGATTTCGATATCTCGGCGCAGAAGAATCTGCTCAGAGCAGGCGAGAATGTCCTGGCGATCCAGGCCCACAATCGAGGCCTGACCAGCAGCGACCTGAGCATGATCCCGGAACTGCTGAACCGCCAGATCTTGCCCGGCCCAACCCGGCGGGTCATCAAGGGCATTGATGAGCTGCAGCAACTCGTGCACATTCGCGGCGTCTACTCCCGGCGCCAACTCCAGGCCGTTCTCGGCGAGTTCTGGGAGAACCACCTGACGACCGACTATGACAAGCTCGTGGACTATCTCGACGAGCTGCAGAACTCCGATGCCACCGATGCGATGAGCCGCGATCAGGCCCGCGCCGAAGCGGCCCAGTTGGAGTACCAGGAGTATCAGTTCTTCTACGACAATGCGTTGGGCAACTTCACCGACCTGCTGCTCTACAGCGCGACGAGCCCGACCATGCTGGTCTATCTTGACAACGTGCTGAACGTTCGAGGAAAGGCGAACGAGAACTACGCGCGCGAGATACTGGAGCTGCACGCGTTCGGGGTTGACAACCGCTACGAGCAGGCCGACCTCGAAGAACTCGCGCGATGCTTCACGGGCTGGAACGTCTGCAAGGTCGCGGCCGAGAACGCGCCGAGCTTCCCCGATTCGGCGCTGGAACCGCCACTCCGATGCGGCGTCCTGTCCGAGGATGAGGTCTTCCTCGATCTCGGCGCGGGTTGGAAGTACTTCAAGGGCACGGAAGAGCCGTCGCCGGACACGGCCGGTGAACCGACCCTGACCTGGACGACCGGCGCCTTCGACGACGCCGACTGGCTCGATGGCGCTACGGGGATCGGCTACGGCGACGGCGACGACACTACCGTCCTGAGCGACATGCGCAACAACTACCTCTCGGTCTATCTGCGTCGGACGTTCACCGTCGACAACCCGGCCGATTTCGCCAACCTCATCCTGGAAGTCGCCTA
>JANQFY010000443.1 GCA_028277585.1 Sedimentisphaerales bacterium
GGTCATCATTCAGGTGACCCACGCTCTCGAGCACGCCCATTCGCACGGTCTGGTCCACCGGGACGTCAAGCCGAAGAACATCATGATCAACCAGCAGAACGTGGTGAAGCTGGCTGATATGGGTCTGGCCCGTGAGACGACGGACATTGAAGCCGCCCAGAGTGAGGCCGGTAAGGCTTATGGGACGCCGTACTACATCGCGCCCGAGCAGATTCGCGGTAAGATCGATATCGATGGGCGGGCGGATATCTACGGTCTCGGCGCCACCTTCTACCATATGGTCACCGGGCAGGTTCCCTTCACGGGCGACGACTCCTCGGAGATCATGAAGAAGCACCTGCGCGAGAAACTGGTCCCGCCGGACCATCTCGTTACTTCGCTTTCGGCCGGCGTCTCCGAGGTCATCGAGATTATGATGGCCAAGCGCCGCGAGGACCGATACAACAACGTCGATGAGCTTCTGGTCGATCTGGAAGCCCTTCGTTTGGGCGATCCCCCGCTGCAGGCGCACAAGCGGTTCGATGTCTCCGTGCTTGAGAAGCTGGAGGAAGGAGAGGCGGTCGAATCCGAGGACATCCACGATGTCGAGGAGAAGATCACGCGTCTGCAGATGATCGTCACGATCCTGGGAGTCGGCCTGGCTGCCGCGGTGGTCATCATTGTTCTGATGCTGGCGCTCTAGCGTCTCGCGCTTGAGTCGAGCCCGGCGCGACCGCCGGATCGTATCTGAGAGACTTTCACGATGCCCAGAGGAGGAGCCAATTTCTCGTCCGAGGAGCTTGTCCGCGTCTTGAGTCACTACGACGTGGGTATCGTGCATCGCGTCAAACCGCTCTCGGCCGGTAATCGGCGGGCCCCCAAGGTTGTTGTGCGGGCGGACAAGGGCACCTTCCTTCTCAAACGCCGACCGAAAGGTCGTGACGATCTGACCCGTGTCGCATTCGCCCATGCGGTGCAGAGGCACCTGGCCAGCCAGGCGTTCCCCGTGACGTCGCTGGTGAGCACCAGTGACGAGCACAAGACGGTTCTAAACATCGACAATCATATCTACGAGCTGTTCACCTTCGTCAGCGGTTCACGCTGTGATGCATCCCTTGAGGCGACCGAAGATGCGGGGCGGCAACTGGCGAATCTGCATTTGCGAATGGGGGACTTCGCTCATGACTACGAGCCGTTTCGAGGCAGTTTCCACGATTCGGCTACGGTCCGACAACACCTCAAGATGATCCGCTCGGACAAACGCGCCGGCTCAGCCCGGCGAACCGAAGCGATTACCGAGTCCCTGCTGATTCGCTATGACCGCTCGAGCAATCGCGTCAACAGGCTGGGCTATCCCTCCTGGAAACGCCAGGTCGTTCATGGCGATTGGCACCCGGGCAATCTGCTGTTCTTCGGCGCCAAGGTCGTGGGGGTCGTGGATTTCGATTCGATCCGGATCGCGCCGCCCCTGACCGATCTGGCCAACGGGATGCTCCAGTTCTCCATCGTGGGGGATTGTCCCGATCCGACTCAGTGGCCCGACGCCTTCGATGAGCCTCGTCTCTTCCGGTTTCTTGATGGCTACCGCGAGGCCGCGAAGCTGAGCACCCGCAAGCTGCGCAGTCTTGTCGACCTGATGATCGAGGCGATGATCGCCGAGGCCGTGCTTCCCGTCGCCGCGACGGGCTATTTCGGCTACCACTCCGGCGTCGATTTCCTCCAGATGATCCTCCGCAAGACCAAGTGGCTCCGCCGCCACCGCAAGGCACTGACCGAGGCCATCCTCGGTGTCACGGGCGACGAATGAGCCGTTCTACTTCTCTTCCGCAGGTGGCAGAGGAGGCTGCCCTGGTGGGAATCCGCCCATCATGCCGCCACCCATTCCGCCCATCATGCCGCCGCCCATGGGTGGGCCGAGAGGGGGGGCAACCGGCGGCGTCTCGGATTTATCCACAGTCTCCTTCTTTGTTCTCATCAAAACCAGAAGCCTCCTGCCCGTGGTCTCTCCAGGTGGTTCGACGTGCCCCCGTGATTCGATGCGCGCCCCGCCAAAAAGCACCGTTTTGCCCAAGGGGGTGGTCACGGCCGTCTGGACCTCAACGGTGCTGATGATCGGAAAAGTATAGGGATACTTGCCCTGATGCACCCGTTCCTCATTGCCCAGGACGGAGGTGATCTTCGCCTTGGCTTCGAGATAGACGTTGTTTGAGCCCTTCTGCAGATGAGGCGCGACGTTGAACTCCAGACCGGCGTGGATCGATTCGTATTGGGCAACGGGTTCCCCCGAGGGGCCGTTTGGCTCGCTGAAGCCAGCGAATCGAGGCATGGCCTGACCGACGCGCACCTCCGCCGACTCCCCGTCCAGGACCGTGACTCTTGGGGCAGCGAGCGAACGCGATTGCTTGTCTCGTTGCGCCGCCCTCAAGAGAAATCTGACTTGCGTGTCATCCAGAAGGGCGGCTTCACGTATCCGCTCTCCCTCGCTGAGCGTCAGCGCCGCCGCGAGTTCCTCCGGCGTATTCGGGTCCTCGACCAGCCCCTTCAGAAACTCGTCACTGGCGTGCACGAACCGCGCCTCGATCTGAACGGCATCTACTCCGTCTTTGAGATGCGGGACGTTCAATTGAGACTCCCTTGAGAACACGCTCATCATACTGGTGTTGGCCTTGGTGACGATGGCGAACTCGTTCTTGGCCTCGGCGACGTTTCTCTCCACCGCCTTCTGTAATGCAGTCAAGGCTTCAACCATCTGTGCAGCGCTTGCCTCCAAGGGCGTATCCTTTGCCAGATTGGCTGTTTCGGTGGCATGCGAGAGGGCCTGGGCGATCCATGGGACCATCTCGGGCGACTCCGGGCGGTGCTGATACATGACAATCTGCGTCGTGCAGAAGGCCATCTCTTTGAACGCCCGGGCCAATGCACGGCCTGGGGGCCATGACACCGTCTGGTCTGGTCGGCGAGATGCGATTGTGATCGCTATCGGCTGGCTGACGACGCGGATCGGATCGCCTGTATTGGCCCGGGATGGTACCGCGACCACAGCCAATCGAATCGTGTGCTTGCCGGGGGTCAGTTGCAGTGATGTACGCAGTTCGGTTGGGTCCATAGCCCGAGCGAGGTCGTTGTCCCATTGCAGATCTTCCGGCTTCGCCTTCGACCATATGGGTGAGAGCGTCACAGGCTGTTCGAGTACCCACTTGCCGTTTCGCAGATCCGCGAGACGAGCGCGCCGCAGGAAACTGGGCCAGACGTACCAGACGCCGTCCACCTCCAATTGCGCCAACCGCTGTCCTTCCGCCACATGCAGGAACTCTCGCGCCCCGGCATTCATCAGGTCCCAGCGCAGAATGGGAATCTCATCCGCGTGCCAGAGAGACTTCTCAGCCCGCAACCGAATATGGAGGCCCTCCTGCGCGGTTGACGAGTACATCTCCGCCCGGCGTGCCAGTATACCTGCCCATTCGTCCCGCGGCACGATGCGAACGGAGCGATTTGCTTCTATCTTCGCAGTGTAGGGGCTCCCTTTCAGCAGAGTGTCAAGAGCCGTTTCCAGAGGAACGCCTTGCAGATCGGCATGAATCTCTCGGTAGACTGCCAGATCGCAGGCGATATCCACCTCGGCCAGCGCGGCGACGGTCTTGATGGCCTCATCTAGGCTCTCTCCGTGGAAGGTTACCGTAATGGGCCGAAAGATAAGGGCGAAGCCCTCTTTCAAATCGTAGTGAACTGTGTATTCGGTCTTCTCCAAGATGACCTGTAGGGCTTCTGGAACCGTAAGATCTTCGATTCGGGCGATAATCGGGATTGGCTTAACCGTCGCGTCGACGGCGAGTTTCACACCAGCTTGCGTCCCGATCTCCTCAATCGCATCGAGCAGGCTCGTCCCATTGAATGTGGCTGTCACTCGGGCAGGGGCTTTGGTGGGAAGAATTTCCGGACGGGCCAGCAGATAGAAGGTCGAATTGTCGTTGCCGGCCAGCGGTTGCAGGGCGCATCCTTGATTGTCGGCTCGCAGCGTGACGTGGCTCCGCACCGTCTTGACCGACGCAGGGGCGTTCTCAGGATCAACATTCGAATCGTTCGTTGTTGCCAATGGTGTGCGGATGTTCAAGTCGAGATTGGCGTCCAGGCGAACGGTTCGCCCGTTGTCTTCCGTCTTGGCGACAACCGCGAATTCCGCCTTACCAGGTACTCCGATCTTCGCTTGGCGCCCTTCCACTGCCACCAGAGTCGGATTCATCAGAAGGTCGATGTATCCCCGAGAGACAAGCAGATCGGCAAAGGCTTCAAAGGACTCGGGCGGTGCATCGTGGTACAGCGATTCCAGCAACTCTCCCACCGTGCGCTTCCGCAACTCGCTCGGACGCCACGCTCTGTTGTTGCGACCATCCTTCAACAACCACTTCGACGCCTCGCCAGCAGCCTGGCGATCGAGTCTCGCCTGGGTCGCGACTTCCATCACGGTCAGGTCCAGGTGGATGTGATGGGCTGTGCCGTGCCGCGCCGGATCGTTCGCTCCACCCAGCGTGCGGACGCTCGTCGTGTCCCGATCGGCTGCCTGCTCTTTCGGTTCTGCGACTAGATAGTAGTCCGGCGTCACCTTCACCGTGAAGGTCGTTCCGGCCAGCAGTGTGTTCAGGGCCTCCTCGACAGACGCATCCTGAAGTTCCGCCCAGACCTCTCCGCTTACGCCTGGAGAACTGACAACCGTCACGCCCGCCCGCTGGCCAACCTCCATCAGGGCCTCACGCAGGTCCGTCCCCTCGAACATGGCCGTGATGGGCCGGAACACGAGGTAGCGATCGCCCTCCTTCTTGAACGCATAGCCGGTGTCTTTCAGAACGATCTCCAGTGCCGCTTCCACCGGAAGCCCATTCAACTCGACCGTGATCGGGTCGGGAGTGCTCCGGAAGTCCACAGCAATCTTCGCGCCCGTCTGTTTCCCGATCTCCCTAAGGGCATCGGCCAGGCGTGCCTTAACAAACATAGCGGTCACCGTCTTCGCCTCTGTCTTGGCGACAGGCGGGCTTGGCAGCGCCTGTGCTCGGATCAGCACGTACAGGATATCGTCTTCTTCTGCGGAGGTTCCTTTATCGGGTCTCACGCGCAGGACGAGCATCGTCTCATTGTCCAGTGTGGCTGCCGTTGCGAGGCTGTGCCTACGGATGGAAGGCCTTTGGCTGTCATCGCCGGGGATTGGGTTCGCAGTCTCGATGGCCACGTCGAGGGTGATGCAGTCGTCGTTCCCGAGATGCGGCGTGACATTCATCCTGATTCCGGACTCGAACTTTTCTGTCGTCCCCGCAGCCGACAGCATATAGTACTCTTCGGTCATGACTCCAACTTCCATCGGCTTGCCGTCTGTGGCCAGAACCTCGGGATCCGACACGAGCCGCATGTATCCCAACGGCTTCAGCAGGTCGATCATGGCTCCAAGGACATCCGAGTCCGCCTGGCCGTCGACGGCGCAGCGTTCGAGCACTTGGGCGGGGGGAACCTGAAGTTCCTTGATGCTGGGAAGCGATGCCCGGTCTTCTCGGGAGACCTTTCGCTTCCTAACCGCCGAATCCCACAGGTTGGACAAGCCTGTCGCCGCCTCGGGGCTCAACGTCCGGTCCGTCGAAACAGTGAGTATCTCGACGTCCAATAGGATCTGCCTCTGCTCAGCGGTGGGGGACGGACTATCGTCGTGTCTCTCCGTGATCACGCGCACCCGGGCCGGTTCGTCCGAATCTTCCTGGGTCGGGACAGAGGCATCGGATGCTGGTTTCGATTCCCCACGCTTCTGCTCCATGCGTTTCTTGATCCCATCGTCGAGCTCCTGTTCCAGCGCTGCACGCTCTTGATCAAGAGCCTTGGCGAAGGCCTCCAACAGTTCCTGCTTCTGGATGATTTCCGGATTGTTCGGCGCCAGCGTCTGCCGCGCAACGATCAAGTCTCGCTCTATCTCTGCGATATTCTCCTTCAGTTTCCTCACGATGGGGTGGATGTTCACGTACTGGAGCCGCAAGCTGGCTAGCTGCTCCGGCGACGGTCTGCGGGATCGTCGCTCCGATTCCTTACGTTTCTCCCCGATCAGTTTCATGACCTCGGTGTCGAACTCGCGCTCCAGAGCTGCACGCTTCTGCGCGAGAGCTTGAGTGAAGTCCTCGAGCAGTTCCTGCCTCTGAATCAGTTCCGGATGGCCCGGGGCCCGTGTTTGCCGTGCAACAATCAGGTCCTGCTCCACCTCCGCGATGCTCTTCTGAAATTCCTTCACAATGGGGTCGGAGTACACATACTGGCGCCGCGAGGTGATCATCTGCTCCGCTGACAGTTTGTCTTCTAGTGTGGTGCGGCCCTGTTCCGGAACCGTGGCGGCCGGCTCTCTCGGGGGATTGCGGAGATAGACGACGAAGGAATCGCCTTCGGTCTGTTTCAGCCATACGCAGCCGAATGCCGTGACGCGCCCCGCGCCCGACTGTTCCGGCGTCCTCTCGCAGACCAATTCCAGGCCCTTGCCGACCAGTTCTCTGTTCCCGCAGACGATTCTCACAATATTGGAAGAGAGAAACACGCCCTGCACAGCATCGAAGCTCAGACCGTCCAGATAGATCGAACAGGCTTCTGTGTCGTTGTCTTCCGAGGGACTGATGTGAATAACTACGTTGTCGGAGAAACTGGCGTCGCCTGGCGACAGTGTCCCGGACGTCGGGTCAACCAGGAGCGTTCCTCGATCAGCGGCCACCGAGCAGGTCAAATCGGCCAGATACAGTTTGAGGTAGGGATGAGTCCCTCTCCAGCCCCTGCGATCCATGGCGGTGTACTCACCCAGTTCCTCGAAGCCAAACTCTCGATCGATACACCCAAACGCATCCGTATGAGAGAACCGCGTCCGTTTGACCTCGCCTCTCCGGCTATCTGCCGACGCACTATTATCTGCGTGGCCGGCAGACAGGCGAGCGGACGGTGTTGCCCCGGCTATCCCGGGGTTCTCTGGGGTCAGGCGGGCGGTTACGAAGACGATGATTTCTCTTTTCGTGTCTTCATGTTGCTCGCTGAGCCCGGCTAGCGCCACGGTGCCGCCGTCTCTGATCGTCACGGAGCTCCGGCTGGTGCGGCGGGTTACTACAGGCAGTCTGTCGCCCGGATCGCGTGGGACGCTGTCAATGTGCTCGACGGCCAGTTCCAGCACGATATCGTCATCATAGCCGAGCCTAGGGGTGGCTTGAATGACCGTCCCGTTTTCGATAGTGACCAGTTCGCGCTGTTCTATCGTCTGACCTTCTGTCGCTTTCGGCAACATCCAGAGTTGTTCTTCCGTGGTGGCGGCGACGCGAGCCGTTCGCCCGTCGAGCGCCACGACTTGTTGTCGCGCCAGCAGCTTGGCGTGACCTTTCTCGCTCAGTCTGTCGAGAGCGGCTTGCAGCGCAGTGGTGAAGGCGCTATCCGGCGTGTATCCTATCTGAACGCCCCAGGGCCATCCGCCTTTCTCGTCGGCGTCAGCGAACGGGCTGCTGCCGAAAGGCCCTGCGCTGGTCGTGGGCTGCGCCCATTCGATACCCAGGTCCGCAAGGTCGCTGTGCTCCATCGCCACCGTTCGAATATCCAGAAACACCTGACGCGGGCCGCTGGCAATCCGCTGGTCCTGTGTGTCGGAGGAAAGTCCCTGCTGATTATCAAATCCGACGATACTCGGTCTGGCCAGCACAAGGAGCGTATAAGCTCTTCCGTCCGCGCCCTGACGTTCTGCACGCCCGCCGACTACGACGTACGCGCCGCTGGGAATGCCAGTTATCGTATGACCTGCCTTGGCCTTCCCGATCATCCCCAGCGAGCCGTCCGCTTGACGAGTCCTCAAGTCCTCGACATCGAGTTCCAGCGAGCAGAGGATCGCGCTTGGGTCGTACTGAATCGTCGGCGTGATTCTCAGATCCAGGCAGAAACTCCCGCTTTCTTTCGAGGACTCAAACGACTCAGGAGTGAAGTCCTCACCGATTGCGATTCGGGCGCTGATGCCATCCGATGTCATGACGGCCGGTTCGCTCAGCAACCTGGCATGACCTCTGGAGATCAGCAGGTCAGTGAGCGCCTTCGCATTGTCGCTATTGAAGACCTTCACATGGTCCCTGAGTACTCGCCAGAGTGGATTCTGCAACTCACCTACCGTCGGCAGGGCCGAACCGTCACGCCTTCCGACACTCGCCAGGAGATTCCGGGCTTGGACAGCCGTCTCATAATCCAGCGTCTCGTCGGATGCGACCTCGGCGATGACGAAGTCGAACAAGACCTGACGCGAAGGCTCGTCGCTTCCTTGACCATGCGGGACGCGTCGTTCCATGCTACCTGCATTGTCTGAGGGGATGCTTTCGTCCTCTGTGGGGGGCACCACCCAAGGGGCAACTACTACGTGGATAGTACCGGGGAGTTGAGTCCCTGTTTGCGGGGCGACGCGAAATGCAAAGCACTCGTTTTTGAGCAATACTGTATGGTTCTGAATGGTCCTGCTGTCGCTACCCGGCAAGTCATTGCTCTTGCTTTCACGCTCATCCTGTTGAACGGTGATTTCGAGCACCACGCTGTTGGCGTCTACGACATGAGGCGTTAGGCCCACTCTCATGCCTTCAAGGGCTTCACTGATTTTCGCACGAAGCGCAAGGGTTTCGGCAGACGGAGTTACCAGGTAGTACTCTTCGGCGGCGAGGGTCATCCACGCTTGTCGGCCGTCTTGCACCATGAACTGCGGATACGAGATCGGTTCCAGACAACCGTGCTCATGGAGCTTGTTAGGGAGTCTTACCGCCATCTCTCTCGGCAACGCCTTCCCACCCATCTGCGTGCCAAAGAGATTGTTGGCGGCGGCGCCCTCCCAGTTGCCGATTCTGCCTTCTGCCGCTCCGGATCCAGGAGCATTCTGGAGCGATGCGATGATACTCTGATCCAGAACCGTGTCATGGAAGATCAGCATACAGTGACAATCCAGCAAGACATGTCTAGGAGAGGTCTCTGCTCCTTCTTCGCCATTCTGCTGCATCGGCGCCTCGGACGTCAGAGCGTCAGATCGCCTCTGATCCGGAGCGGCGAGGA
>JANQFY010000060.1 GCA_028277585.1 Sedimentisphaerales bacterium
CTTCGTGACCACCACGTTGCTGGCCCTGGTCATGCCCCCGACCGTTCCTTGGCACGTCCTGACGGTGGGCGTGATCTTCGCCGTGATGTTCGCCAAGGAAATCTTCGGCGGTTTCGGTCGCAATATCTTCAACCCCGCTCTGGCGGGGCGCTGTTTCGTCTATGTCTGCTTCCCCGTGGCCTTGACGGGGACGTGGGCGCCGGCCGCGGATGGCTTCTGGGGCGCGCTGGATCGCTGGTCTACGGTGGTGACGGCCGATGCGATGACCGGTGCGACGCCCATGGCCGATCTCAAGGCGGGCAAGATAGTCCTGGATTCGAGTGACGCGGCCGCCTCGGAGATTCCTTTCGACATCGCCGAGGGAGAACAAGTCCCGCTTCAGCCAGGCGTTCTGCTCAAGGGGCTGGTTTTCGGGCGTCTCAGCGGCACGATGGGCGTCACCAGCGCCCTGCTGATCACCATCGGAGGGATTTACCTGTTCGTCACCAAGACGGCCAGTCGGACCATTATCCTCTGGCTCATCGGGACCTACGCCGTTCTGAACCAGATTCTCTACTGGTGTGGGGTCGAGCCGGTCCCCGGTGCCTGGCCGGCGGTCCTGGGGGGCGGTTTTCTCTTCGGCGCCTTCTACATGGCGACCGATCCGGTCAGTTCACCCCGCACCGAGCCGGCTCGTATCATCTACGCGATCCTGATCGGCACCTGCACCGTCGTGATACGGAACTTCTCGATCTTCAACGGGGGACTCATGTTCTCGATCCTGATTGGCAACATGTTCGCTCCCATCCTGGACTACAGCGTCAAGGCCCACATCGCCCGGAAAAAGGCGCGGGAGAAGGCCGATGCGTGAGAAGCGATGGTACCCCATTGTCTATATGTTTGCCGTGACGGCGGTCTTCAGCTCCATCGTCATCGGTTTCACGCAGGTCACGCGCGATCGCGTCCAGGCCAACGCGTCGCTGGCCTTCGAGCGGGCGGTGGTCACCGTCTTCCCTCAACTAGACCAGACGCGCATGAGTTCTCTCGAGATCCACCGCGCTTTTACCGAGCAGATCACTGAGCCGGACGAAACCTCGGGCGGCGCCTACACACTGAGGCGGGATGGGCGCGTTGTCGGTTATGCTCTGCCCGTCGCCGGCCAAGGTTTCTGGGCTCCTATCGAAGGGATTATCGGTATTGACGTTGACAGGACCACTGTCACGGGGGCTGTCTTCTATGAACAGAACGAGACCCCGGGGCTCGGCGCCGAGATTGCCAAGGCGCCGTTTCAGGACCAGTTTGAGGGCAAGCGACTGGGGCCGGCCGAAACGCCCATTCGGTTCAGCCGGCCCGGCCGAGACCTGCGCGACAACGAAGTGTACGCCGTCACCGGAGCGACGCAGACCAGTACGCGACTCGAGGGGATCATCAACGCGGGGGTGAACGCTTGGCGCGCGCGAATGGGCGAGGAAGGAGGGGCCGAATGACTCCGACCGGTGCTTCCTCCGAGACACGCCAGATCGCTGTCGAAGGGCTCTGGCGCAACAACCCGATCTTCAAGCAGGTCCTGGGGATCTGCAGTACCTTGGCGGTGACAAATCTCGTCTTGAACACCGCCGTGATGTGCGTGGCCCTGATCTTCACCCTGTCCCTGAGTTCGGCAACGGTCTCGTTGCTCCGTATGTTCACGCCGCGTAACATCCGCATGATGGTCGAGACGCTGATCATCGCGTTCTACGTCATTATCGTGGACGTCCTGCTCAAGGCGTATTGGCCGGAAATGAGCAGTAATCTCGGGCCCTATGTGGGGTTGATCATCACCAATTGCATCGTCATGGGGCGGTGCGAAGCCTGTGGGAACAACAGTCGACCGGCGATGGCGCTGCTCGACGGTTTCTTCAATGCGCTGGGCTATACGTTCATCCTGCTGATCGTCGCGACGTTCCGGGAAGTGCTGGGGATGGGGACGTTTCTCGGGTTGCCCGTGCCGTATTTCAGCGGCCCTCTATGGGACAAGTGGATCATCATGGTCATGCCTCCCGGGGCGTTTTTCATGCTCGCGATCATCGTGTGGGTGTTTCGAGCCTTCCAGATCGCGCGCGAGGAGAAGACCGAATGAACCTCACAGCGGAAATCTGGCAAGCGATGGCGGTCTGCATTTCGGCGATCTTCACGCAGAACATACTGCTTGCCTACTTTCTGGGCCTCTGCCCCTTCATCGGCGTTTCGCGTGAGGTCAAGACCGCCTTCGGCTTGGGGTTGGCCGTCATCTTCGTTATCACGACGACAACGCTGCTGAACTGGCTGGCCTACCACTATGTCCTCGCGCCGCTGGGACTGCATTTCTTCCGCTTCATCTTGTTCATCATCATCGTCGCGGCCTTTGTGCAGTTCGTGGAGATGGCGATCGAACGCTTCTCCCCGTTCCTATATCACCAGTTGGGCGTCTTCCTGCCCCTGATCACCGTCAACTGCGCCATCCTCGGCGCCTCGCTGTTCATGGTGATTCGCGATTACTCGTTCATTGTCACCATGGGATACGGCCTGGGCAGCGGGATCGGCTGGTTCCTGGCGATCATGGCGATGGCGGGCATTCGCCAACGACTGGCCAACGAACGGATCCCCCGAGGGCTCCAAGGCCCCGGGATCACCTTGATCATTGCCGGACTGATGGCGCTGGCGTTCATCGGGTTCACCGGCGTTTTGCAGGGACAATAGGCGGCGTGGGGCGTGCCTCACGCGATAGATCTCTATGCTTGGTTCGATACTCATCGCGGTTTTGGTGGTCAGTTCCATCGCCGGCGCATTGGCGGCGCTGCTGGTGGTCTCGGAGTACTTCCTGGCCAACTACGGCGACTGTGATGTAGTCGTCAACGAGGACCGCCAGATCACGGTTCAGGGTGGTGACAGTCTGCTGGGCTCTCTGGTGGCCGAAAAACTCTTCATCCCGAGCGCCTGCGGCGGGCGCGGTACGTGTGGGCTCTGTAAGGTCAAGGTTCTGGAAGGGGGCGGTCCTCTCCTGCCCACCGAAGAACCCTATCTGGATGCTCAAGAGCAAGAGTCCAATATGCGGCTGTCGTGTCAGGTCAAGGTGCGCAACGACCTGCAGATCGAGGTGCCGCCTGAACTGCTGGCGATCCGGGAATACGTCTGTCGCTGCGCGGCGATTACCGATCTGACCGCCGATATCAAGCTGTTTCGTTTCGAACTGGTTGAGCCGGCGACCATGGATTTCATTCCGGGCCAGTACGTGCAGTTGTTCACGCCGCCCTACGGCAAGAGCCGTTCGCCGGTCTATCGCGCCTATTCCATCGCCTCCGATCCGGCCGAGAAAAACGTCGTCGAATTGATCATTCGCCTCGTACCGGGCGGGATCTGTACGACGTATTGTTTCGAGCACCTCAAAGAAGGGGATGAGGTCCTCATCAACGGCCCGTATGGGGACTTCCGGCTCTCTGAGACCGACGCGCCGATGGTGTTCATCGCCGGCGGCTCCGGGATGGCTCCGATTAAGTGCATGTTGCACCACATGCAGAATACCGCCAATCCGCGCCGAGCCGTGTACTTCTTCGGCGCCAACGATCCCAACGAACTGTTCCTGGGAGATCTGATGAGCCGATTCGAGTCGGAGTTGTCTGAGTATCATTATGTCCCGGTCGTCGCACGCCCGGGCGAGCAGCAAGCCTGGACGGGCGAGACGGGGCTGGTGACCGAAGCGGTGCAGCGCGGGCTTGAGAACGCCGCCGACTACGAAGCCTATCTGTGCGGCAGTCCGGGGATGATCGACGCGGCCATCGAGGTCCTCAAGGGGCTCGGGGTCGAGGAGGACAGGATCTTCTACGACAAGTTCGCGTGACGAATAGGGTGGGCGACCAATGAAACAGTCACCGGAAATGCAGAAACTTGAAGCGATGTTGCGGTCCTCCGTGTTTGTCGCGGGCGGGTTCATGGGCAACGATCGGCGTTGCGTGACCGAAGTGATCGACGCCGATGCGGCCGAACTGGCTCGTCTCGGCGTCACGGCCCAGCAGGTTGCCGCCCGGATGCAAGAGGTGACTGACGCGGCAATCACAGGGCTGGAGAACTGGGTTTCGATCGGTGGTGGACGTGAGGCGCGGATCGAGGAGGCTCGGGGTGTGATTCCCTGCCCCTGGTCGGACGCCTATCATGCCTGCAAGCGCGTGACAATGGTTCGACGCAAAGATTCGGGTCGGCTCGTACAGTGGTCCGATCTCAACATCCATATGATCGGCGTGCACACGTTCTTCGAGGGAGTCGGTTCGTTCTTCCGAGTCGAGCCGGCCGAACTGGTGACCGCTCTCTTCTAGCGACCGGTTTATCGGAATCCATTTCAGCTCTCCTCTGGGGGGCGGGCCGCTGACTGTTTCCAAGGCGGTTGTTATCGGGCAGGGGAGGATTATCCACAGCCGCCCGGTGAATTCCTCGATATCCTTCAACGGATGGCCCGAGGTCGATGTCTGCCTCGGCCGGACCGAATCGCAGACAATTGGGGGCACCACTGATGCTGTCAGGGCCAAATGGATCGATCACGATTCTGATCGTCGAAGACGATCTCGTGGACTGCATAGCGCTCAAGCGCGCTCTGAAGCAGTCCGCCCTGAGTATCGCTGAGGTGTTCACCGTTGCATCGCTGGCCGAGGCGGTCGTGTCGCTCGAAGAGCAAACTCCCGACATCGTCCTGCTGGACCTGGGATTGCCCGACAGCGATGGTCTCAGTGCCGTCTCGACCCTTCAGCCCTGGATGGGGCAGATTCCCATTGTCGTTCTTAGCGGACTTGAGGACGAGGCGGTTGCCATTCAAGCCGTGCAGTTGGGCGTGCAGGATTACCTTAGCAAAGATCACATCGACGGCACGATTCTATCGCGTGTCATTCGCTATGCCATCGAGCGCAAGGAACACGAACGACAGTTGCGCGTCACCGAGCAGCGCTATCGAACGATCTTCGAGAATTCCGCCGTTGCGATCATGATGGCCGACGAGGCCGAGCGACTGGTTTCCTGGAACGATCTGACGGAGCAACTTCTGGAGATGGATCGCTCCGATCTGTATCAGCGAGAGGTCCGATCGCTCTATCCCAAGGATGAGTGGCGGCGGATTCGCAGCGAGCACATTCGCCGCAAAGGCATACAGCATCATCTGGAAACGAGGATGATCCGCAAGAGCGGCGCCGTCATCGATGTCGACATCTCGCTGAGCATTCTGAGTGATACCCATGGCGCCGCGGTTGGATCGATCGCGGTTATCACCGATATTACCCAGCGCAAACAGGCGGAGCAGGCCTTGCAGGAGCGAGAGGAGCATCTGAACCTCGTTGTCTCCGGGGCGGATCTGGGGACGTGGGACTGGAATGTTGTGACAGGGGCGGTCAGCTTCAACGCACGCTGGGCTGAAATGCTCGGCTATACGCACGACGAAGTGACGCCGCACATGAAAGCGTGGGAGGAGCTTCTTCATCCCGATGATGCGCCGCGGACCTGGTCAGTGATCAATACGCACCTGGAAGGCCGGACGCCCTCATTCGAGATCGAGTACCGGAGCCGACACCGGGAAGGTCATTGGATATGGATTCTCGCCAAGGGCAAGGTCATCGAACGCGATGCGGATGGAAATCCTCTGCGAGCCTGTGGTACGCATCTTGATATCACCGGGCGCAAAGAAGCCGAGACACGCCTGCAACGGGCCAAGGAAGAGGCCGAGCAGATGAGTCGAGAGTTGATGGAGACCAGCAAGCGAGCCAGCGAGATGGCCGCCCGCGCCGAAGCCGCCAGCGCCGCCAAGAGCCAGTTTCTCGCCAACATGACCCACGAGATTCGTACGCCCATGAACGCGATCATCGGTTTCAGCGATCTCCTGGCCGATCAGGATCTGACGGCCGAGCAGAGCCAGTACATCGATGTCATCCGGGATAGCGGCCGACATCTGTTGAGTTTGATCAACGACATTCTCGATTTGTCGAAAATCGAAGCCGGTCGACTGCAAGTCGAAATGGAAGATTGCAGTTTGGCCCGAGTGCTGGATTCCATCGAGGCGATGATGCGGTCGCTGGCCGAGAAGAAGCAGCTTCAATTCAGTGTCGTCTGCTGTTCGGATGTGCCGGCGATGATGCGCACCGACGCCTCGCGCCTGAGACAGTGTCTGGTCAACCTCATCAGCAACGCCATCAAGTTCACTGAAGCCGGCCACGTCCGTGTCCGCGTCTATCTCGACGGCGACCGTAGTGATCCGCGCCTGCGGTTCGATGTTGAGGACACCGGTATCGGCATATCTCGGGAGAAGCAGGAGGCCATTTTCGAGGCGTTCACGCAGGCGGATGGGACGACGACGCGCAAGTACGGTGGAACGGGATTAGGGTTGGCGATCACCCGGAAACTGGCTGGCTTGCTCGGAGCTTCAGTTTCTGTGACCAGCGAGCCGGGGCAAGGCTCCGTGTTCTCACTGACCATGCCGGCTGGGTTCTGTCTCTTAAATCACGCGCCGGTGCACGACCCTCCGCCGGAACAACCCCGCTCCGTTGAGCAGCCCACCTGCGCTAGCGAGCCGACATTCCGTGGACGTCTGCTCGTCGCTGAAGACGTCAGGACCAATCAACTCCTGATCCGATTGATGCTCGAGCGCCTCGGCCTGGACGTGACGCTGGTGGATAACGGCAATCAGGCGGTCCAGGGCGCGATGCGCGCGGAATACGATCTGATTCTCATGGATGTGCAGATGCCCGAGAAGAACGGGCACGAAGCCACTGAGGAATTGCGCGCCTGCGGGGTTAAGACGCCGATTGTCGCGCTGACAGCTCATGCCATGAATGAGGATCGTCAGGCATGTCTCGACGCCGGTTGCGATGACTTCCTGACCAAACCCATTGAGCGTGACCGACTCTTGGAAGTGCTGGCGCAATACCTCCATCGGGAGGAGAAGGAGGATGTCGATGAGAGTCACGCGAGCGGGAGCGGGGGCGAATCGCCGGCTTCGTCTGAAGTTGATGACGTGGTCGTTATCGAATGGGATCTGCTCATTTCAAGGATTGTCGAAGAGGACCTGGCTCGCGAACTGATGCCAATTTGCCTGGAAGACAACAAGACGCGGCTGGCTCTCTTGATCGAGGCCGTGCAGGCTCACGATGCGGCCAATGCCAAGCTCTATGCCCACAGCATCAAGGGATCGGCCGCGAACCTTGGTGCCGAGCGCCTCTCGCAGGCCGCTCTCGAATTGGAGCGTCTGGCCGGGCAAGGCGATCTGTCGGAGGCTGATGAGTGTCTGCAGCGAATCCAAACGGAGTTCGAGCGCTTCGAGGCCTTCGTCTCACAGGGCGATTGGATTGCCAAAGCCAAACAGCAGGAAACGCAACGTCAAACAGCCCACACCGGGTGTGGCTGAATATCAGAAGTACGGGAGAACATCGATGAAGTGTTTGATTGTCGAAGATGATTTCGTCTCACGCAAGTTGCTGCAGACCTATCTGGCCGACTGTGCCGACTGCTACGTCGCCAGCGATGGAGGGGAGGCCGTCGAGGCGTTTAGCGAGGCGCTCGCGGCCGATCTGGCCTACGATCTGATCTGCCTGGACATCATGATGCCCGGTATGGGCGGACGCGAGGCCTTGGCCGAGATTCGTCGAATCGAGAGTGAGTACGGTATCGGCGGTCTCGACGGCGTCAAGGTCATTATGACCACGGCCCTCGATGACTCCACCAGCATTTTGGGCGCCTTCCGCGAAGGGTGCGAAGCCTACGTGGTCAAGCCGATCTGCAAGGAAAAACTCCTGGCCGAAATCGAAAAGCTCGGCCTGCTAGCATCCAACTACTGATCTGCGACTGTGTGTTCAATGTCCGCCGCCACTCCTGTGACGGCGCAGATCGCTATGTCGCCCCCGCTGCGCGCTCTCCGAGGATCACCTCCATGTGCGGGTGCGTTCTGCGCGGCGCTGGAAGGCGGCCGACATTGACTGGGCGCGGGCCTTGAGGAGCAATTGACGGCCTTCGACGCTACGGGTGTAGACCAGCTCGCAGGGACCGACGTGCCGGGCCCACATCCGGCGAAAATGCTCGGCGGATTCCTTCCTCTTGGCGAGGACCTTCGGAACGGCGTGGTAATCCCTGCGCATCAGTGGGCCGAGCGGGTTCTTGCGCACCAGGATATAGCGGGGGTTGTCGATGGGCTTCAGCAACTCCTGGAGCGCCTCCAGGAAGACAGAACGGTCCCGCGTGGCCCCGCCTTTGAGTGAGCAGGTCACAAATCCATAGTCCCGGCGCTCGGCGACGACGCGCCGCTTCGCTGCCCGAGCCTCGAGCGCCTCGGCTTCGATCATGGCCTTGAGCAGGGCCTTGCCGATCTGACGCATGCTTGATGCGATCGGGCCATGTCTGAGGAACAGCCATAGCGCCTTGCCGCACTTGGGCAGGGCGGCAAGCGCCGCCAACGCCGAAGCAACTCCCAGCAGGATGAACAGACCCCGCAACGCCCGCTCGCCCGAGAAGCGTTGGGTCGACTGCATCAGCAGGGAGAAGACCGAGACGCCCCAGAACCACGCTTGCCAGAGGGCCGCGAGGATGGTGCGCGTGAAGACGAAATCACGCGGCAATGCCAGTTGTGAAGTCGTGACCTCTTCCTGCATCGCGCCGGCGCGAGTGGCCGCCAGCGCCAGTTCCCAGCGGGTACGCAGGCCGTCTCGGTTCCGGGCTTGCTGGGTCATCACAGCGTTGACATGGTTGATACGCGCCTCATCATAGGGTGGTTTGCCCAGCCCGAGTCGCCCCAGGCCGCTCTCGATCGTACTCTTCTTGAACGAGACCCCGACGAAAGCCTTGAACCGTCGCTCGAGCGTTTCCAAATCTTCGCCCACGTCGGCCTGCCCCTCTTCCTGGCAGACCAGGTGCCAGATGTTGGCCGTCTTAGCCGGGTTGCCCCGCTGGGTGCGGATGGCGCGGCCGCGCATCTGGTTACTGAGCATGTACGAACCCACGAAACTGGCGAGGATCAGTGCGTTGACCGCCGGCGCGTCCCAGCCTTCACCCAGCAGGGCGGTCGTGCCGATCAATACGGTGACGCCGCCCTCGCGGAGCAGTTGTGTCACCAGGGTCGCGATCTTCTGCTTCTCGGTTCCCCGGATCGTGACCTCACAGAACTGCTCGTCGTGAGCCAGGGGCTTGAAGCCGATCGTCGTTGGGTCGAGCCGCATCCGATCGGCGATGGACCTGAGTTGTTCCTGGGCGGCGCGGGGGATGACCGTCAGTGTTCCGGTCAGAATGCCCAGTTGCACGTTGCTCGGGGCCGCGCGACGGATCTGCTCGAAGATCGGCACGACTCCCAGTCGCTTGAGCGGTTGGAGATCCTTTGGGTCCTTGGGGAAGTCCGCCCGCCGCACGAAGTCCGTTAGGACCACCATGCGCAGATCCGATCCGAGCGCGTCGCTCTCGATGGCGATGATCTCCTCGATGCTCTTGAGCTTCGAAACGCTGCGGGTCAGCAGTCGGGCGGTTCGACGCGTGCTGCGCAGGTTCACCGTTCTTCGCTCGATCGCGCCGAGGCGCTTGAGGTCCCGACCGATCTGACGCATCGATTCCTTCTGTGGCGCAAAGGCTTTGGCGTGCGCATACAGACAGCCGGTCAGGAGGATTTCCAGGTGTTCCCGGTCGAGCTTGGGGCATTGGCGCCGCGAGAATCCGATGATATTCAGCAGTCGACGCGGGGCTCGACCTCGGACATGGTTCAGGAAGAAGGCGATGCTCGAATAGAACGCCGGGTCGGCCAGGATCTCCTCCAGGTGTTCCTTGGGCTGATTCACACACGGGTGCTGTTCCAACGCGGCGATGAAGCCTTCATCTGCGTAGAGTGTCTTGACGTAAGCGCTCACGGCCTTGCGGAAGTCGCGCAGTTCCTCCTTCTCGGCGCGTAGGGGGCCGGAGAGATACACGTAGTCCTGGTGGGGGCAGAGGTTCTTCTCCTGCACGAGTTCGGGGACGGTGATCTCGGCGTCGATCGGTCCGCACAGATCGACATAGCGGTCCCATTCGGAAGGCGAGACGTCGAACGGCGCCGTGGCCGTCAGCGCCACGACCGTGGGCCGGTCGAGATTCTTCTTCAGATCGATTAGGCAGCGCCACCACTCGTTGCGCAGATGATGCGCCTCGTCCAACACGAGCGTCCGAACGCCCAGCTTCTCCAGCTTCTTCAGCAGGGGGGCTTTCCCGGAAGACCGCCCTGATGGCGTCGCGTCCTTTTCGCCGGCCGTCGGTGAAGGTTTCTCCTCTCCCTCGGAGTCTTCCTCCGCCTGGCTCGTATAGACGCTGTGCAGTCCCTGGTAGGTCGAGACTGTCAAGAACCTCGGATGGCGGATGTCCCTCGATATCCAGTCGGGCGTCTCGCCGCTCTGATCGTGAAACAGGCCGACGAGTCGATCGACCCACTGGTCGCGGATCGCCACGGTGGGGGTGAAGATCAGCGTCGGTTGGTTCAGACGCCGGACCACCTCTAAACCCAGCACGGTCTTGCCCGAACCCGGCGCGGCGACGATGTGCAGGTGGTCGTCGTCGAGATGGTTCTTCAGATCCGACAGCACCCGCTGCTGGTAGCGGCGCCAGGACAGGCGGAATTGGATGTCTTTGGGGAAGGTCTTCACTCACGCGACTCGAACGACGAAGTACCAATACGCGAACGCGGCCGATAGCTGCACAAACAGGATGCCGACGAAAACAGCTCGGAACTTGAACTTGCGAGTCTTGTGTCGAAACACCGTCTGGGCCAGCAGGGCGCCGGGGCTGCCCCCGAGAAGGGCGGTCAGGTGCAGAATTACCTCGGGAATGCGGCTTCCGCCGACGATAGCTTGCCGTTTGTCGTATCCATAGAGCACGACCGTCACCGCGTTGATCCCGATGAGATAGGCGTACAGGATCGGTAGACCTAGCCACCATAGCAGGACTGACGCCGCGGCGACCAGTGCTGTCGCGATCCAGAAGAAGGTCTTCTTGGGCTGGCGCTTGGGCATGGGCGCTCCGCTGTGTCGCTAGATCCCGAAACTGGTGCCGATGGCCTTGGCGGCTGTGATCAGCGGATGGTTCTTCGGCACCTTCTTGACCTTGCCCGCGACGCGGGCCAGTGGGACACTGGACAGTCCCCCGTCTTTCCAGACGACCAGGCGGTTCTTGACGCCGGACGCCAGTAGTTCGATCGCCGAATGTCCCAGCATGGTCGCTAGGGTCCGATCGTGCGGCGTGGGCGTGCCGCCGCGCTGAACGTGCCCGAGCACGACGGCGCGGCAATCCAGACCCGTCTCTTCGTTGATATCCTCGGCCAGCTTGTTGGCGATCCCGCCCAGTCGGATCGGATCGGGGCTGTTGGCGATGCGCTTGCGGACGACGACCTCGCCGTCTTCCTCGCTGGCGCCCTCCGAGACCACGACAATGCTGAACCGCTTGCCGCGCTGGGAGCGGCCCAGGACGTATTCGCAGATGGCTTCCGACCGGTAGGGAATTTCGGGAAGAAGGATCACATCGGCGCCGCCGGCGGCCCCGGCGTACAGGGCGATCCAGCCGGCGTAGCGGCCCATCACCTCGACGATCATCACGCGATGGTGCGAACCGGCGGTTGTGTGAATCCGGTCGATCGCCTCGGTGGCGATCGTTACCGCCGTGTCGAACCCGAAGGTGACATCCGTGCCGACCAGATCGTTATCGATCGTTTTGGGCACGCCGATCACGGGCAGGCCCTTCTTGGCGAAGGCGGCCGCCGACGCCATGGTGCCGTCCCCGCCGATGCAGACCAGCGCTTCGATACCGCGTTCCTTGAGGTTGGCGACGCATTGATCCGAGACGTCCTTCAGTTTCATCTTGCCGTTGCTCTCGACGAGGAACTTGAACGGATTGGACGTATTGCTGGTCCCCAGGATCGTCCCACCGGCGGTCAGAATGTTGCTGGTGTCCTCGTAGGTCAGCGGGTTGATGCGCCCCTCGATCAGCCCGAGGTAGCCGTCCTGGATGCCCCAGACCTTCATGCCGTACCGGGTGATGGCGGTTTTGGTCACGGCGCGGATCACGGCGTTTAGCCCGGGACAGTCCCCGCCACCGGTCAGCACGGCGATCGATTTCAGTTTCGCTTTGGCCATTCCTTATACCTCCGCATATCCATTTGGAAAAATCAAAATGCAAAACGCAGAATGCAAAGTTGTGGAAGTCTTCGCCGCGGTGCGGCGATTCCGCAATTCTTGATTCTTGATTTCTGATCTTTGCACTTCATCGTGGGGCTCATCTTAGTCGCTTCGCGGTGGTTAGGCAACCTCACGCCGTAGAACCCGTGGCTTGCACGCAATCGGTCCGTCTGATAGAGTTGCCGCCATGGGGCTCGGGCCGGCGACGTGAAGCCGTATCCGGGCACGTCTTGAGATGGCACGATTTGGCGGAGCATGGAAGGTATGGCACAGTTGGCAGACTGGTTGATGCAATTGGGGCTCGGGGAGACCCTCGCCTTTCTGTTGGCGCGGGTTCTGGCGATCATTATCACCGTAGGCGCGGCCTACTCGGCCAACCTGATCGCCAAGCGACTGATGCTCCGTGCCATTCGCAAGGTAGTGCAGCGCACAAAGACCGCTTGGGACGACATGCTTGTCAATCGGGGTGTATTCAATCGGCTTTCCCACCTGGCCCCGGCGCTGGTGATCTATGCGCTGGCCGGCTTCGTCGGGCAGCGCACGGCGACGGTCTTCACGATTCAGCGAGCGGCTATCGTGTACATGGCGATCGTCGGCCTGTTGGCGCTCGACGCTTTGCTCAACGCGCTGGTCGATATCTATCGCACCTTCGAGATGTCGCGCCGCCGTCCCATTCGCGGGTTCGTCCAGGCGGCCAAGATCATTCTCTACGCGATCGTCGGGATCATCATTATCTCGGCCATCATGGGAAAATCACCCAGCCTGCTGCTCGGCGGCCTCGGCGCCATGACCGCCGTGCTCATGTTGATCTTCAAGGACTCCATTCTGGGCTTGGTCGCCGGCATTCAGCTTTCGACCAACCAGATGCTCCATATCGGCGACTGGATCGAGATGCCCAAGTACGGCGCCGATGGGGATGTAATCGACCTGTCGCTGACAACGGTCAAGGTCCAGAACTGGGACAAGACCGTCACGACGATTCCAACGTACGCGTTGATCTCCGACTACTTCAAGAACTGGCGGGGCATGTCCGAGTCGGGCGGTCGGCGGATCAAGCGGTCGATCAACATCGACATGACCAGCGTGCGGTTCTGCACGACCGAGATGCTTGCGAAGTTCAAGAAGATCAAGCATATCAGCGAGTACGTCGATCACAAAGTTGCCGAGATCGGCGAGCACAATCGCTCGGTCGGCGTCGATGAGTCGGACCTGATCAACGGACGGCACCTGACCAATCTCGGCACGTTCCGCGCCTATGTCGCGGCTTATCTGCGGAACCACCCCCAGGTCCATCAGGGGATGACTTTTCTGGTCCGCCACCGCCAGCCGACCGAACTGGGCCTACCCATCGAGATTTACGTCTTCAGCAGCGACCAGGTCTGGGCGAACTACGAAGCGATCCAGGCCGACATCTTCGATCACATCCTGGCGATCGTCCCCGAGTTCGAACTACGCGTCTTCCAAAATCCAACCGGCGCCGACTTCCGCGAGCTGACCACCCACAATTAAGCCGGAGCTTTCATCTTGACGGCCCTGGAAACTGTCGCTACGTTACGAGCGTGTTGCGGCTAAGGGAACTCACCGATGGAGAAGCTCTGGCGGTCGCGCGTGCACCCGCCTTCTTGGAATCGAGGTTCAAGAATGAGATCGATCCTATGCGCGTTGGCACTTGTCCTCTTTCTGATTACCGCGTGTGATGCCCGGGAGGTTCCGGAAGCCTGGCGCGACTATGTGAAGACTCTGAGCGAGCCGGTCGAGATCAAGGATCTTCACATCCCGGCCGGCGCTCCGCCTGTGCCCGAGACCATTACGCGGGCTCAGGCTCTGGAAGATATCGAGATGCTGGCGTATCTCTTCCAGAATGGCTACAGCGGTCGCGAATTCTACGAGATGCGCGGGCTGGATTTCGAGAAGACCTTTCGCGATCTGGGCGAAGAGATCAGTCGGGCGGATGAGTCGATTCGTGTTCTGGAGTTCGAGAACCGGATCGCCGAGTCGCTCAACGAGATCTTCGACGGGCACTTGGGCATCACTGGTCATCAGGGGCACCGGTTCTACCGGCATCAGGACATCTATTACGCGGACATCCTCGTTGAGAAGCGCGACGGCGCTGTCGTGGTGATTCAATCGGCGGTTTCCGGCGTCCAGGTGGGTGACGAACTGACCGAGGGCGATCCCGAATCCTTCCTGTTCAGGACGCTGTCGCCACCGGACAAGAAGCACTATCTCATCGGGGCGCTGTCCGATGTCTATTGCCCACAGCGAACGGTGTCGTTCAATCGCAAGGCGGTCTGTGTCCCTCAGCACGCCTCGCGGATGTTGAAGGCGACGAAACGGCGCGACATTTGTACGCTAATCCAGATCGATGGTGTCGATGTACTGAATGTGCAGCGTTTTCCACGTTCACCCATGACGGCTCAGCGCGTTCAACCCTACGTCGAAGCGGCCCAAACGTTGAAGGAACGCCCCGCCTTCATCCTGGACCTGCGGAATAACCCGGGTGGGTCGTCCGAGTATTCGCGCGTCTTCTTCGAGACCCTGAACAGAGTGGCGCATTGGCGCATGGCGTCGGCTGTCCTGCGGTCACCCGTCACGCAGGCCGGCACGGGGGCGGCCGCCTGGGCCAAGGGGCTCTCGAAACTGTGGAAGGGGGGCGGTGACGGTGAGAACGCCGACAAGACCGGTACCCGCACGTGGCGCCTCTATCCGACCATCGACGCCCAGCAGACGGGGGATTATACGGGCAAGGTGATCGTTCTGATGGACCGCAGAGTGGCCTCCTCGGGTGAGGCGGCAGTGGCGTATTCGATGTCGGTCAAGGACAGCCTTCGCGTGGGTGAGAACACCGGTGGGATCGGGACCTTCGGCGACGTGCGCCGGTACTATCTGCCGCATTCGAAACTCAGAATTCATATGCCCCACAAGCTATTCGTGACGGCTGAGTCGCTTGAAGGGCGGGGCTATCTACCCGACTTCTGGCTCGATACGGACCAACCGGTCAGAGAGATAGCCCGGTGGATGAACGACCCTCAGAGCTACAGGATTACGTTCCCCGAGCCAATCGTCTTGAAGGACATGGACTTCGAGCAGTGGCGCGACGGGATACCGATGCATGCGATCAAACAGGTCGGGGCCAGGAACAATCGACAGGGCAAACACGCTCAGATCGTGCGAGACACCGAAACGAAAACAGAGGGGCAGGCCAGCGTACGCTTCAGCGGGGACGCTCAGACCGGCGTCTGGTACTGTCTACAGCAAGAGATTCCTCACGGAACCCGTGCTCTGCGGGTTCGTTACGCCGTGAAGGGGCGGAATCTGCGGCAGGAGGCGAATCAGTTCAACAGTTGCTACGTTGGATTGATCTACAAGGACAGGGAGGGGCAGCGACACTTCCAGATGAACTCCTACCGTGACACCTTCGACTGGAAGCAGGACGAACTCGTGCTCGACTGTCAGGGCAAGTTCGAGATCGTATTCACCATCTTCACCAACATCAGCGGCGACTTCTGGGTCGATGGCGTCCGATTCATTCAAGAGTAGGCAAGGCGCTGCGCTAGGCTCTGGTAACCCTTGAGTTGCAGCAAGGTCAGTTGCTGATGGAGGCGCAAGGCGATGAGGTGGCTGGTGTAGGTCGCTTTCTCGGCGGCGGCCAGTTCGATCTGGCGGTCGATCTCCTGGTGCTGTGCCTGGCGGTCGGGGGACTGGAAGAGCATCCTCAAACCGTTCTTGTCGATGTGGAAGGCGATGCGGATTGCGCGGAGGGCGGGGCCGTCTTCCACGACGGCGCTGTGGTGTTCCTTGAGATAATCCTCGAAGGCGGCCTGTTCCCGGGTCACCTTGTGGGCGTAGGCCCGCGCCTTGACGAGGTCTTTGCTGCGATAGTTCAGCGCCACGAGGTTGCCGATCAGGCTGCTGGTGACGCTTGTTCCGTCCTCTTGACGCGTGTAATTCAGCGCGCCGGTGCAGTATTCGGGATCGAAGCGGGCTCTAAGTTCAGTGGCGAACTCGAAACTCGGTCCGAAGGCTCGGTCCAGAACTCCCATGGTCCGCTCCTTGGTGGCGCCCAGGGCGGAGGTGACGATGCAGCGTCGCCAGGTGAGGACCTGCTCACGGGCGCCCTCAAACTGTTCGAGCCAGGCGGCGTCCTCTTCACCGGGCCAGAGCAGGACTTGGGAATTGAACATGTCCGTGTCGTATTCCTCGTTGAGGATCTGCACGGCCCGGCCGGCGCCGAGGGCGATCTTGCGGGTGATCAGGAAGAACCACAGCTTCGAAGTGACCTGCCGGGGGGCCTGGCGGATGCCGTCGAACTTGCTGAACCCGATATCGCGTTTGACTTGCATCAGCGCGATATTGCCCGCGTATTGCTCGGACAGTTTCGTGTCGCTGGAATCAAAATAGGCGCCGTCACAGAAGTCTTCGTACAGACTAAGGCGAAATCCGATATCATAGGCCTCGCTGGACTGGGGCAGGGCGTGGCGCAGCGCATAGAGGGATGAGATAAGGAAGCCCTCGCGCGACTTCTCCAGGTTGTTGCTCAGGGGACGCTCGCTGAGGATGGCGCCGACCACATCGTCGAGGTCCTGATCCGAGGCGACGCCCAACTGTTTGCGAATGTTCGCGCTCCAGACGCGAATCGCCTCCTCGACATACGCGCGCACAGCGCCGATCTGGTCGCGCTCGGCCTGTCGCTCTTCGTCGCTGTAGCGGATGGCCGATTCGTACCAGAAGACCTTGTCCCAGAGCGTGTTGAGGTGCTCGAGGGCCTGGGTCTTGCGGTAGTCCTCCATGAGGTTCAGGTCATTCGCCTCGGCGACGGCCGTCAGTCGCCCCGAGAGCATGCGCGGGATGTAACGCAGGGCCGCGCCGAGACCCAGCATGCCGCCCCCGACGACGACCGGAGCGGCCAGGGCCTGCCAGCGCGTGATGTCGAGCAGTCCGAGCGCCGAGGCCAGTCGCCCGGACAGGGCGATGCCGGCCGTCCAGATGGTGGCCTTGGGACTGCTCTTCATCAGCAACGCCCCCGCTCGCGAGAGCAGGTCGTCGGCGCGGGCCAGCCGCAGGAAGTCCTTGCACGTATGAACGTGCTTCTTCTTAGCTTTCTTGAGTGCCGATACCCTCATGTGATCTCCGGCGTAGACAAAACGGTCAATCGAAACGTCCGGCCAGGATCATAACATGCCGGGCGGTCGCAGGCCAGTCCATGTCCAGGGCTCTCCCAACCCAGTTCAAGGACGTCTACCCGAGACCGCCCGGTCGTATCGTTTTCGCGAGGCTACTTCGTCTTCTCTTCGAGGGTCTGGAAGGCGGTGACAATCTCCGCCAGATGCTGTTTGGGCAGAGTCACCCAGACCATCGGGACCTTCTGGGCCGTGCCCGCTGCAAAGGAGATGTTGCTCTCGGTGGGGACATTCAACTCGGGCAGTGTCTTGCCGTCGGGCAGGGCCATGCCGCCCACAAAGGCGTTGAGGATGCGGACGTAGTTGAACGTGCCGACCGCTTCGACCTGGGCGTCTTTGGGCATCGCCGCCATAGCGGTCTTCATCTCGCTGCAAACACTGGTAGCCGGTCCTTTCTTGATCTGGTCGATCAGTTTGCGGGCATCCGACTCGGCGCTCGGTCCGATGGTGTAGACACATTTGTCGTTCACAACGGCCCAGCGGTATTGGAGGCCTTCGCCGCCCCACACTTGCTGGATCATCTGTGATTGGGGTGAATCGTCTTCGCCCATCTCAAACGTCACCTGAGCGGCGTTGATCTTGACGCCCTTGTAGGTGGCTGGACTCGGAAGCATCTTGGCGCTCATGCTGAAACCGAAGTTCTTGAACATCCCTTTGAAGACTTCCGAGTTGGTCAGCTCCAACTCCTTGGCGATCGCCTTTTCGATCGCGGCGCCGTCGGTGACCTCAATGATGTAGTGCATGGAGAAGGGGCCGCCCTCGCCGCTGCCCGGCTGGAAGGAGAAGCTCACGGCGTCGCCCATGGCGCGGAACGACTCGCTGGTAAGCGCTTTCAATTGGTCCAGATCGGCCTGGGAGGTGTCGCCGCCCATCAGTGCGGGGATCAGCTCGATCCAGCGATGGTAGCTCTTCTCCCATGTTTCCGGGTCGACCGCCGCGGCGACATTGATGATTGCACCGTCCTTGAGGTAGGGCAGCGTGCGTTTGTAGTTGCTCGGCTCCGACGCAGGCGCCATCATGGCTTCCATCTCGGTCCCGGGGACTGCTTTGAACGCCAGGCTCATCGTGCAGGACTCGGCGGTCGGGGCCAGCCTCACTGCGATCGAGGCGGTCTCGCTGGTGAAGATGTCGAGCATTCCCGCGTAGAACCGGATGATCCCTTCCGGATTGACAATGGGTGATTCCTGTGTCTCTGCCGCCTTCTGCAACTCTCCTTTGATCTGTTCGAGTTTGCCGAAGACCATGGGTTTGACGATGGCGGCCGCTTTCTGCACGTTGCCATATAGCCAGATCGGCGACTGGGCCGACAATGTCCGCTCGCCCGCGCTCAACGCGCCCCTCAAGCCCCCTTGCTTATTGCCCACGATCTGCTTGATCTGAGCGACTTGCCCCCGCGTGTGGGGCCAGCCCAGCAGGGCATAGCGCCCGAACCGCGTGGCGATCGCCCTGGGCTGGCCATCGATCGTCAGAGTCGCGATTCCCTCGGCATCCGCCTTGTCCTCGCCGAGAAAGGCATCGTAGTCTTTCACCGCCGCGACAATGCCCATGAACAGGCCCCCCATGGGGCCCTGATTCTGCCCGCCGGGCAGGATGACGCCGTAAATGGCGAAGTCACCTCGTTTTCGGATCTGATCCATCCGCTCTTCGCCCAGCATGTCGGGCAACTTGCCCATAACCATCCTCTTGGCATCGAAATCCTCTGGGGCGATCCCGGTCATGAAGTTCGTCGCCTCGGTCAGGGTCTGTTCCAGATTGTTGACGCGGAGGCAAAACAGGGCGTCGGCCGGGATCAGTTGCAGAACCCGGTCGGCCCCGGGCTTGCCCGCCCAGGCGGAGGTTATTAACAGCATCACCGCGGCGATAATGATCGCGCTACGCGCACCATTCCCAAAACGTCTCATGATTCGTTCCTTTCAGAGTAATTCCGCGTTTTTCCGCATGAATGGACTGGAGACGCGACGGTTCAGCCGGCGGGGTGGGCTGTTGTCCTGATTCCACTCGCCTATGGGGATTGATCTGCCGGCGGTCTTCGGCGCGGTCAACAACTTCCTGTCTTGACTGGGCCACTTGTAGCAACATGATATGCCTCTGGGGGCACTCTCGTGCCCGTCTTCCGCACAAAACGGCCGTGCTCGCACACGGCTACCACTACGATAGACGCCCGAATCAGCAAAACATCATCGCCAAATGCAAATATTAGAAAGCAAAGGTGAAAATTGCGGAATCGCCGCGGTAACGGCGACGACCTCCTCGATTTCGCCTTTTGCGTTCTGATCTTTGATCCTTCTTGAAAGCCCGGTTTTGGTTGCTACAATCCGGCGATGAAAAGACTGTATTGGACAAGTCCCGACGTATTGGAACTCGAAGTGACCGTCGCCACGGCCGGCGACTGTGCCGTGACGACTGAGCCGGTCCTGTTTCACCCGGATGAGGGGGGACAGCCGGCGGACCTGGGCGCGATCGGCCCGGCGAACGTCCTCAACGTCGAGATCGTTGACGGCCAGGTCGTGCACCGTCTCGATCAGCCTCTAACTGACGGGAAGTACTTCGCCCGTGTCGATCGCGAGCGCCGGATACACACCGCCGCGCACCACACGGCCCAGCACATCCTTTCAGGGATCGCCGAGCAGCGGTATGGACTCAAGACAACCGGTGTGCACATCGGGCTGGAGCGCTGCACGGTGGATTTCGATCAGAAGGTCGAATGGGAAACCATGGTGGCGCTGGAGACCGCGGCCCTGGAGATCGTGATGCGGGATCTGCCTGTTGAAACAGCGTTCAACGAGGCTGGCGTCCGCGTGCGGGACGACTTCAAGCCTATCGAATCCGAGGTGGTCCGGGTCGTCAAGATTGCCGATTGCGACAAGTCCGCTTGTTGCGGGGCTCACGTCGCTTCGACCGGGCGTATCGGGACCATTCGAGTCTGTGACGTCGAGACGAAGAAGCAGGGGACGCGGGACTCCTATCTCGCCGGCGCCAAGGCTTTGGAGTACGGCCAGCTCGAGACGAACACGTTGAGGCGATTGCGTCAGTTGGCAAGTTGCTCGACGGCTGAGTTGCCTAGTCTCTATGAGAAGGCGCTGTCGCAGACGAAGGAGCAGGCCAAGGAAGTCACGCGGCTCTGGTCCCAGGCCTTACCCAGTCTGGTTGCGTCGGCCCAGGTAGTTGAGATCGATTCGTCGCCCGTGGGGGTCCAGGTGACCGAGATGCCGCCGCAGTTGGTGGCGAAGCTGGCGGGCATGACCGCCGAGGCGCACGGCGCAGCCGTGGTGGTCAGCGGCACGCGCATCGCGATCAACTCCCAGACCCTCGATGCCGGCGCACTTCTCAAGAAGATTCAAGAGTCCCTGGGGGGCAAAGGGGGAGGCTCGCCCAAGGCGGCCAACGGAAGCCTGGGACGTACGACCACGGTCGATGAACTTGTCGCGATCCTGAAGAATTCCGACTGATCCATCCAGGAGTATTCCATGAAACAACTGCGCATCGTTGTGTTGTTCGTTGTTCTCGCGGTATGCGGAGGCTGCCACCAACCTGTCATCCAGCCGCGGCCCTTGATTGGGATTACCAGCGTATACCGGCCGGCCGAACCCAACATCCCGGCCCGCACGCAGACGAACTTCGCCTACGTTCGCGCTGTCGCTGAGAATGGGGGCATCCCCGTCGTCTTACCTACGGTCGACTGCGAAACGGCCCTGCAGCGCTACGTTGATGAATTGGATGGTCTCGTCCTGGTCGGCGGGGCGGACATCCCGCCGTCGGCTTACGGTGAGACCCCGCATGAGACGGTCGAGGTGCTGACTGCTCAGCGGTACGAATCCGAGCGCAAACTGATCGCCTCCTGGCTGGCGAGCGACAAGCCCGTGCTGGGTGTCTGTCTGGGTATGCAGTTCACCAATGTGGTCTCGGGTGGGAGCCTCATTCAGGACATTCCCTCGGAGGTCGGCCTCGAGGTGAAACATCGGGGACGGTACCATCACGTTCGGATTGCGCCGGACAGCTCGCTGGCGACGATCCTTGGCGCCTCGGAGGCTCGGGTCTTGTCTTCTCACCATCAGGCGGTCGATGATATCGGGAGGAATTTGAAGGTGATCGCGTGGAGTGATGACGGTGTCAACGAGGCCCTGGAACGCGTCGACGGTGGTTTCGGTCTGTTCGTCCAGTGGCATCCCGAATCGGGCAACGATCGGGCGCAGCGCGATGCGATCTACGGCGCCCTTGTGCGTGCGGCGGTCGAGGCTAACTAGCCGCCTTCTGGATGGCCGCCCAGACGCGGAGGAAGTTGCCCGCACAGATCTTCTCGATAGCGGCTTCGCTGTAACCCCGCTTGAGCAATTCGTAGATGAGGTTGGGGTAGCACGAGACATCGCTCAGGCCTTGCGGCACGCTGCTGACCCCGTCGAAATCAGAGCCCAGGCCCACGTGATCGATACCAACGAGTTTCACCGCGTAATCGATCTGATCCGCCACGTCAGAGACGTCACCTTTGCCAATCGGATGCTCGGCATAATACTGGCGCGTGAACACACCGCGGGCCTCCCCTTCGAGTTTGTGTGATTCGATGTGTTCGGATACATGCTTTCTATTCTCGGCGCGTTTGCGAAAGACCTCCGCGCTGGCGAAGATGGACCCGAAGTTGATATGGATCAGGCCGCCTTTCTTGGCGAGCAAGCGGATCATATCGTCGTCCATATTACGTTCCCAGCCGGGCGTGAAATGGCGACAGCAGGAGTGAGTTGCGACCACCGGTGCTCGCGAGTGCTCCATGACTTGGTAGAACGCCTCGTCGGAGGTGTGGGAGACGTCGATGATCATGCCGAGTTTGTTCATGGCGCCGACGAGTTCTACTCCGAAGGGGCTCAGGCCGCGCCATTTCCGTGTCTCGTCGTATGAAGAATCGCAGATATGATTGCTCTTGGAGTGGCACAGCGTGATGTAGCGGACGCCGCGATCGTAGAAGTGTTTCAGGTTGGCCAGGTCGCCTGCCAGCGGTGCGCCGTTCTCAATGCCCAGTGCGATCGAGACGGGGCCTTGTCCGAATTGGGATTCGATGTCCTCAATCGATCGCGCCAGGACGAATTGTTCGGGATGGTCCTGAGCGAGAGCCTCGATTGTGTCGATGGTCTTGTCCGCGAACGCGCGGGCCGTGCCTTTCTCTTCGAGAGAGGGCGGCACGTAAACGGCCATGAAGACCACATCAAGGCCGCCTTCCTTGGCGCGGGGGTAATCGAAGTGACCGCGCGTCGTTCGTTTCGAGATGTCTTCGTCCGAGTGTGTCAGGCGATAAGGCGTGTCCTGGTGTGTGTCGAGGATGATCAGCTTGCGGGACAGTTCACGAGCCTTGTTTCTCAGCTGAGCGTCGGTGTCTTGACCGACGCCGGTGGATGCGACAATCAGCAGAATGACGACGGCGATGCGCATATCCCTCTACTCCTATTGTCCGGTGATCGTTGCTGCGACTACTGCTCTTCAGAGATCACGCCGCTCATTGCTTCGATGGCGGACAGGTAGATCCCGTCGAAGTAGTTGGCCAACAGGTTTCGAGCCGCAGTCTTGTCTTCGGCGTACAGACGCATCGCGGCTTCCTCGACCGGTTCCTGCAAACTCTGCGCTTCTTCGAGGAGTTTCTTGGCGGCGCTTTGTGTCTGCTTGATCGCCGCATCACCCTGGCCGTGGACCTTGTCTCGGAAGTTGGAGAACGTCCAGAAGGCTCTCATGGGATTGGGCCGGAAGGGGGCCTGGATGCGCACGTCGAATGACGCGGCCGTGGGCCTCTTGGACTCCGTGCTGAATCCGGCGGGGAACTCGGCGATGCCGAAATGGAACGGCATAAAGAACGACGTGTCGGGCGAGGCCAGGCAGAACCAGTAGACGGCGCCGATCTCACGAGGCAGGCCCGCCCGGTGCTGCAGAACGAAACTGGTCTGGGTCCCGCCGCTGCAGATCGCGCACGTCGGTGCGGGCAGAGATTGTTTGACCTCGGGTTGGTGGCGCAGGACCTTCATGATGTAGCTGATGCTCACCTTGGTTCGTGGGGCGACGGAGAAGGGCAAGCTGGGGCCGAGCGGCAGGGGGCCGGGGGCGACGTAGGTCAGCCCGTCGCGCTGGCGACCGATATTCGACGGGTGCGTGATCGAGCCGGGATTCGAATAGACGGCGGCGAAATCGAACGGTCCGTCCTTGTCGGGGTCGTACCAGCCGCGCTTGATCGCGTAGGTGATGATGTCGTCGCAGGCCAGAAAGTTGTCCTTGTCCGTCAGGTCCACCTCGTGGATCGTGTAGGTGTTGGCGACCATCGCGACCTCGTTGTCGGGCACGCGGCGGGCCAGCCAGTGCTTGCCGTTGACGGCGCAGAAGAGCCAGCCTTCCTCGGCGTCGCAGATGATGTAGGTTCGCCCCGAGTCGACATAGCCGAACCGCTCGACCAGTTGGCCGGCCAGCAGGACGCCTTCCCGGGCGGTGCGAGCCCGCTGAGCGACGATGCGGCGCAGCTTGAACCCGATGCCTCCATCGGTGATCTCGGGTTTGTCCTCGCGCGACGGGCAGTTGTCCGAAGCAACACCGACCCCCCACTCGTTGATGTAGCTGTCGGAGAAGCGCATGCCGGGCAGTTCCGACCAGATGTAGGCCCAGGTCTGGTCGGCCTGATCCAGTTGGCCGCCGTTCAGCAGCGTGATCTTCGTGCCGGGCGCGTGCCTCTTCCGAGGGACCTTGTAATGGTTGACGACTTGAGGAGGCCCATCGTCCTCGTTGTGCGCCATGATAACGCGTCCGTTGGCCGAGGCGTCTTTGCCCACCACGATTGAATAACACGCCTGGGTCGGTGCGACTGGAATCGCCAGCAGCACAGCCAGCAACCACAGGCATGCCGCCTTGAGCGTTCGTCTAGTGTTTCTCGTGTCGATCATGTCCATCCCCATAGAAATGCAAAGATGAAGAATCAAAGATCAAGACTGTGGAATCGCCGCGATGCGGTGATGACCTCGTTGAATCTACATTTCGGTTTTTGCGTTTTGATTTTCCCTGACCAGTCGTCCATCCATGGAGGCGACCACCATGGCGCACGAGGCATCACCTGTGACGTTGACGGCGGTGCGGCACATATCCAGAATGCGGTCCAGGCCCAGGATCAGCCCGAGGCCCTCGATCGGGACGCCGATGCTCTTCAAGACGATCACGAGCATGGCCATTCCCGCGCCGGGTGTGCCGGCCGTGCCGATCGACGCCAGGGTGGCGGTCAGGACAATAGTCAGTTGTTGTCCGAGGTTCAGGTCCATCCCGTAGACCTGAGCGATAAACACCGCGGCAACGCCCTGATACAGCGCCGTACCGTCCATGTTGATCGTGGCGCCCAGAGGCAATGCAAAACTGGAGATCTCGCGCGGCACGCCCAGGTTCTCTTCGGCGCATTCCATTGTCACCGGTAGTGCGGCTGAGCTGGAGCTTGAGCTGAAGGCGATCAGTTGGGCCGGGCGAATGCCCTTGAAGAAAGACCGAACCTTTGTCCGGGCCAGCACCTTGACGGCCATTGAGTAGACCAGGCATGCATGCAGAATCAGACCCAGCAGCACAACGAGTGCGTATTTCGCCAGCACGCGCAGAATCTCGGCGCCGAAATCAGCAGTCACCGCTGCGATCAAGGCAAAGACTGCGTATGGCGCGATCTTCATAATCACGTGGACCATCTGGATCATCGTCGCGTTCAGACCTTCGAAGAACGCGATGACAGGTCCGCTCCGCTCCGTTGGAACCAGCGTCAGACAGATTCCCATCAGCAGGGCGAAGAAGATGATCTGGAGCATTTTGCCTTCAGCGAACGCCTCGATCGGATTGCCCGGGATGATATTCAGGAGGGTGTCTTTGAGCGAGGGCTTCTGGCGAACCTGGTCGATCTTCGCCTCCATGTCGTCGGAGACGCTCTCGAGCAAGCGGGTCTTGGTCTCGTCGGGCAGGCTGGCGCCGGGCCTGATGACGTTGGCGAGGATCAGCCCCAGGCTGATCGCCAGCACGGTGGTGGCGATGTAATAGACGCCCGTACGGATGCCGATGCGTCCCAGTTTGCGGATGTCGTTGAGACTGGCGGTTCCCACCAGCAGCGAGGCGAAAACGAGGGGAATGACCACCATGGTGATGAGTTTGACGAAAGCGGTGCCGACCGGCTTGATGGTGCTCACGACGAAATTGTGCCAGCCCAGGCGGTTGGCGATGACGCCGAAGATGGCGCCGGTTATCAGGCCGAGCATGATCTGGGTCGGCAGCGTCAGCTTTGTCCACCTCATAGAGACTCCTTAACGAAGAATCGTGCGCACGGATGAGGATGATACCGGACCGCCGGCGCCAAGTCAAAGGAGAACGGCCAGGTTGTCGGTCGGTGGCGCAGGCCTCTAGCGGTTTGCCTTGGGGCCAGGTGTCTCCTTGTAGGCCTTGAACAGTGCGGGGATTCGCGCCTCTTGAGCGTTTCCTGTGTGGACGACGACGCGGTAGTTCAGTGTCAGGGTTTGGCCCGTGGGCATTTCCAGTCGGCCGTTCTCGAGCCAGTACATCGGTGTGGGCGAGAAGAACCCGTAGTCACGCGTGAACCACCAGGAGGGGTACCAGCGATTGCTCGGGTGCTGGAAGATGGCCAGCCCCTCGACCTTTCCGTGGCGGGTGCCGGAGTAGTCGCACCAGGGAGAGCGGACGCCGAAGGTCCCCTTCTCGGTCTTGCCGCCCTCGGCGTTGATGAGCGTGCCGCCCGATTTGACGCTCAGCTCCGGCACCATGCGGGCCGAGAACAGGGCGTGGTTCGTCTTGAGGATGGTGATGTCGGTCAACGGTTCGAGATGAATCTGGAAGTCGATGTACCGCAATCCCTCGCTCGGCGCGGTGATACGGATACGCCGCGTATCGCGCATGATCGGCTCTTTGCCCGGCTGACGCCAGTGACAGCTATCGATGATCACGATACGCTGCCCCGAGGACTTGACGAGCTTAGGGCCTTTCGATACGATCTGGCCCCGTTCGTTGACGTCCTGCCAGTAGTTGCCCCCGTTGACGCGGTCGCAGCCGAAGAACAGGGAGTGGTGATGGGGGTACGGCTGGGACGTCTCGGTCGTGACGGACTGGCCGGAGCTGGGCCCATTGACGGGCCAGAAGTAGGGATACTTCTGCGCCGAATCGAACTTGTAACAGGTGAAGACGGCGCCGTCGATGGTGACGATCACCTGGTTGCCTTCGATCTTGGCTTCCAACTCCTGAGGGGCCGCCAGCACGGAAGACCCGACTCCAACGAGGGCGGCAGCTAGCACGATCACAGTATGCTTGGTTTGGCGACTCATCCGACTCTCCTTGTGAGTTGAGTGTCTTCTTCCCATCGGTTCATGGCGACCAGAACCCTGCCCTATGCGGTTCTCAGCAGGGTTCCGATTCTAGCAGATTGATGGGGTGTTGGCACGGAAAGTCGTTAGCCGAGTGCGTGGAGGTTCTTCAGCCTTTGGGCAGGGGGTCGGAGATCACGATGAAGAAGGTGGCGATTGGGCCCAGGAACAGCGAGGCCAGGAACCAGTTCAGGCCGCTGCGATTCTTCCCCTGGGCCAGGCCGGCGTTGATCAGCGCCAGTGTGCCCCAGCCGATAGCGTACGGTGATTGTTGGGAGAGATTTGCTGCTATCATCGAATAGCTCCTTGGCGAGTTCCGCTTCGATCGCGCGAATGTTAGTTGGTGAAGATATCGAAAATGTTGCCCAGCATGCTCGTTTCGGCTTGGTAGATCTCCGTATACCGGCATTTCGTACAAGTGACGGTGGAGAAGCGGCGGGTCTGGACGTTGAAGATCTTACTCCAGAAACCACCCGCGGCCCTCATTTCCCCTGTTTCGTAGTCGGCGTTCGAGCATTTGGGGCAATGGTAGTTGATCGCCTGCATCACTGGTTCTCCTATAACGAAAGCGACTCTCAACGTTTCTATGACAACAGACGTTCCCGGTCGCGAAATATTCACCGGACGGTGACAGAAAACGTCACGGACGGCGGGGCGGGACCACCCAATGGTTGCATAGCAGGATGATTGCGGTAAGATCTCGCTCAGAGAACGATATGAGCTGCGGCGTACGGATGAACTGGAGCCGGACTGATTTCGGGACGGGACGACGATAGCATGGGGCACCAACGCATGAAAGGCGGGCGGCGACTATGACGAGTGCGAAACGTGATCGATTGATGTGTGTTCTTCTGGTGATTCTAGTGCTGTCCCTGGCCGGACGAGGCTGGGCTAGGGTCAAGGCGTGGGAGGGTGAGATTGTGATTCCCACCTATGGCTGGGCCGAGGATGTCAATCCTAAGTTCTGGGCCCTGGAGGAGGGGAGCAAGCTGTCCACCACCGTCAAGGGAGCGATCATCTATCCCTACACCATGCAGGACCATCTCTATCGGGAGAAGGTCGATCGCACCTACAAGGCGCTGTTTCTGGAGAACGAGTATCTGAAGGTCACGTGTCTGCCCGAGTTGGGCGGACGATTGCACTCGGTGCTGGACAAGATCACCGGCCGTGAGACCTTCCATCTCAACAACGTGATCAAGCCCAGCATGATCGCGATGCGCGGCGCCTTCATTAGCGGCGGGGTGGAATGGAACGCCGGCCCCCAGGTGCACACCGTCACAATTGTCTCACCCGTCGATGCGTTGGTGGGGACGAATCGCAACGGCTCGGCGTACCTGGAGGTCAGCAATCTGGAGAAGAGCTTGCGGACGCGCTGGACGGTTCGCGTCACGCTGCATCCGGGCAAGTCCTATCTCGACGAGCAGATTCGTATCTTCAACCCGACTGACGCGATTAACCCCTACTACTTCTGGAATTGCACCGCGTTTCCGAACAAATCCGGGACGCGTTTCATCTATCCCATGACGCTGGGAACGGACCACAACGGCGTCGAGTTCTTCGACTGGCCCGTTCACGAAGGCAAGGACCTGTCCTGGCTGAAGAACTACGAGACCTGGGCGTCGATCTTTTCGGTGGATTGCATATTCGATTTCTTCGGCGCCTACGATGTGGACGCCGATCAGGGGGTGGTGCAGGTAGCGGATCATTACGAACTCAGCGGCAAGAAGGCCTGGACCTGGGGTACATGGGAGTTCGGCCTGGTCAGCCAGAAGAACCTGACCGATGACGACGGGCCGTACATCGAGGTCCAAAGCGGGCCCTTGCCCACCCAGTCCGAGTATGGCATGCTCTTGCCCCGACAGGAGGTTGCGTGGGCAAGGGCCCGCTTTGGACCTCGATGTACGGCCCGTCGTCATCGGTCAGGTTCTTCTGGCTGACCAGG